>CAIXBT010000290.1 GCA_903917755.1 uncultured Bacteroidota bacterium
ATTATAATACATCGCTCCATTCATAAATTATTTTCTAATGCATTATTAATATTTAGGTAGTGTAGTATATTGATATTTAGCTCATAAATTCCTCTAATGAGTTTTTAATAAATGCATTTAAAATTTATGTGTTCAAACTGATATCTTTTGTATGTAATTGGCATTCAGTTTGCATAATTTCAGCGCATTAAACTTAACCACCTAAAAAAATTATTTAATGAAACAGAAGATTGTACTTTTTGTCTTTGTAGGATTAGTATCCGTATTACTTAGTAGTTATCGCTCAGGATATGCAGCGCGGGCCGGAGGCGATGGCACAGGTGCTACAGGCTCAAGCGGTTGTAGCTGCCATGGTTTCTCAAGCAGTATTGCTACTACAGTAGAACTGGACTCAGCTGGAGTTCCTGTGACCACTTATATTCCGGGAATGGCATATACCGTAAAAATAGCTGCTACTAATGGTACAACTTCCACTCTTTCTTCATTTGGCTTTCAAGTAGCTGTAGTACAATCTACAAATGCCGGTACAAGCGGTGCAGTAGGTGCCGGTACATGGGGCAGTATGCCAACCAATGTACAGCTGACCACTGCAGCCAATTCAGGCTTGCCGATGGATCTGGTAGAGCAGAGTAGCCGTATAGCTGCGACTAGCGGTTCGGGCGGAAACGGTACTACTTATGTCGAATCAATACCTTGGACTGCACCTGCATCAGGTACAGGCTCAGTAGTAATATATGGTGTAATGAATGCAGTGAATGGTAACGGTAGCAGCAGCGGAGATAAAAACAACGTCGCTACTCCGGTCACGATCACTGAGGGTGCGAACTGTCCTGCTTCAAGCATCACCGCCACAGGTCATGTACTCAAAGCTTCTCCATCCGGTGCTATCAGCTACCAATGGTATCTGAATGGCACAGCAATACCGGGTGCTACTTTCATAAGCTATGCAGCTACCACATCAGGCGCTTATACGGTGGCAGTGACTGTCAATTCTAATTGTATCAGCACGTCAAATGCATTTAACTATAGTAATGTCGGTATCAATGACCCTTCACTGGCTACTGCGCTTGAGGTATATCCTACGCTGACCACAGGCAAGGTGAACATAAGGATCAACAGCCCTGTAAATACACTGACCTATAATATATATGGTCTGGATGGACGCAAATATAATATGGGCACAATAGCTGCTGATGCTACTAATGCTACAGTGGATATGAGCACTCTCAGCACAGGTTTATATATATTACAACTGGAAAATCAAACTCAATCAGCTACATTCAAAATCGTGAAAGAGTAAGAGATACAAAACATATTTTGATTAAGTATAAAGCCGGCTATTATGCCGGCTTTATCATTGGTAATAATCCGAAAAATCAGTAATATTGACTATGAAGAAAAAGATCATCAGTTATGCGCTAATAGTATTGGCGATCACATTAGTAGCTATTCAATTTGTACATCCGGCCCGCAATCTGTCCGGTGAGGTTACAAACGATATCTGTACTAAATATCCTATGCCCGATACGGTCAAATCCATTCTGAAAGCGTCCTGCGCAGACTGCCACAGCAATCATACCGAGTATCCGTGGTACGCTAATATTCAACCTGTAGCATGGTGGCTCGAAGATCACATCAGTGAGGGCAAGAGAGAACTGAACTTCAATAATTTCGCTGCATACAGGATCGGTCGCCAATATCATAAACTCGAAAAAATAGCGAAAGAGGTAAATGAAGGCGATATGCCCATCACTTCCTATACTATCATTCACAGCTATGCCAAATTGGATGAAGGTCAGCGAAAGCTGGTAGCCGACTGGGCAAATTCTCTGCACGATTCCATCAAGGCCACATATCCCGCTGATAGTCTGAAAGTGGTCAAAAGAAAGCCTGCGAATTAATGATATATGTCATCTCTTGAGATTTGCATATCATCTAAAGGAAAAATAACTTCATAGACTGAATTTATTGTAATAATTGTTTGATAATCTAACCGCAGAACTAAACGTATTATCTATATTTAGAATTCCGGAAAAATAAATCACAAATAAATCAACCAGTTGATATTAAAATCTTAATTCTAAGCGAAATGAAAAAAATCTACGGTCTTTTCTTTCTGATCATTATGTCGGTTGCCTCATTCAGTCAGATCACTATCACAAAAAATGATATGCCTGTATTCAAAGATACAGTTCGCTACAGCACCACGAGTACGATTCTTAATTTTACGAATACCGGTCCGAATTATACCTGGAATTTTTCATCACTGGTAGCCAACGGTCAGGGCATTGATACTTTTAAATCGGCACTCTCATTAAATATACTTTATGGCTTGTTTTTCGGTCTGACAGATTACGGTATTCCTTCTACCAATAAGATCAATTTCAGCCAGCTGAGCCTGACCAATGCATATGATTTCTATAAAACCAGCAATTCCTATCTTGAGATCAACGGGATAGGTGCTTCATATAGTGGTATCCCTCTTCCTACTGTCTATACCATACCTGATAAGGTTTATCAATTTCCACTTACCTACGGACGGGTAGATGTGTCTCCATATGATGTTAATATCAGTGTCCCATCTGTAGCCGGAGTGCATCAGGTGGGTACACGTACCAATACGGTAGACGGATGGGGTACCGTGATCACTCCGTTTGATACTTTCCAGTGTCTGCGCCTGAAATCTGTACTCACCGAGGTAGACTCGATCAATCTGACCGCTCTCGGACTTTCTATTGGTATTCCTCTGCCTACTGTCACCTATAAATGGCTGGCAAATGGTGTCAAGATACCTGTACTGGAAGTATCCGGTTTTGACCTTTTCGGCGTTTTCATACCAACCAGCGAAAAATTCAGGGATAATGTGAGATTCATACCTCCTCAGTTCAACCTCAGAATCAATTTTACAGCTAATAAAACAGTCTGCACTACCGCAGATACAGTCACCATTACGCCCACCGTCAGACCCAATGTATCAGGAACTACTTACGACTATTCCATCACTCCAAATACCTTCCACTTTGTGTCAGGCACAGATACCGGTTCACAGATACCTCAGGTACAATTTACGGCACCCGGATTATATACTGTCTCACTGACCTCTACTGCTCCTGCCGGTGGCACTATACCGGCCTCATCGACCAAAACCAGAACAAACTATATATTAGTCAATCTGCCAAGCGGAATAGGACAAATATCAACGTCAAATTTCATACAAGTATTCCCGATCCCGGCTAACGACCATCTGGCATGTCAGCTAGACGGAGATGCCGGCAAACAGGCTACACTGGAGCTTTTGGATATCACCGGAAAAGTACTTTACTCGATGACTACCTCACAGCATGGTGAGGTTAATATCCCTACAGCGCAATTGCCCGCAGGTGAATACATCTTCAGAGCTACACCAGAGGGTGAGTCAGGATATGTACAAAAGATCAGTATCGTACATTGATCATATCAGGATGTAATTTTACAATTGATCGCTTCTGAATACAGATACCGAATGTTTATTTTATTTTCGCAGGAAATAAATATACAATGGCGTTAGTACAGTGCAGAGAATGCGGCAAAATGGTAAGCGAAGAGGCAGATATTTGCCCCTATTGAGGAGCTAAGATGCCAAGCAAAAAAAGAAAGCAAAGAAGACTTTATACTACCATCGCTATATTATTGATCGTGACAGGCCTACTGTCATGGGCTTATATTCGTATCAGCCGGGCCCTTGCCCCGCCTGCCAGTAGCACAGTAGCTGCACCCTCAAAAATTCAAAAAGACATACCCGTCAAGGATCAGATCATTCAGAAAAATGATAAAGAGATCATCAAAGAAATGCTCGATAGTGGTGAGAAAGTAGGTGCCATCTCAAAGAAAACAGGAATAAGGAGAGACGAGATAAGGAAGATCAAGAAAGAGAAAGCACAGGAAGAGAAAAAGTAAATTTATACCGCAGGCTCCTGCTGGCTCAGGCAATGCCAGCTACCCAAACCCCAGATCACATCTGTACTATCGATACCTATCACCTTTCTGTCAGGGAAACATGCAGTGAGGATATCCAATGCTTTTACATCATTCTTATCACGATAGGTCGGCACCACTACAACTGCATTTGAAATATAGAAATTAGCATACGATGCTGGCAATCTCTGCTCTTCATAGATCACCGCCGATGGCATGGGCAGTTCAATAATATTTAACTGCTTCCCGTTTAGCAATCGCATTTGTTTCAACTCTTTTAGGTTCTCCTGAAGAAGCTGATAATTTCCGTCGTTTTTATTGTGCTCCACCACAGTCACTACCGTATCCTCATTTACGAATCTGACCGTATCGTCTATGTGCCCGTCTGTATCATCGCCCACTATACCTTCGCTGACCCATAGTATCTGTTTGACACCATAATAGTTATAAAGATATTGCTCTATCTGAGCCTGATCGAGATGCGGATTTCTGTTGGGATTGAGCAGACAAGCGGTGCTGGTGAGTAGTGTCCCCTTGCCGTTAAACTCTACGGAGCCACCTTCCATCACTATGCCCGGATGATACACAGGTATTTTATATTTCTCCGCTATCAATGTAGGTATGACATCATCTAGATCGTAAGGCGGATATTTATCTCCCCATGCGTTATATCCCCAATCCACGATGATCTTTTTTTCAGCAGCATCAGGATTGATCAGAAACGCCGGACCGTGATCCCGGCACCATGCGTCATTAGTAGGATGATGAAAGAATTTTATTTGCTTAAGATCCACATCTTCTTTCTGCAATTGCTCTTTGGCAAAAGCTTCCATTACAGCATCTGCCACATTGATGCATACAAATTCTGCTTGACTGACAGCTTTGATAAACTTAGAGTAAGGCGCATAAACGGTATGGATCTTGCCCGGCCAGCTTGCTTCCTTATGGGGCCAGCTGAGCCATGTAGCGGTATGCTTGTGCCACTCAGCAGGGAAACTATAACCCAGCTGAGCCGGTGTTTTCATCACTTCTTTCATGAATGTCTGATTGAATGTTGTTCTGGATTAGTCATTATCAATGAATCTCTTTGTGATATCCTGATAGCTGTCTATCCTTCTGTCTCGCAGAAAGGGCCAGTGAGTGCGATAATATTCGGATCTCGCCATATCGATCTCCGTGACCACCGTTTCCTCATCATCATGCGAGGCCTTATATAATAATGTTCCAAATGGATTGGCAATGAAGCTGCCGCCCCAGAATTTCATTTCGCCCTCATCGCCCACACGATTTACGCTTACCACCGGCACACCATTGGCCACGGCATGTGAACGCTGAATGGTCTGCCATGCATTATACTGCTCGATATTGGTTTCCGCATCCTGTCTGTGAGCCCAGCCGATAGCTGTAGGGTAAAACAATATCTCAGCACCCATCAAAGCGGTGATTCGAGAGGCCTCGGGGTACCACTGATCCCAGCAGATCAGCACGCCGACTGTGGCGTAGCGGGTTTTAAAAACCTTGTATCCCGTGTCGCCGGGTGTGAAATAAAACTTCTCATAATAACCCGGATCGTCGGGTATGTGCATCTTGCGATATTTGCCCAGATAGCTGCCGTCTGCATCTATCACAGCTGTAGTATTGTGATAGAGGCCCTGTGCTCTTTTCTCAAACAGAGATGCGATGATCACCACATTGAGCTCAGAGGCGATCTTGGAGAGTGCATCCGTAGATGGGCCGGGTATGGCTTCTGCCAGCAGAAAATTATCATGATCTTCCACATCACAGAAATAAAGCGATGTAAACAACTCCTGAAGGCAAATGATCTGAGCCCCTTTGGAGGCAGCTATTCTGATCTGCTCCATCGTTTTGCTGAGGTTTGCGGCCTTGTCTGCCACACAACTCATCTGGATAGTACCAATTCTGACTACTGACATATCTTTGATTTTGACGGTTGCAAATATATGATTTTAGAACAGCTATAACAGACCTGCGGCCACATGTATCATGACCTGGAGTTTTTCTATTTTTCTATCGGCTCTGTCCTGAGTACTTTGAGGGTATAGATCGGCTTTTTTTCCGTACCGATATATAGCTCTACCTGATCCAGTTTATCACCCTTGTATTTATATTTATAAGTAGATGCGGCTATGGTTTGCTCGCGATTATTATTTGTGAAAGTCACTACTGCATTCATCCTGTCGCCCGCATAGCGAATCGCTCTGATATTCGTGGACTTGTAGATAGTATCCATCTGCCTGATGCCGAGATTATATCTCAGTGTTCCTTCTTTCTCCACGATCGTGTCTATATGTCCCAAAGAGTCAAACTGGTACCTGATCAAAACCACATTGGATTCTTCATCTTCCTCACGGTCTATCTGTATGGACTCTCGCAGACGATCGAGGCTGTCGTAGCGATAGAAAAAACTACTCTTCTCTGTTTGATTGGCCAGTATCATACCCTTGTCATTGCAGAAAATATTGCCTTCATAGAATCTCGAGTCAGGGTCATTTTTAAATTGGCAACGCATACCGTTCATCATAAAAGTATCTGTGAATCCACCCACATCATTTAGCACTTTGATGAAAGCCGTTCCGGTCGAATCAAAAAAATAGGTCGTAACTGCGTTCTGATGTTTTTTGACTTCTTTTTTGATATTGCCACCAGACTGCACGAATGATATACTGCCTATCTCATTCTTAAGGATATAGTCGCGAGGATACACGATCGGACACTCCAGATCCAGATCGAGTATCTGCCCCTGCGCCGCTATGGTGAGTGCCACCTGAATAAGTATCAAAAAATATTTCACTCTTTGTTTATACGTAAAGTATGGAAGATGTGCTATGCAAAAGTAAACAATGTGAGTATACCGCTTAAAGAGATATACCTGCACAAAGCTGCTATCTGTCCCAAAACATGGACTACTGACATCTCGCGGGGTAAAATATGTAGCCCCGTCATAAGACTATAAGATGACAATTGTAAATTAAATATATATTTTGCTAAAAATAAATCCGCCGATCTAATTCAAGCCGGCAAACCTAAAACGACTTCATGAAAAAAATCTACACAATTGCCTTTATCATCCTTTCAGTATATGCATCTGCACAGGATTCTTTAAATCTCAAACCGACCTCTCTGCATTTTCAGCAGACCTTTGTAATGCAGTACCATCCTGCATTTCATTCTTCAGTAGCGGGGGGTGATAAATCTTTGAACAGCAATGCAGAGAACAATCTGTCTTCTACGACCACGGTCTATTTCGGGGCAAAAATATGGAAGAACGGTGAGTTTTATTTCAACCCGGAGGTAGCAGCAGGCTCAGGGTTTTCGGGAGCTACCGGTATAGCCGGATTCTCAAACGGAGAAACATTCAGAGTAGGATCTGCTGCACCATCGGTATACATCGCGCGCCTATTTTTCAGACAGATCATACCGCTATCCAAAAAACAGACATTCAGGCCTGAAGATCAAAATATCCTGGCCAGAATGGTACCCGAAGAACGTATCATCATTACATTAGGCAAGTTTAGCCTCAGCGACATATTTGATCAGAATGTGACAAGCCATGATCCAAAAGGTAGCCTGCTCAACTGGTCGATGATGGATGCCGGAGCTTGGGACTATCCGTCCAATACCCGCGGATACACCTATGCCCTATCTGTGAAAGTGGTGAAGAAGCAATTCATTTTACGTTTTTGCACGGCTGTCAATTCACTATGGTCTAACGGACCTGTCGCTGATGGGTTCATGCCCACACCTCAAAACTATGCTGATGCACATGGCGAAAATTTAGAGGTGATCATACCTCTCAAAAAAGATTTTACGAATTTCATAAAGATCATGGGATTTGCTAACCATGCTAGAATGGGATCTTATGCAGATGCCATCAGAAGCTTACAAAATGACACCTCTCTGGCTAATAGGGAAGTGGTGGGTTCACCTACGTCTCTCAATGACAGCTCATCGCACCTCGTTTCGCCTGCAATGGATAAACTCAGGGGCAAAGGTGGACCATATTATGGCAAATGGGGAGTGGTGCTCAACTGGGAAATGACCATAGCGAAGAAGAATATGATCTTCGCCAGAGCTTCGTGGAATGACGGCAAAAGAGAAACATGGATGTATACCGAGATAGACGAATCACTCTGTGTGGGCGCCTTTCTGGCATGTGATAAGATCAAAAGACCGGATGATAAATTTCGTGTGGCGATATCCATCAATGGCCTGTCGAAAGATCATGGCAACTATCTCAAAGCGGGCGGCTACGGATTTATAATAGGTGACGGACTGGGGCATTATCCGAATGGCATCAGCCCCGAATGTATACTGGAGCTGCAGTACAATCTTCACTATCTGATGATGACGATCTCGCCCGACTATCAGTTCATACTAAACCCTGCCTACAATAGCGCTCGGGGGCCTGTGCATGTACTTAGTTTAAGGGCGCATTTTGAAATATAGCCGTCCTGATCAAAATTATTCCCTTTCACACTTTCCCCGGCGAGAACCCAATTTTCGATCCCAGCCAGGCAAAGCATCCGTCATTTCCAGCTAATATGTATAATTAAGCGCTAGCTGACCCTCAGAGCTTTGTGTCCACTTATCAAGCCCTTCAACTAAGCTTATACATTCAAAACTTCAATTATGGGGCATTTACCGTAAAGTTGTGGTAGATGTTATGATAAAAGCAGTTCACCTTAAAAATTCTCTTTTTAATTATTTTTCCCTACCAATCGTTTGGTAAATTAAAAAAACCTCTTTAGGTTCGTATTAGTTAGAAAAGCAGAGGGTAATTCTATCCTATTGCAGACCTGATTAAAGCAATATGCCAAAACAAAAAGTAGACGAACAATTTATCATCATTCAGTCTCTGAAGTTATTCAGAAAGCAAAGCTATTATCATACCTCAATGGCAGATATAGCAGCAGCTTGCGGTCTTCAGAAGGGGTCACTTTATCATTACTTTCCGAGTAAGGAAGATCTGATGAAAAAAGTGATCCGTTTCGTCCATGAGTTCTTCAAAAGCAAGGTATTTTCACTGGCCTATGACAAGAGCCTGAGCCCTAACGACAGGCTTGAAAAGCTATTTGAAGCGGCGCAGGAGATATTCCTCAATGAAGAAACAGGCTCTCTGATGGGCAACGTAGGGGTCGAAAGTGCCCTGATGGTACCGGAATTCGCTGAATTGGTACGTTATTTTTTTACCGATTTCTTTCATGCCGTCAAAACCATATATCTGGACAAATATCCTGAAGAAATAGCTAATGAGCTGGCAGAGCGTAGTGTGGCTGAGATCGAGGGTAGCCTTATGTTTTCGCGTGTTTTTAATGACCATTCATACTTGAAGAACACGACCAAACGTATACTCAATCGCCTCGAAAAAGGCAATGTGAGCCGCAGGGTAGAAATGGAAACCAAAAATTGACCGACCGTTCGTTTTATGTAATTATCAATTGTTGAATTTTCAATGACCAATGAATACAGAAGAAAACAAGCGGGAAAATATAGTAGTAAAGCGTTCTTTTCAATTTGCACTAGACATAGTGATATATGCTGAAAAGCTGGAAAGCGAAAGAAAGTATGTGATACAAAGGCAACTGCTGAGGTCGGGTACTTCAATAGGTGCCAATGTCAGGGAAGCATAAAGTGCTGAAAGTATTAGGGACTTTGCTCATAAAATGAAAATAGCAGCAAAGGAAGCAGAGGAGACGAAGTATTGGTTGCTGATTTGTCAGCATTCAAC
The DNA here is from genome assembly GCA_903917755.1 of uncultured Bacteroidota bacterium. Classification (GTDB taxonomy): domain Bacteria; phylum Bacteroidota; class Bacteroidia; order Chitinophagales; family LD1; genus UBA1941. Next base: position 9,704 of record CAIXBT010000290.1, read on the forward strand.
AAACTATCCTGATTGTGTAGAGTTATTAAATGAAATAAAAGAGATCATTAAAATATTGACCAGTATTATTCATTCAACAAATAAAAAAATTAAAGATCGGTGATCATTGGGTGTTTCACACAATTGAAAATTGATAATTCATTAATTGAAAATTAAAATATGGAATCAACTTTGTCAGAAAAGAAGGCCGTGGCAGTGACCACCGCCAAGAACCGTAAAGTAAAGAAAGTCGCCGTGATCGGTTCCGGTGTCATGGGTTCGAGAATAGCCATGCACTTTGCTAACATCGGACTACCGGTCGTTCTGCTGGATATTATCCCACGCGATGCCAGCGAGGAGGATCTGAAGAAACCGGCAGTGCGCAACAAAGTGGTCAACGATGCTCTGGCTTTTGCACTCAAGTCAAATCCATCTCCTATATATGATAAGGGTTTTGCCAATCGTATCACTACGGGCAACTTCACCGACAACATGAACCTGATCAAAGATGCTGACTGGGTGATCGAGGTGGTAGTAGAAAACCTCAATATCAAAAAGAGCGTATTCGAACAGATCGAGCAGTTCCGTAAACCGGGCACGCTGATCACTTCAAATACATCAGGTATACCTATCCACCTCATGACCGAAGGAAGAAGCGATGATTTCAAAGCGCACTTCTGCGGCAGCCACTTCTTCAATCCTCCTCGTTATCTGAGATTGCTCGAGATCATCCCTACTACACTGACCCATCCTGAGGTGGTAGACTTTCTGATGAACTACGGAGATGTATATCTCGGCAAACAAACTGTTTTATGCAAAGATACGCCAGCATTCATCGCAAACCGTGTAGGGGTATTCAGCATAGCAGCAGTTATCAAACTGATGCAGGAAATGGATATGACCATCGATGAAGTAGATGCACTGACAGGCACGCTGATCGGCAAGCCTAAGTCTGCTACATTTCGTACCACAGATGTGGTAGGTCTCGACACCATGATCAAAGTAATGAAAGGCGCTTACGACAATCTGCCAAACGACGAAATGCGCGACGTAATGCAGGTGCCTGATTGGATCATGACCATGGATGCAAATAAATGGTGGGGCGATAAATCAGGTCAGGGTTTCTTTAAGAAAAGCAAATCTGCTGATGGCAAAAAATCTTTCGTTACACTCGACTGGAAGACGCTCGAATACAAACCATCTGCCAAGACAAAATCAGCTACTACCGAGCTGAAAGCCATAGAAGACACTAAGAAACGCCTCGTAGCGGTTTCTAAACAAACTGATAAACACGGTGAGTTTCTCAAAAAACTGACCAGCTATGTATCAGCTTATGTATCTAACCGTATCCCTGAAATATCTGACGAACTGTATCGCCTCGATGATGCTATGCGCGCAGGTTTCGGCTGGGAACTAGGACCATTCGAACAGTGGGATATCATTGGCGTGGAGAAGATCATCGGCGATATCAAAGCTGCCGGTTTTAAACTCGGCGCATGGGTAGACGAAATGCTCGCAGGTGGTTTCAAAACATTCTACACTGTAGAGAATGGTGTCAGAAAATACTATGACATCAATTCAAAATCATACAAATCTATTCCGGGTCGTGAGGCATTCATCATCATGGATAATGTCTTTACTCAAAAAGCAGTTTGGAAAAATCAGGATGCCCGTATCGACGATATCGGCGATGGCGTACTGAACGTATCATGGAGTACTAAGATGAACGCTCTCGGTGGCGGTGTACTCGAGGGTATCAATAAGGCCATAGACCTCGCAGAGGCACAAGGTTGGAAAGGAGTAGTACTCGGTCACGACTGCCCTAACTTCTCTGCCGGTGCTAACCTCGCCATGATATTCATGATGGCTATCGAGCAGGATTATGATGAACTGGATTTCGCTATCCGCGCCTTCCAGCATAGCACAGGCCGTTGCCGTTATTCATCTATACCGGTCGTCGCAGCGCCTCACGGTATGACACTCGGGGGTGGATGCGAGTTTACCATGCACAGCGATGCAGCAGCAGTATCTGCAGAAACATATATCGGTCTCGTAGAGGTCGGTGTGGGTTTGATACCTGGCGGCGGTGGTACTAAGGAATTGGCACTGCGTGCATCTGATGCATACTTCGCAGGCGATCCTCAGATACCTACTCTTGCTGAAAAATTTCAGGCTATAGCTACCGCTAAGGTTGCCACTTCAGCATATGAGGGATTTGCTGTAGGCGTACTCGATAGGAAGAAAGACTTCGTAGTAGTAAATCAATCACGTGTACTCGCAGAAGCAAAACAAAAAGTATTGGAACTCGCAGCAGACGGATATGTACAGAAGCCTATGCGCACTGACATCACAGTACTCGGCCGTACAGGTCTCGCGGCCCTCTATGCAGGTGCAGCAGCATTCAATGTAGGTGGCTATGCCAGCGCACACGATATGCTGATCGCTAAAAAGATCGCTTACGTACTCTGCGGTGGTGACCTGACCAGCGAGTCTAAAGTGACTGAACAATATCTCTTGGATCTCGAAAGAGAAGCATTCCTGTCACTTTGCGGTGAGAAGAAAACCCTCGAGCGTATCCAGTCAATATTGACTAGCGGAAAGCCATTGAGAAACTAGAATCAGAAGTCAAGAGAGCTTGTTAAAAGTGTTTATGTTCTTTCAAATAAATTTCCGAAAGGAGAAACATATGGTTTGACTTCACAGATAAGAAGGTCTGTTATTTCAATACCATCGAATATAGCAGAAGGGTCAGGCAAAAACTCCGATAAGGATTTTGCTAGATTTCTGAGCATCGCAATTGGTTCTTCTTTTGAATTAGAAACACAATTAATTCTGTGTTTTGATTTGGAGTATATAAACAAAAATGAGTTCGATATTATTATAGACAAAGTAAACGAAGTACAAAAGTTAATTTTCGGATTTAGTAAAACATTACAAACACAATAAAAAATTAAAAAACAAAACCAAAGTCATTGTCATTGACTTGATTCTTGACTCTTGGTTCTAAAAATCTACATTATGCAAGAAGCTTATATAGTGGCAGGTTGCCGCACCGCCATCGGAAAATCAAAGAGAGGAGGATTCAGATTTACATCTCCTGTAGACTTGGGTTACTACGCTATCACTGAACTGCTCAAAAGAGTACCTGGTCTCGACCCTACACGAATCGACGACCTCATCGTAGGTAATGCAGTACCTGAGGCTGAACAAGGTCTGCAAATGGCACGCTGGATAGCGTTGCGTTCACTGCCTGTCAATGTACCGGCTTTCACTGTCAACCGTTATTGCGGTTCAGGTATCGAGACCATCGCACTGGCTACTGCCAAGATCCGTTCGGGCATGGCAGAATGTATCATAGCAGGTGGAGCAGAATCTATGTCGCTCGTACCTACAGTAGGTTACAAAACAGTACCGAACTACGAAGTAGCAAAGACAAATCCTGAATACTATATCGGCATGGGTCTCACAGGCGAGCTCGTAGCTGAAAAATATGGCATCACCCGTCAGGCTATGGACGAATTTTCATACAACTCTCACGTCAAAGCTTTTGCCGCTATCGAAGCAGGTAAATTCAAAGAAGAGATCGTGCCAATAGAAGTAGAGGAAGTATACTTCGACGGAGTTAAGAAGAAATCAAGAAAAGCAACTGTAGGTGCTGATGAAGGTCCACGCAAAGATACCTCTGTAGAAGGCCTTGCCGCATTGAAACCGGTATTCAAAGTGAACGGTACCATCACTGCCGGAAACTCATCTCAGACATCTGACGGTGCTGCATTCGTACTGGTAATGAGCGAAAGAATGGTCAATGAACTTGGCCTGAAACCTATCGCTCGTCTTATCACTTCCGCATCTGTAGGAGTTGATCCTACTATCATGGGTATCGGCCCGGTAGCTGCGATACCGAAGGCGCTGAAACAAGCAGGTCTGAAACTGGATGATATTGACCTCATCGAGCTCAACGAGGCTTTTGCATCTCAGTCACTCGCAGTGATCCAGGAGCTGGGTCTCAATACCGCAAAACTCAATGTGAACGGTGGCGCTATCGCACTCGGACACCCGCTGGGATGTACTGGTGCATGGCTCACTCAGAAGCTGTATAATGAAGCTCGCCGTCGTGGCAGCAAATACGGTATGGCCTCGGCTTGTATCGGTGGTGGTCAGGGTATTGCTGGTATCTATGAATTCATTAGTTAAGAAGCCTTTAGACGATAGATAATAGACATTAGACCAATGCATAATTATAGAGAATTACATATTTGGAAGAGGTCTATTAAAGTGGCAGTAAATATGTATGAAATCGTTGCTGCTTTCCCTTCGTCTGAACGCTATGAATTGACGAGTCAAATAAAGAGAGCTGTTGTGTCAATTGCTTCAAACATTGCAGAAGGTGCCGGTCGAAATACAAATAAGGAGTTTAATCACTTTCTTGGTATAGCAATTGGTTCATCGTTTGAAGTGTATACCCAACTGGTGATCGCTGGTGAGTTGGGTCTTGTAAAAGAAAAATTACTTCTACCTGTTTTATCAGAATTGGAAGAGATTCAAAAAATGATTCGCGTATTTAAAGAAACATTAAAAATCAATTAATAACCAAAGACGGAAACACTGGCATTGTCTATTGTCTAACGTCTATAATCTAAAATCTATTATTATGTCAACTCTCACAGAAAAAAAGGTAGATCTCAAGGGCGGTGAATTCCTGGTAAAGGAATCATCTCCGGCTAATACTTATATCAGGGAAGAGATCACCGAGGAGCAAAAGATGATAGCACAATCTACGGCGGATTTTATCGCTACCCGTGTGCTTACAAATTTAAAGCAAATAGATAAGCAAGAGCCAGGCCTTGTAGTAGGTCTATTGCACGAGATAGCCGATCTCGGATTACTCGGTGCTGCAGTGCCGGAGGAATATGGTGGAATGGGCGTTGATTTTGCCACAGATACATATATTAACGAAGAAATGGGATGTGGCCACTCTTTTGCTGCTGCTTTTGCCGCACATACCGGCATCGGTACACTGCCCATTCTGTATTTCGGTACTGAAGAGCAAAAGAAGAAATATCTCCCAGGCCTGTCGAATGGCAGCATCAAAGCTTCTTACTGTCTCACTGAGCCGGGTTCAGGTTCTGATGCACTAGGTGCGAAGACCAAGGCAGTATTGACCGAAGATGGCAAACACTATATCATCAATGGCCAGAAGATGTGGATCACCAATGCAGGATTCGCAGATCTGTTCACTGTTTTTGCCAAGATCGATGGAGAGAAATTCACTGGATTTCTGATCGATGCCAAGGCAGAAGGAATATCATTGGGTGCTGAAGAGGACAAACTTGGTATCAAAGGTTCATCTACCCGTCAGGTGTTTTTCAATAATGTAAAAGTACCTGTAGAGAATATACTCGGTGAGATCGGCAAAGGACATAAGATAGCATTCAATGTATTGAACATCGGCCGCTATAAACTGGGTGTGCTGGCTTTGGGTGGTTCAAAAGAGACCTGCTCTACAGCAGTGAAATATGCTAATGAGCGTATCCAGTTCAATGTACCTATATCATCATTCGGAGCTATCAAGCACAAGCTCGCTGAGATGGCTGTGAAAATATATGCAGTAGATGCTTCTGTCTATCGTACAGCCGGTCTGATCCATGATTATATAGAAACTGCTACCGCCGCAGGCACTGATAAAGTACAGGCTAAATTGCTCGCTGCTGAGGAGTTCTCTGTAGAGTGCGCCATACTGAAAGTGTTTGGATCGGAAGTAGCGGACTATACAGTAGACGAAGCTGTTCAGGTATTTGGAGGGACAGGTTTCAGCGAAGAGTATCCTGTAGCACGTGCATATCGCGATTCCCGTATCAATAGGATATTCGAAGGTACTAATGAGATCAATCGTTTGCTCTCAGTAGGTATGCTGGTCAAAAAGGCAATGAAAGGCGAACTCGATCTTTTCACTCCTGCTATGGCAGTACAGAAAGAATTGATGAGCGTGCCAGATTTCTCTACACCGGATTCAGAAGATACATTTGCAGCAGATAGAAAAGCACTGCAGAATGCTAAAAAAGCTATCCTCATGGTAGCAGGTGCAGCCGTTCAGAAATTCATGCAGAATCTGGATAAAGAACAGGAGATCATGATGAATATCGCTGATATGCTGATAGAATTGTTTGCTTGTGAATCAGCATTGCTCAAGACCGAGAAGCTGGTGAGCATTCAGGGTGAGACAGCTTGTGCATTGCAGATCGATCTGACCAGAACATATATCTCTGATGCACTGGAGCGTATCAATCTGTCAGGCAAACATGCAGTCACTGCATTCAACGATGGCGATATGCTTCGCATCATGCTCATGGGAATTAAACGTTTTACTAAATATGATGCATTCAATACTATAGCGGCCAGAAGAAGGATCGCTGACAAACTGATAGCCGAAAACCAATTCTGTTTCTAATCTACTAAATACTAAAAAATGAGTACGTCAACAGACACTACAAAAAAGGCAACTTTGAAAGGAGGTGAATTCCTTATCAAAGATTCAAGCTGGGAGGATTGTTATATCCCTGAGCAGATCAACGAAGAGCAGCAAATGATGCGCGAAATGGTAAGGGATTTTATTAAAACGGAGATCGATCCCGAGCTCGATGCACTGGATCACGATCCTATGCTCACTGTCGGAAAACTTGATAAAGCCGGAGCGCTCGGCCTGCTGGGTATAGCAGTACCTGAGGAATACGGTGGTCTGGGCAAAGACCTGATCTCTATCTCTTATGTCACAGAGGTATTAGGTGGCGGACATGGTTTCTCTGTGTCCTATGGTGCACATACCGGTATCGGTAGCTGTCCTATCATCTACTATGGCACAGAGGAGCAGCGCAAAAAATATCTTCCCAAGCTCGCTACAGGCGAATTGAAAGCAGCTTACTGCCTCACTGAGCCGGGGTCCGGTTCTGATGCTCTCGGCGCTAAGACCAAAGCTGTGCTTTCTGAAGATGGCAAACACTATATCCTGAACGGTCAGAAAATGTGGATCACTAATGCCGGTTTTGCAGACATCTTTATCGTATTTGCTAAGATAGATGGTGATGACAAAAAGTTCACAGGGTTCATTGTTGAGAAGGGCTTCGAAGGGCTGAGCCTCGGTGCCGAAGAAAAGAAAATGGGTATAAAGTCTTCCTCTACCCGTCAGGTATTTTTTAATAACATGAAAGTGCCTGTAGAAAACCTTCTTGGCGAAGCTGGTAAGGGTTACAAAATAGCATTCCAGATATTGAATATCGGTCGCTATAAACTTTGCAACGGCGTACTCGGTGGCAGCAAACGCGCTCTGGGTGTAGCTGTGAAATATGCTAATGAGCGTCAGCAATTCAAGACTCCTATCGCACAGTTTGGTGCTATCAAGCATAAACTAGGCGAGATGGCCATACGTCTTTGGGTAGCAGAATCTGCTTCATATCGTGTATGCGGTCTGATCAATGACAAAGAGCATGAACTGAGATCTGCAGGAGCGTCTATGACAGACTATCTCACAGGTGGTGCCGAAGAGTATCAGGTAGAGTGCGCATTGCTTAAGGTGATCGGCTCTGAGGTCCTCGATTTTGTAGTAGATGAGTCATTGCAGGTACATGGTGGCTATGGCTTCTCTGAAGAGTATCCTATGGCACGTTCATATCGTGACTCTCGTATCAATAGGATATTCGAAGGTACTAACGAGATCAATCGTATGCTTTCTATCGATGCTTTGTTGAAATTTGCAATGAAAGGGAAACTCGATCTGATGACTCCGGGTATGGCTATACAGAAAGAACTCGTATCGGTTCCTGATTTCAGCTCACCTGATCCTGATGATATTTTTGGTGCCGAAAGAAAAGCGCTGAAGAATGCCAAAAAAGCATTCCTGCTGATCGCTGGTGGTGCGGTTCAAAAGCTGATGACGAAACTCGAACATGAACAAGAGGTCCTGATGCACGCAGCTGATGTTTTGATCGAGATCATACAAATGGAATCTGCCATGCTTCGCGCAGAAAAACTCGTAAACCTTCACGGTCTCGAAGCATCTCAGATATATGTAGATATGGTTAAATGCTTCTTCTTCGATGCGCTGGATCGTATCAATGTAGCCGGAAGGTCTGCTCTCGCTGGTTTTGCCGAGGGAGATGAACTGCGTATGATGGCTATGGGTCTGAAGAGGTTTACTAAATCAGAATTCATCAATACAAAAAATATCCGTCGCGCTGTAGCTGACAAGCTGATAGCAGAAAATGGATATTGTTTCTGGGATTAATTTCTCGGATCGTATAAAATTAAAAAACCGCTACTTCTCAGAGGTGGCGGTTTTTTTATGTCATTACCATGATTGAAAAAGAATGATCTAGCTCTTCAGTATCTTGTCATACTTGCTACCATTAGCCGGATCCAGATGTTTGAGGATGTTTACGATCTTAGTCTTTTCACTTTGCTCCGCACCTGCGAATATCCCTACGATCTCATCGCCTTTGGCCTGCAGAAACATGATAAGCAAAACATTATTGGCATTATCCTTGAAAGCTTTGTCGACCTTTTCCAAAGCATCAGAGATATTGGCACGAGCAGTAGAAGGATCATCATAGAAAAGGTCTATACCCTGAAAATGATATTGATATAATGCCTGCTTGTATCCATCATATTTACCACTCATCAGGCTGCTGATAATGTTATATCGATTCTTGCCCTGAGTTAGTGGATTGCTGTCGAATGCTTTCCAACCCTTAGCATCAGATGCCGTGGACGGTACTTGATTGGTGATCAACTCGGCCATGGTGAAATATTTATCACCGCCCGCTTTGCTCATAGTGGCATAATCTAGACCGATGATCAGATAAGCATAGTAACCGAGCACGGAAGAAAGATTGGAAGTGTACTGATTGACATTGAAATCTATCGGAGTATTAGCTGCATAAGTGAATACAAAATCCAGATCACGGAAATTGAGAATAGGTGAATTGTAATTGCTGTTATATCCCGGACGTGAAGACTGAATAGTGATCGTCCCCGTATATTGATCCTGAGATACGATACCATCGAGCGTGATATACATAGCGCATTCTATCCTTTCCTCGGGTGCGAAGTTATCCTGAGTCCAGGCACGCTGATTCATAAACTCAGTAATCGAATTTTTCAATGCGGTGAAAGTCGAAGGGTCTACTCCTGATATTTTTTGTGTATTCAGATCCACCGTGCAGTGCAGCTCCTGAGCAGTTGTGTAAGCCGCAGGCAGAAACATCAAAATAAGATATAGATATATGAATTTCGCGACTTTCATTTATGCGAGCTTTTCGATGTAATTGAGAATGTCCTCAGCCACTTCGGTTTTTGATTTAAGATCAAATTTAACCACATTTCTGCTTTTATCAACTATGGTCACTTTATTAGTATCATGCTGAAATCCCGCCCCCGGGTCCTGCAATGAATTTAGCACGATCATATCCAGATTCTTTCGCTCCAGTTTAGAGATGGCATTCTCTAATTCGTTGTCAGTTTCCAAAGCGAATCCTACATAGATCTGATCTTTCCTTTTTAGCTTACCGAGTTCTGCAGCTATGTCTTTTGTTTTTATGAGTTCAAGCATAAAGTCATCTTCCTTCTTTTTAATTTTGGTGTTAGCCGGGTTTTTCGGAGTGTAATCAGCTACTGCGGCAGCGAATATGATAACATCATTTTCGGCAAAATATTGTGAGCAAGCCTCATACATTTCTGCAGCACTCGTCACATCGATCACCTTCACCTTAGGACTATCGGGCCTGATCTGTGTAGGCCCTTTCACGAGTATGACTTCTGCACCTCTGCTGGCACACTCATCTGCCAGAGCTATTCCCATCTTGCCGGTAGAGAAATTGCTGATATACCTGACCGGATCGATAGGTTCGCGGGTAGGCCCGGCAGTGATTAGTACTTTTTTTGAAGTTAGCTGCATGGATATATTCTGAGGCCAATTTAGCAATAGAAACAGAAACCAGCTGTTTGTTTTATTTTATGAAAGCAGATAGCGTAGTGATCATAACTTCCGGTTCTGCCATACGACCATCGCCGATCAGACCACTCGCCAGTTCACCATTGTCTACTGGTATCAAATGGTTGCCATAGGATTGAAGCAAGTCTATGTTCCTGCGAGTAGAGGGATGTTTCCACATATCAAGGTCCATAGCGGGAGCGAAGAACACGGGGCATTTGGCAGAGAGATAGGTGGCGAGCAGCATATTGTCGCATTGGCCGTTTGCCATCTTAGCTATTGTATTGGCTGAAGCAGGTGCTATCAGCATCACATCGGCCCACATGCCCAGGTCCACATGGTTATTCCAGGTGCCGGCATCATTTTGTAGCTGGCTTATCACATGATTCTTACTGAGCACAGAGAGCGTCAATGGTGTGATGAAATCAGCTGCCGAGGCTGTCATTATCACTCTGACATCAGCACCCGCCTTGACCAAGAGCCTGACCAGTATGGCGCTCTTGTAGGCTGCTATACTGCCTGTGACACCCAGAATGATCTTTTTGCCGTCTAATGCCATATATTTATTTAATTACAAAAGCGCAAAAAGACATATTGTATATAGCCCTTTGCGCTTTTGCATGATTATTTTTTTGAAAATTAATCGTTGTAACGATAGCTCAACTGGTCATCCTGAAACTCTTTAGTAGCCAGGATAGTAGGGTGAGGCAATTTTTCGTAGAACTTAGATATTTCTATCTGCTCACGATTTTCATGTATTTCTTCCAGAGTATCAGTATGAGAAGCAAAATCTTCCAGTTTGCTATGCAGTTCCAGTTTCAGATCAGCAGAGATCTGATTGGCACGCTTAGCTACCACAGCTATCGACTCATATGTATTTTGAGTTTTCTTAGCCATCTTTTCCATATTCTGAGTTTCGATGAATGGATTGATCTGGGTCATTTTAATTCTTTTGCTTTTGTCCATCTCTTTTTAGTTTAGTTAAGTTATCCGAAGCGAGAGCGTAGAGTTTTTCCGCTTCTTTGAAATATTTACCGTTTTTGTACTTATCCACAAAATTATAATAACTTTTGACAGTCCTGTCAAAAAAGTCAACCTTTTTGGCGTCTCTTCTTACTGCATTGGTGTCTGCCTGCTCTTCTGCGAGATCATAATTGTTTCTTATGATACCGAAATAGCACTTTTCTATGATCTCGTTACACTTTTTGATCTGATCCGGGTTTTTTATCAAAGGGAGCTGAGTATTGCATTCTTTGATCGCCAGCAGAAACTGTTTCTCACGCTCCTGCAGAATGTATGCAAAGACCTTATCATATGCGGCTTCCGCAGCATAATAATGCGCATCCTGCTCATATTTCAGAGCTTCCGCAGTGTATTTACTTTTAGGATATTTATAAGCGAAATTCTTATAAGAATTAATAACTGAATGATATCGGTCCACCTTCTTGGTCGCAATACTATTCTCGGCATACCTATTATATGATTTCACTACCATAAAAAGAATACGCTCCACATTATCGATATCAGGAAATTTTACAAGCAAGTTCTCAAAAGATACCGCTGCTGCCTTGAAATTGCCTGTCTTGTAATACAACTCGGCATTAGAGATCGCTTTTTTCTCCAGCTTCTTACGGAGAGTGCGGATCATTGTATTGGCCGTATCGACACGTTTGCTGCTCGGATACTGGTTAATGAACGACTGAAATGCATCTATGGCTTTGGTAGTATAGGACTGGTCTAATTCATATTTGGGAGAGAGCTTTTCATTGCTCATCGCGTTCATATATAGACATTCCTCAGCTTTCTGAGAGGTAGGATAGGTATTTGCAAAACTTTTAAAATGATATGCAGCTATCATATAGTCGCCTTGCCTGTAGTTAGCCATGCAATACATGTAATATATATCTTCGGTAGACCGCTGGCCCTTCATCAGACCCATCAGTTCTTCGAAGATCGGGATACACTTGTAGTATTCTTTCTTGTTATACCAGGCGGTCGCTACCTTGAGTTTGTAGTTGATGTCCGGGTTCTTCATCAGTTTTTCCGGAGTCTCACAGGCCCCGAAAACCAATGACACAATAGCAATGACGATCAATACCAATCGGTATTTGCCTTGAATGCTGCTTTTAGTTTGTGTGTTCAATTTTGTCAATGTCATTTGGAAATTTAGTCTTCCTCTTGTTTTTGGGTTTGCAAAGATAAGCTTTTTAGCTCAAACCCTCATTTCGTAGCTAAACTAATGCTAAAATGGACGATTTATTGTCTCAATGGATATTTTAACAGGTATTTGCAGCTTTTAATCATGAACAAATGAGCCGTTCAATAACAAAGGCTACTCTTATTTTGCGAGAAGTGTGCAGGTCAGTAGAAGAAGACTTAGCGAAAATGGATTCGGTCAGATAAATAGAGATTTGAATAGTTTATATTCATACATCAAATACATACAAAAAAATGCAAAAAAGATAGCACTCATCACCGGCGGCAGGCGAGCCAGCTCATCAGCCCGATAGAGGTGAGCAGTGCTTTTTCATCTATATCAAATGTAGGAGTGTGAATGGGCGATGTGATACCACGCGAAGGGTCAGCCACCCCTATGCGGTAGAAACAGGCGGGCACTTTCTGGGTATAGAAAGCGAAATCTTCGGCACCCATCCGGATAGGGAGATCATGTATGGCATCATTGCCCAGATATTCCACTGCCGCGGCACGTGAGCCTTTGGTCAGGGTCTCGTCATTGATCAGCACCGGGTAACCTTTCAGGATATTGACCTCGCATTTGCCTCCATGCTTTGCAGCGATATCATGGCAGATCGACTTGATCCGCTCATGTTGACTGGCACGGGTCTGCTCATCAAAACAACGTAATGTGCCCTCTAGTTCGGCGCGTTCGGGTACCACATTGGTCGCACCATCGGCGTTGATCTTGCCAAAAGACAATACTGTTGGCACTTTCATATCAGTGAGCGGCTGAAGGGCAAGAAGTATTTCGGCAGAGATGATCAGTGGCGAAATGAAATTTGCCGGCTGTGCAGCATGTCCGCCACGACCTATCACGGTGAGGTATATTTCATCAGCAGAAGCCATGAATCGCCCTGCACAGAAGCCGATCTGTCCTGCCTCCAGCTCTGTATGCACATGCAGTCCATAGATGGCATCCACCCGTGGATCTTCTAACACTCCGGCTTCGATCATTGCATGAGCGCCGCTGGGTATTTTTTCTTCAGAAGGTTGAAAGATCAGTTTGATCGTTCCTTCCCATTCATCACGCAGATCCGAAAGGATCATAGCAGCTCCGAGCAGATTAGCTGTGTGTACATCATGTCCGCAGGCATGCATTATGCCTGCGTTTTGTGATCTGTAGGGCGTATTGTTTTGTTCATGGATAGGCAATGCATCCATATCAGCGCGCAGAGCTATGCATCTCTTCTCCGGGTTTCTGCCTCGCAGCAGACCCACTACTCCCGTCCCGGCTATGTGTGTTTGTGCGGGTATATTGAGTTTTTGCAGTTCGGAAGCTACGAGAGCAGCTGTCCGGACCTCACATTTTGACAGTTCAGGATGCGAATGTATTTCCCTGCGCAGTGCGACTACTGCGGGGTAATATTTGGCGGCAAGATGTTGTATCTTTTCCTTCATGGTATCAACTGGTGACGGTGTCACTTGATCTTTACTTTTGCCCTCACCACAAAGGCACCGGGATATTTAGCTATCACTGCACGTAGCTTGTCATATGCCTCCAGTCTGGTGGTATAGTCTCCGATACGAAGTTTATAATATGGCTGCTCATACTCTACATAGCACTTTTCGTTAGGCAGGTCTTTATAGAGTTTAGATTTGCTGTTGTAGGCTTCCTGCCTGTCATTGCTGAAGGATATCTGTATCCGGTATCCATCAGCGACATCATTTTTTCTGTTGAAAGTCTTATAAACGTCTGTCAGTTCGGTGACCTGACGGTCCTGATGATAGCTGACATTGTCATTCTGAGCAATGGATGTCAGCGACATAAAAGATAATATGATCACTATGCAGTTTCTCATTGTTATTCGCTTATGATCTTAACACCTTTTGAGGTTCCGATACGGTCAGCCCCTGCATCTATCATAGCCTCTGCAGTGGCCTTATCTCTGATACCCCCCGAGGCCTTGATCTTAATGTTCTTGGGCAGGTTAGCACGCAGCAGTTTGACATCTTCTACGGTAGCGCCTTTGTCTATATAACCTGTCGATGTTTTTACGAAATCCACACTCAGTTTGCTGCATAGCTCGCAGGCTTTGATGATCTCTTCTTTGGTCAGGAGGCCAGTTTCCAATATCACTTTCAGTTTGCCGCCGCGCAGCTGCACGATCGTTCCTGCGCTGGTCAGTTCGTTTTTCAGATAGTTATAGTCTCCTGCCTTCAGCGCTATCATATTTAGCACCATATCTATCTCAGAGGCACCTTCATCGATCGCTCTGCGGCATTCTTCGACCTTAGCAGGAGTGGCAGAGTAGCCCATCGGGAAGCCCACTACCGTGGCGATCTTGACCTTAGAGTCTCGCAGCTGGTTCTTGCATTCACGCACCCAATAAGGTGGCACACATACAGCTGCGAAGCCGTATTGTTTTGCCTCATTACATAGCTGTATGATCTCCTCTTTAGAAGTATCTGCCTTGAGTATGGTGTGGTCTATTTTTGACGCGAGATTCATTTCGGAAAATGAAGATAGAGATAAATTTATATTTACAGAGTTTAGGTCTTGAAGAATTTATAATCCATACGGTGCTGCCGGACTTTATTAATATTGTATCTCAAATTCCGTATAATGCTCGGCCTCAAACTACCTACCGATCCCCGCTGGGTCAACCTCGCTGAAAAGTCTATCGAAGACATTCTCACAGACCATGCTTACTGTGAGCAGAAGGCTACTTCCACCGGCATTTCGCTGATCCAGAATTATCCCGAATATGAAGATATGGTAGATGCCGTGCTGCCCATCGTGACAGAAGAGTGGGGCCATTTCAAAATGGTGCTGGACCTGCTCAAAAAAAGAGGCCTTAAACTTGGCCCGCAGCGAAAGGATATTTATGTCAACGAACTCATGAAATTCGTTCAGAAAGGTGGCAATCGCAAGCAATCTCTCACCGACAAATTGCTTTTCAGTGCTATGATAGAGGCAAGAAGCTGTGAGCGCTTCAGGCTTTTGTCAAAAGAAATGAAGGATGAAGAGTTGAAAGAATTCTATAAAAGACTGATGGTAAGCGAAGCGGGCCACTATAAATTATTTCTAGATCTGGCTATCGAAATAAGCGGCGAAGCATTTGCAGAAAAACGCTGGCAGCAATGGATAGACTACGAAGCCGAGGTGATCCAAAAGATAGATCTGAGGGGGGATAGGATGCATTAAAGGATAAATGGATGGAACCAATAATTATTAGTTTGGAGCCTAATCCGGACTATTGGCTGGAATTATATTTTGTCAATGGTAATGATACCTTGTTAGGAAACCAATGGGTAAAATATTCATTCAGGTATTTTACTCTCTGCTCTGCTTTGCTGATCCTTTTTTTTGTTTTGTATATCTGCGACCATAGTTTTATTCCTGGTGTGTGGGGGCAGCATTCTTTTTTGTACTATGTCTCATAGACTTAATCAGACGATTCAAAAAATATTATACATGGCGAAAAGCCGTATTGAAATATCTTAAGGACTTTCATAAAATCACGAGATACGAATTAGCTCTGTCTGAGGATCATATTGAAACGATCTTAAATGGGCGATCATACAATAAAGAAAAGTGGTCATCTTTTGAAAAAGTAGAACTTACAAAAAGAGGCCTCCGGCTTTATCATCCAAAGACCCTCTATCCGATCCCAAGCAAAGCCATGTCACAAGAGAATTTCGACATCCTCTTCAATTTTGCAGAAGAACGCATAAAGTTCTATGAAGGAGTGCCCGAGGAAGAAGAAGAGGAGGAGGAATATAAGGGCCATAAATGGTCAAATTAAGCCATCAATATTTCATAAGGAATATCATATAAATCATGCAATGATTTTATCATTCTTTTAGAAAGTTCTCGTTTCCTATTTAATACTTCTGATATTTTGCTTTTGTTGCCAATAGCTTTTTCAAGCTCCTTTCGTTCTATTCCCTTTTCTTCCATAATATATTTAATAGCTTCTACAGCATCAGGAGCTTCGATAGGAAAATTTATCTCTTCATATTTATCTATCAGAGTAGCTAAAATATCCAATTCATCATCTTCCAGAGTTCCGGATTTTGCACCCCATAGTACTTCCATACGCTTGAGTGCATCTGCGTGATCCTTCTTTGTTCGGATGGGTTTAATATTCATGATTAAATGGTTTTTGCGTCTATTTTATCATAAGCTTTATGCGTACCTATGAATCTAATCCATACTATTTGTTTTCGATAATTAATGGCAGCTATCAAACGATATTCATTCCCCTTTATATTAAAGACCACTCTGTCATTTCCCACTACACTTGCATTCCCAAATTGTGCCTTTAACTCATTAAAGTTTTCCCAACCAGCTTTTTTGATTTGAGCGTACCACAACTTTAGAGGCAATTCCGAATCAGGGTATTTCCCCCAATATTCTCGTAAAGTACTTCGGGCAATGAGTCTCATTGGATACAAAGATAAAATAAAGTTTCCAAAACGGGAACAAAAATTTCTTTAATCTCAGAATAAAATTAGAGTTGCTAAAACCAACACAGAGTTGTCAATCATTCACTGACCCTCACATCCTTTACAGATATTTGCAGTGAGACCTTATCATTCCAGACATTCTCTTCTATCTGATAGCACATATCGAAGTGCACATCTTTGACTATCGGAAATTTATATCCCAAACCAAAACCGATGCCGTCTATGGTGTCGCTATTTATAGGTCTTCGGATCGAAAATTTAATGTGCTCTTCCTTCACTATTTTGCTCCATTTGCTATCGCGCAGATGCCTGCTGAGAAAGACTGGCTTCATATTGCCTGGGCCGAAGGGAGCCATCTGTGTGATGATATTATAGAACTTGGGATTGATGTCTTCCAGAGATAATTCCGCATCGATCTCTATCTCCGGTATCATCTGATCGGGAGTGATCCGTTCTGCCACTACTTTCTCAAATGCCTCAGAGAAATCTTTAACTTTTTCGGGCAGCATAGTGAGCCCGGCAGCAAATTTATGTCCGCCGAATTGTATCAGGTGCTCGCGACACTGGTCTATCGCCTCATAGAGGTCAAATCCTTTCACAGATCTACCGGAGCCGGTCACTTTGCCATCAGATAGCGTAAGTACGATAGTGGGGCGGTAGTAGTTTTCTATTAGCCTCGATGCCACAATACCGATCACGCCCTTATGCCAGTTCTCATCATACAGTACGGTCGATTTTCGCTGTAGCATCGACTCATCCGTTCCTATCATATCGAGTGCCTGCTGGGTTATACTTTTGTCGAGGTCTTTTCGCTCCTGATTGAACTGTTGCAATGTGTCTGCATGACCGTCTGATGCGGCATCCTCTTCGGCTATCAGCAGTCTTACTGCATGTTTGGCATCGTCTATACGTCCTGCAGCATTGATGCGAGGTCCTATGATGAAAACTATATCTGAGATATCCAGCCTTTTGTCGATATCTGCTACTCCCATGAGCGATTTTAATCCCATGGAGGGTGAAGTATTCAATTTCTCCAGACCATGAAAAGCCATTATCCGATTTTCGCCTGTGATCGGTACAATGTCTGAAGCAATACTCACGCAGACCATATCCAGATATTGATATGTTTTTTCTTTAGGTATGCCCTGCTGCTGTGCGAATGCCTGTATTAGTTTGAACCCGATACCGCAGCCGCTGAGCTCCTTATATGGATAAGGGCAATCTTCCTGCTTCGGATCCAGGACTGCTATTGCTGCAGGCGCCTCATCTCCCGGTGTGTGGTGGTCACAAATAATGAAGTCAACACCTTTGCTATTGGCATAATCCACTTTGTCATTTGACTTGATGCCACAGTCCAGCGCGATGATGAGGGAGAAACCATTGTCGGCTGCAAAATCGATCCCCTTTGAAGATATTCCGTAGCCTTCTGTATATCGATTGGGGATATAAAAATCGAGATTGGGATATATGCTTCGAAAAAAACTGAAAACCACAGCCACAGAGGTAGTACCATCTACATCATAGTCACCATATATCAGGATCTTCTGCCCCTTTGCTATCGCATCGGTTATTCGATTGACGGCATTTGCCATACCCTTCATCAGAAACGGATCATGGAGACTATCCAGTGATGGCCTGAAAAAATTCCTTGCCTCATCGAAGGTCTCTATCCCCCGCAAAACAAGCAGTCGGCATAGGGCCGGATGTATCTTGAGCGATTGCCACAGAGCAGTCACTTTAGTTTCATCTGCGAGGCGGACGGTCCAGCGTTTTTCTAATCGGGGCAAATCATTTATTTATATCTGCAAGAAAGAAAAAATATTTTTAGCAATGATGCAAATCAGAGTCTCAGTTTCATGTTTTGCAAACGGGTTCAATACAGTTATTGTAAAAGATACTGACTATCAGTGATCAAAGAAACAAAAATCTGCTTACATTTATAGTAAAATAGACCCCGATGAGAAAGTTATATCTTTTGATGTTGTTTGCATTTTGCAGCATCGTTTCTAATGCGCAGAGGGCACCGAAAGCAATCAATGACGTGGCTCGTATATATGAAAACGGGACGGTAGTCATAAATGTTCTGGCCAATGATTCAAATTTCAATCAGCCGGATTCGGTTTGCTTGACCAGTGTATGGGGTGGCGCCACAGGATGGGCTACAGTTCAGGGATGCATGACGGTTACATTTCACCCGCTCAACCCTACTTTCGTAGGGGTTGATACTTTTTATTATAGATCATGTGACCAACTGTTGCCTGCACTTTGTGATACCGGACGAGTGATCGTAACGGTACTTATCGAGGCACCGAAAGCACTCAATGATACGGCAACATTGATACAAGGAGATTCGATCACGATGAATGTGCTGGCTAATGACTCAAATTTCAATCCTCAGGATAGCATACGCATTACCGGTATATGGGGGGCGCCTGCAGGTTGGGCTACGATCTTAGACAGTACACAAGTGAAAGTTCGATCCACCAATCCGAATTTTTACGGCCTCGTGTACATACGCTATCGTTCATGCGATACAAGGGTAGTGGGTCTGTGCGACACTGGCACGGCGGTGGTGAACATCATACGCACACCGAGGGCTTATCTTGATTCAGCATCGCTGATACAACCCGACACAGCCTTTATCAATGTGTTGGCCAATGATTCTGATCTCAATGCGCTGGACTCAACATGTATCACCAACATTTGGGGTATGCCGACAGGATGGGCTACTGTGCAGGGATGCGGGCAGATCGTTTTCAATCCCACCAATTTTAATTATTTCGGCAGTGATACTTTCTACTACAGGTCATGCTATACTCAGATCCCGACACTATGTGATACCGCGAAAGTAGTAGTGCAGGTCATTCTGCCTAAACCTCAGGTGGACTTTCTGTGGACTGAAGACTCGCCCTGTGTGGCACAGGTGGCCAATAACTCCACCCTGACCGACTCGGTGAAATGGGTGGTGAGCTATCTGACCAATAATGGTCATAATGATACTCTCTATAATGCCAGTCAGTTTTCTCTTGCTGCCACTATGGTAGATTCTGCTTTCGAAGCGCAGGTATGTCTCACAGGTTTCAATCCGGCAGGCGATACCACTATCTGTTATACTTTCTGGATACAATGCTCCCTTAGTAGCGGCATCCGGCAGATAGCGGACTCTCATCTCAGTGTGTATCCTGATCCGGCCTCTGAGCGGATATTTATAGACATGTCTAAAGTAGATCGCTCTGCTATAGGTGATGCCTCGATGATAGTGATATATGATATGATCAGCCAGGAACTCAGATCAATTCCTCTCAGTGAAATAAGCAATGCAATATCTGTCAGTGATCTGAGTGCGGGTATATATCTGATAGGGATCAAAGATGGTCAGAACCGAAATGTGCTGAGCAAGTTTGAGGTAATGAGATAAATATAATTAAACAACATAGGCGACATAGTGATCATAGAAGTGAGGCAAATCACTTCGTTCCTATGTGTTCTATATTTTTTAGATGGTTTAAAAAAATGTCAATGCATCGCCTTATGTGAGCCATCGCAGAATGGCCACTTCTGGCTGAGCCTGCATCTGCAAAATGACATTTGCGGCAGTTTGGTCAATGTTTTGCCATCTTCATCATGTACTTCAAAATCACCCTTTATTACCAAAGGGCCATGTGGTCGGAGGGTGACTTCTGTATGTTCTTTTTTATCTGTATGCAGTTCTTCCATATTGCAAATATGGTGGAATTATCATGGAATATTAATTGTGACTTCACCACTATTGCCATCACAGTTATGCCGAGAGGATTTTTCCAGCCATTTGCTATTGCTCGCATTTATTTTTTATGAAAAATCAATATATTAGAGTTGATTTTCAATCACCTAAAACATATTTTTATGATAAAATATACTATCATAACAGTCATGATGGCTGTCCTTGTTTTATCAGCCGCCGCACAGCCCAGAGAGCGGGTAGACAGGCCCGGTGGCGGCGCTGACAATGGCCAAACGGAGTTTATGCTGCGTGGCATTTTCAATCAATCGCACAACCGCGTGACTTCGGGCAATCTGCCAAAGTCTACATATGCCGATTATGCAGCTGCCAGAGATGCTTACAAAAACAGCCCCAAAGCTCAAAGATCTTTCCTCAGCATGATAGCCCGATGTGATTCTTTTTATGAGCAGGGCATTCCCGAATATATCAGCAACAAAGTAAAAGAGTATAAACAATCATATCTCTCAGATGTCGCTCAAAAGAAAGAGGATCCCCGCTCTCTTTATGCTAAAATGAAAAGCAGGAAAACGGAAATGGAAAAGTATGTAGGACTATTGCCGCCCAATGCAGCCGTCTTGCCCGAACTGACTTCCTATAAGGATTCTGTGGTCAGCATGTATGACTGGTGCGAAAAGTATATGAACGGCGGTGAGTTCACTGCCTTCAAAGATGCTAAAGAAAAGGAAACCATCAGTAAGCGAGAATTCCCCAAGGCCATGGCCTCCAATCCTACATGGGACCAGGGTGCCCGAAAAGCTGCTACCAGCCAGATAGGGAATGATATCAAGATCCTGAAAAGCGCTGTAGTCACAAATGGATGGAGGATCATAAAAAATGATGTCGATATCCCAAAATACCGTGTACAGGTAGTAGCTGTGGGCTTTAGCAGAGGCGGCAAATGCTTCTATCGCGAGGTTGAAGTACAGCAAGACTACTCCGGTGGTGGCACTTGGAATAATAGCTACGACTATAATGCAAACAATGCAATAGACATGGAGTTGCCCTGCGAAAAACTACACTAAAAAAGGCGTAAAGAATCTTTTCCTTACGCCTTTGATATTTTCCAAGCGAGTTATTATCTCGCTACGTTGACGCTTCTTTTTTCACGGATCACAGTCACTTTGACCTGACCCGGATAGGTCATTTCCTTTTCGATCTTCTGTGCTATCACGAATGATAGTTCTTCAGATGCTTTATCATCTACCTTGTCAGCTTCTACGATTACGCGCAGTTCACGGCCAGCCTGGATAGCATATGCTTTCTCCACACCTTCGAAATTCTGCGCGAGTATCTCAAGGTCTTTGATACGCTGCAGGTATCCCTCCATGATCTCACGACGTGCACCCGGACGTGCACCTGATATAGCATCGCAAGCCTGTACGATAGGAGAGATGACATACTTCATTTCCATCTCATCGTGGTGCGCGCCTACGGCGTTCACTATCGCTGCATGTTCGCCATACTTTTCGCAGAGCTTAGCGCCGAGCAGGGCGTGAGACAATTCAGATTCTTCATCAGGCACCTTACCGATATCGTGGAGCAGACCTGCGCGTTTTGCGAGCTTAGGATTGAGGCCCAGTTCTGCTGCCATAGTAGCGCAGAGGTTAGCCACCTCGCGTGAGTGCTGAAGTAGGTTCTGTCCGTATGATGAACGGAAACGCATCCTACCCACATAGCGGACGAGTTCGGAATGTAAACCCTGGATGCCAAGGTCTATCACTGTACGTTCGCCGATCTCGCGGATATGGTCGTCAAGTTGTTTTTTAGTCTTCGCTACTACCTCTTCGATACGGGCCGGGTGTATACGGCCGTCGGTCACGAGGCGCTGTAGCGACAGTCTCGCGATCTCACGACGAATAGGGTCATAGCCTGATATGATGATAGCCTCTGGAGTATCATCTACCACAAACTCGCAGCCTGTAGCAGCCTCCAGTGCGCGGATATTCCTACCCTCACGACCGATGATCTGGCCTTTCATTTCGTCGCTTTCGAGATTGAATACAGACACCGTATTCTCTATTGCATTTTCTGCAGCAGTACGCTGTATAGATTGTATGATGATCTTCTTAGCTTCTTTGTTGGCATTGAGCTTGGCAGTGTCTACTATATCTTTCATGATAGATAGGGCGCTGGCTTCGGCCTCTTTGCGCATAGAGTCTACGAGTTCCTTTTTTGCGTCCTCTTTGGACAGAGAGCTGATCTGCTCGAGTTTGTTCACGAAAGTCTCATGACTTTTTTCGAGTTGCTCTTTTTTGCTATTCAGTACATCCAGTTGTTTATTGAGATTGTCGCGTATCGCGTCGTGTTCTTTATCTTTTTTAGATACCTCGGCTTCTTTTTTTGATGCTTCGGCCAGTTTGCTACTGGCATCGAGTTGCTGTTGTTTGATCTGTGCTTCTTTCTCTACCAGTTTCTTGCTTCGCTCTGCTATTTCCTGGTCGTTTTTGGCTTTCAACTGCAGGAAGTGTTCTTTGGCTTCCAGTTGTTTGTCTTTCTTTGTGTTTTCGGCGTTGCGATTGGCGTCTGCTATTATCTTTTCTGCGGCTGACTTGGCTTCTGTTACTTTCTTTTCGGCTTCGGCTTTTGCTTCAGCTTCTATTTTCTCCACACTACTTTTGGTGGAACCCTTACCTGCAAAAAATCCAACAGCAACTCCAACTAAACCGAGAACTATTGCGATGATGATCGTTGTTCCCATTTTATTGTTGCTTTGTTTTTTATAATGAATGAATAAATAAATACCAATTGACAATTGATAATTTACAATTGATAATGCGCTTTTGCCAATTATCCATTGTCAATTATTAATTTACAAGTACCTGTTTATGGGAGAAAATGCGCATCAATGCGCCTGTGTGAGTATCTGTTCAAGTTCTGACAGTTTCTGCTCAAAGTCGGTATCCTCTATGATGATCTTCTTTTCATTTCTCATGTGCTCTACCGCAAATAGCAGCAGCACCATTGCCAGGTAATCCTGCTTATCTTTGCCATCATACATACGCTGGTATTCCCTGATCTTTTCATTCACCAGTTTTACAGCTTTCAGTACCTCCTCCTTTTCTTTCTCCAACACCCTCAGGGGATAGATCCTATCGGAAACCGTCACATTGATCTGCACTAACCCATCCATCACTTAATCATTTAACAATGCAATACTATTGTCTATTTCCCTGATGTACTCGTTTATCTTCCTTTTCAGGGCGGCAGTATCCTCACCGTCCTTAAAAGAATGCGCTAATTTAATGATTTTTATCTTATTATTTAAGTCTTCTATGATAAGCTCCTGACTTTCAACCTGTAATTTGAGTTTTTGGGCCTCTTCGCGGGCTTTGACGAGGGCTGCATCCCGTTCAGCTATCTGCCTGAAAAGCCACTGAGTACGTCTGATGATGAGTTCTAAACGGTCGGTATGAGTCATTGATCGGTTAAAAAATTATGAGTATAAAGTTAATCAGGAAATCGGAAAATCTGCAACACCCCGATAATTTTGTCATTTGAGCATTATTGGTTCATCGTAATAATGCATACCTGGAAAATAGAAATATTTTAATTTAGAGATATGGGAATGCAAAGTTTATTATACCATGGATTTGGTATAAAGGATCAGGAGTATATCAGGACCTCTTATGAGGGCGGGGAGATCG
>CAIXBT010000291.1 GCA_903917755.1 uncultured Bacteroidota bacterium
AGATGGCATTGGTGTTATTGATATGATGTATTGCCTTGGTTTGTGTCAACCGAAACAAAAGCGAATTATACTCTTGCTTTGATCAGGACTTTATCGTGGCGAACCTCGTCCATTTCTATCTTAGAAATGATCTCATGCATGATCTCTGTAGTACCTGCACCGACAGTGAGCAGTCGCAGATCCCTGAATGCACGCGCCAGACCATAGTCTTCCATATATCCCCATCCGCCGTGTATCTGCAGTGCTTCATTCGCCACATTGAAAGCTTCCTCGCAGATGAAAGCCTTGGCGATAGAAATGATATAGTATGCACCGGGGCCTTTTTCGATATACTCGGCCACTGCGCGATATGCCAGCGAACGGCAAGCCTCTACCGTGATAGCCATCTTAGCTACTTTGTGACGCAGCACCTGAAACTTGCCTATCGGTCTGCCGAAAGCAGTACGCTCTTTCATATATGCCTTAGCACGCTCCAGTGCGGCCTCTGCAGCAGCAGTACCGGTGATCGAAGCGATCAGACGCTCCTCCTGAAAGTTGCTCATGATATAGTAGAACCCGAAATCTTTTTCACCGAGTAGTGCGCTCTTCGGTACGATGCAATTTTCAAAGAATAACTGCCCGGTATCTGATGAATGCATACCGAGTTTATTGTGAATAGGTGTAGCGCTGAATCCCGGTGTAGCAGTATCAAAAAGCAAAAGCGACAATGCATGTCCCTCGCCTGTACGCACCGCCAGCACTACGAAATCTGCCATTGTACCGTTTGTGATGAACATCTTTGACCCATTGACCACGAAGTGATCTCCTTTGTCTTCGGCAGTGGTCGTGATACCGCCCACATCAGAACCTGCGCCCGGCTCAGTGATACCCAGTGCAGCTACTTTTTCGCCGCGCAGTGCGGGTGCCATATATTTTTGTTTTTGCTCCTCAGTGCCGAGTGCGTTGATGACGGGCAGTGGGAGATAGGTGTGTGCATAGAGCGACATGGCCAGACCACCGATATTGGCATGAGACAGTTCCTCGCTGATCGCTACGGCTGCCCACATGTCCATACCGCTGCCACCATATGCTTCAGGAAAACTGACCCCAAAGAAGCCCTGTTCTCCCATCTTGCGAAACACCTCGCGGTCGCAGATCTTATTTTCTTCCCAATGTTTGATATTCGGTGTGATCTCTTTCGCTACAAACTGACGAAAAGACTGGCGAAGCAGTTGATGCTCCTCTGTGAATGGACTGAAAGTTGACATGATATTGTTTTTTAAATTTTATAAATTGAATTTTTTCGAATTACAGTTTGAATATATCTCCCCAAAGCCGCTGCCCGCCATCGATATAGACCGTCTCTCCTGTGATGAAATTTGCCATAGGGCTGCAGAGGAACAACGTGATCCAACCTACTTCTTCTATCGTTCCGAGACGCTTGGCCGGTATCTCAGCTTCTATACCCGCGAGAAACTCCGGCGGATAGTTCTCAAGACCTGTAGACTGAATGATACCGGGCGCTACGGCATTGATCTGAATGTTGAATCTACTCCACTCCACTGCGAGGCTCATGGTCAGATTCTCCACACCTGCGCGAGCTGCGCCTGTATGCGCCATAGCCGGGAAGCCGCGAAATACATTGGCGATGATGTTGAGTATCTTGCCCTGTTTCTCCGGTATGAAAAATTTCTTTGCCATCACCTGCGTGACATACCAGGTGCCGTTGAGGTTGTTATTGACCACGGCATTCCATCCTTTGAATGAAATATCCTCTGCCGGAGATGGAAACTGTCCACCTGCGTTATTGACCAGAATGTCGAGCCTGCCTTCGTTGGCCATGATGTCATCTGCCACGCGCTCTGCCTGCTCGGGCTCGCGAATGTCAAGCACTACATAGCGGCATTTGCCGAGAGGCGCTAATTTTTCCAATGCCGTTTTTAATTTTTCTTCTTTGCGCGAAGCGATGATCACCTCTGCACCGAGTTCGAGCAGCTGTTTCGCTATCGCAAAACCGATACCACTGCCACCACCGGTGACCAGCGCTACCTTACCTTTGAAAAGACCTGATTGAAACATGAATACGATTTGAAAATATGTTGATTTGAAAATTTGAAAATGAAATACAAAAGTAATTAACTGCGGAACGGAATATTCAGTGTCTGTCGGGTCTCTGCTATGGTCGAAACATCTCTGCCCAGCATACGCACTAAGCCCGCTGCAGCATCCACCAGTTCTCCGTTTGATTTAGCCATCTCGCCACTCGGCAGATAGAAGTTATCTTCGAGGCCCACACGAAAGTTGCCATCTATCGTGATGGCCGCCGCCGCTGCCTGCCACTGCTTGCGACCAATGCCTATCACCTGCCATACCGAGCCCTTGGGCACAGAGGCAGCCTGATGAAGGATATTCTGTGTGGAGATCGGTATGCCACCGAGCACGCCCATCACAAAACTAAATATGAAAGGCGGCGTGAGTATGCCCATATCGATGAGCGGTGAAGCGTTATTGATATGGCCATTGTCAAAGACTTCCATCTCAGGCACGGTGCCCACTTCTTTCATTTTCTCCAGATAGAATTTTATATCACCGAAGGGATTTTGAAAAACAAAATCATGATAGAATTCTTTGGTTTTAGGAGAATAGATCGCATAGTTCATCGAACCCATATTGAGGGCTGCCATATCAGGCTTCAATGCCGTGATGTGATGAATGCGCTCTTCGCGAGATAGGCCCACTGCGCCAGTACTGTAGTTGATGATGACATCAGGGCAGAGTTTACGCACCTCGATGCCGATCTGTCTGTATGTCTCGATGTCATAAGCAGGTGCACCATCGTCCTGACGTGCGTGAATATGCAGAATGCTGGCACCTGCATCTACGGCGCGTTTGCCTTCGAGTGCTATCTCCTGTGGAGTATAAGGAATGTTGGGGCACTGTTCACGTCTGGCGAGTACGCCTGTGAGTGCTGCCGTGATGATTATTTTCTTTGCCATGTTGATGTTATATGTTTTAAGTAGTTAGTGCTGTTGCTATTTTGTATTTCATTTTCAAATTTTCAAATTACCTCATCCCTTCCACACCGGTTTTCTTTTTTCCATGAATGCCTGTAGGCCTTCAGCTGCATCTTCCGTTTGCAGTGCATCGCCCAGCATTTTCTTCATATGTTTATGTGCATCTGCACCCGATAGTTTCTTTAGATCATCATATGCCTGCAATCCAAGCCTGATGGCTGATGGTGAGTATTGAAAAATATCATCGACCAGTGCCTGTACTTCTTCATCGAGCTTATCTGAGGTTACGACCTTGCTCACCAGTCCGAAGGTTTCTGCCTCCACAGCAGATACTGAGCGTGCTCTCATACAGAAATCAAGCACCTGACGCGGCGGCATGATCTGCAGCATACTGTACATGACCTGAAACGGAAACAAACCACGCTTCACTTCGGGCAGGCTGAACGAGGCACTGTTTGATGCGATCACATGTGTACATCCGCAGATGATGAGGAAGCCTCCGGCCAATACCGGTGCGTGAACCTTGGCTATGCAGGGTTTATATAATTCATTAAAGACGTCGCCTATCACGACCTCGCCGGCAGCATCAGGCACAGTGGAGGTTGTGGCCTCTGTCTGTCCTGCGAAGGCCTTGAGATCTGCCCCTGCACAAAACACATCGCCCTTGGCAGCGATGACCACTGCCCATACATCGCGGCTATAGTGCGCATAATTGAGTGCATATGCCAGCTCTTTGAAAAGTACGGGATTGAGTGCGTTCTTTTTCTCAGGGCGATTGAGTGTGAGTGTGAGCAAATGATCCTTCTCTTCTGACAGCAGATGAGCAAAGGTATGTTCTTTGAATTTCAGGGCTTCTTCTTGGGTATATAGCATTGTTTGTTTTGTTATTCGATCCAGTCAAAAAGGTATTTCTCATTAAAATCCACCTCGAATTTCTTTAGAAAATCATAATATTCTTCTCTAAATGTCTTTTTGGCATGATGGTCTTCTGATTTAAAATATAGTTATAAACGTTGTCAATCTGAGAATGCGCATAAGAGAAAGCTCCATAGTCCTCTTGCCATGAGAATTTTCCTTTCACCAATTTATTTTCATTGATAAAATTGCATGAATTATTTTTTATATCCCGCACTAAATCAGAAATGGCCATTGAGGGACGCAAACCAACAAAAGCATGAACATGATCAGCCATTCCATTTATAATTATCGGTTTTTGTTCCTTAGCTTTTATAATTCCGGCCATATATTTATGTACATCATCTTTCCATTCCCTATGAATGAGGTTTTCCCTGCCCTTAACCGCAAAGACAATCTGAATATATATTTGTGAATATGTGCCGGCCATTTTGCTTTTTCTTTATGACAACCCTTCGGTTTTCATTTCATTTTACTTTTTATTCTATAATCATTTCACCCCTTCGGGGTTAATGCAAATTCATTCTATAATTAATCCCGAAGGGATGGTATTATTATAGAAAGAATCGTGCCTTTTAATTTAACCCCGAAGGGGTGATATAAATACATTCAAAACATCACGATTTCATTTTTAATAATACGGTATCTGCTTCGACGAATAATTTTTCTGTCACGAATACATCTTCCACTTCGCCATCACTGTGTGCTTCGATGGTTGTTTCCATTTTCATCGAACTCATCACCAATAGTCCTTTGCCGGCCTGTACCTTGTCGCCTGCTTTGACCAATACCTTGATGATCTCGCCGGGCATAGGTGCGATATAGCCGCTCTTGGTCTGTGACGCACCAGGCTCGACGAAACGCGGTACCTCTTTGAATCGATATGTCCCCTCTGATGGATGCTGAACAAATATCTGATTATTGTTTCTCGCTACATAGAACCTTTGACGGTGCTCATCTATGATAATAGTCATTTCATGGCCATTGATCAATGCCAGTTCAACTGCGTATTTACTTTCTCCGACAGCTACTTCAAATTTGTTTTGCTGCTGATAGCTGTATTCTACTTTCAGTTTCCCCTCTGCATATTCCAGCTCAAAAAATTGCGGTTGATAGCTCACATTCCTCCATCCGTTGAGTGAGTGAGTGAATGGTTCAAGCTGTTTTCTTTCGCTCCAGTCGTAGAGCATGGCAGCGATGGCAGATGCCTGCAATGTCTTTATATCAGTGGCCTTTTTGTAATTGGTATATTCCCTTTCTATGAGTTTGGTGTCAAAAGATCCATCTACGTATGCGGGATTGAGCAGCAATTCTTTCAGGAAATCGCGGTTTGTGGTGATACCAAGGATCACTGTCTTGTCGAGTGCATTGACCATGCGCCTGATAGCCTCCGTGCGGGTCGCACCTTTAGAAATGATCTTTGAGATAAGTGAGTCATAGAACACATCGATCTTAGAGCCTGTCACTACTCCGCTGTCATAGCGCATACCTTGCAGCATCGGTTCATTCCAGTATAGTATATCGCCAGTATCGGGAAAGAAATTATTCTCAGGGTCTTCGGCACATATCCTGCACTCTATGGAGTGCCCAGTTTGAATCACGGTCTCAGCGCCGGCACTCAGAGGCAAACCTTGCGCCACTTCTATCTGCATACGCACCAGATCAAGCCCTGTCGTTTCTTCGGTGACGGGATGCTCGACCTGAAGACGTGTATTCACTTCGAGGAAATAAAATGCGCCAGCCCCCTCCGACTCCCCCGAAGGGGGAGAGGCAATACCAACAGCCGGAATATAAATAAACTCGACCGTGCCTGCGTTGGTATAGTTGATAGATCGTGCAGCAGCGACTGCGGCATCGCCCATTTGCTTTCTCAACTCCGGTGTGAGCGATGGCGATGGGCTTTCTTCTATCACCTTCTGATAGCGACGCTGCAGAGAACATTCTCTATCGAAAAAATGTGTATAGTGTCCATGTTCATCTCCGAATATCTGAAACTCGATATGCTTAGCTGAAGGGAAATATTTCTCCATGAGCAGTGTGCCATCGCCGAAACTTTTTTCAGCTTCGCGTGCAGCACCTTGTATAGCCGTATCAAGCTCATCTTCCTTATTGACTATACGCATCCCTTTGCCACCGCCGCCTGCTGAGGCTTTGATCAAGATCGG
>CAIXBT010000292.1 GCA_903917755.1 uncultured Bacteroidota bacterium
AGAGTGTGTAGCGGACTTGTCGCACATCCACTCGGTCCCACTACCCAAATCCAGTGCTAAGGCCTGAGTGGTGCTGTACTCACTGGAACTCCAATAAATACCTCCCGTGATACCTCCTATGGCTGCACTGTTTAAATAGACTTCATTTAATTCATCATAGCTAGGCATACCAGTCTGTATAGCCGCCCAATGTACAATCTATACATGCAGAAGCTGGTCCATAATCACCCTGACGTGCTATTATAAGAGCAGTGTTGGACTTACCACTGCCGATAGCTGTAGCACCTGCCTGAGTGGTGCAATAACTATTGCCATACCATTGTAGCTGACGCCCTGATCGGTAGGAGCGACTATCAGACCATGTTGTACAGTAGAGTCGAACCCTACATCACCCGCTTGCAGAATGTAGGCCACTTTGCCACCTTGATAGGTTTGGCCGATTGTTACTTTAGTCGGACTTGAGGGGTTTACGTCATTCTTCTTGCAGCTGTTAGAGAGTGTTAGTAGCAAAGACAACATTAGTAGCAGGGTCGAGGTTTTGTTTTTCATATTTGAGGGTTTTGTATTTAATAATGATTTAAGATGTTTATTTATTGATTTTGGTTGCTTTGCCGTGGTCGACTTATTCAATAGTCTGAAATCATTCACTCTGTGAATCAGCCATCCTTCTTCAAGTTAAATTATGTTGGTAGAACATTTGCATGAAATTTTGTGTCTATATTTGTTATAGGTGGCAGTTTATGCCTTCTACTAAAACTCAACAATGAAAAAGATCATATCCTTTATAGCGCTTGGCTTAATAGTGCTCGCAGCTGATGCGCAAACAGCCAACTATACAGCCGAAAATAAAGGTATCAAAGTGACAGGCTATGACAACCCGAAAACCTTTCCGGATGCCAAGCTAGAGCTTGATCAGGCATTGTTTACAGGTAAGGAATTGCTTGATACCGGCTCGACCACTTTTAAGTTTAAGGTGCTCAATTATGAACTCGGTGCCCAGACACCAGATGCAGGTACTCTTTCTTGCGCTAACTCTGCCAAAGGCCAGCACATTCACTTCATACTCGACAATCAACCCTATCAGGCATCATACAGCCCAGACATAACTACCAGGCTCAAACCCGGACATCATGTATTGCTGGCGTTTTTGTCACGTTCATATCATGAGAGTATCAAGACACACTCAGCATATATCCTGAAAGAGTTTGATGCCGGCAGAAAAAGTCCTGACCAATATGATACCAAGGCTCCGCATATCTTTTTTAGCCGCCCTAAAGGTGAGTATGTGGGTGATAAAGAGATAAAAAAAGTGCTATTGGACTTCTATCTGGTCAATTGCAGCCTCTCAGAAAAAGGATTCAAGGTCAGAGCTACTATCAATGGTGCGGAGTTTATCTTCACCAAATGGGAACCATACTTTATAGAAGGACTGCCACTGGGTGATAGCAAGATCAAACTCGAACTGCTGGACAAAAACGATAAACCTCTTACTACTGAATATAACGGTGCAGAACGCACCATTAAATTACTCGCAGAACCGGCAGCAAAATAAGCATGAGAAAGTCCCTCTTCATATTAACCCTGATGCTATCCTTTGCAATGGCTCAAGCGCAGCAAGCTGAGATCATCAAACTGGCTGACCTCGAGCGTATCATTAAAAGCGATAATGATACTACCTATGTCATAAACTTCTGGGCTACATGGTGTGTGCCCTGTGTCAAGGAGTTTCCATCCTTTCAGGCACTGGCCAAAAAACATACTAATGAAAAGGTTAAAGTGTTGATGATGAGTCTGGATTTCAAGAAAGGCTATCAGCAGACCCTGGTGCCATTTATTGCTAAACATCCCATCAATGGAAACGTTTACCTGCTGGATGAACCCGATTATAACTCATGGATCAATAAGGTGAGTAATGAGTGGCAGGGTGAAATACCTGTGACACTCATGGTCAATAATGCGAAGAAAATCTATACTTTCTTTAATCGTGATTTCACACCATCAGCATTAGAAGAATCATACATAAAAACCATAAAAAAATGAAAAAGATCATCACCAGCCGTACCGTATTTACGGTCATCGCCACAGCCATCGTATGTGGATTATTATCTTTCGCTCCGGCAGAAAAGTCCTACAAAATAGGAGATAAGGTCGCCGACTTTTCACTCAAGAATGTAGAGAACGGAAAAATGGTTTCACTTTATAGCCTTCCGGGCGCTACTAAAGGAGTGATCGTTATGTTCACCTGCAATCATTGCCCTTTTGCGAAGAAATATGAGCAGCGCATCATGGATCTGGATAAAAAATATGCAGCACTGGGCTTCCCTGTTTTGGCTATCAGCCCCAATGATCCGTCCATAGCACCGGATGACTCATACGACAATCTCGCAGCTCGCGCCAAAGAGAAAAACTATTCTTTCCCTTATGCATTTGATGAGACACAAGGAGTAGCAAAGGCTTTCGGCGCTGCCAAGACACCACATGCATTTCTGGTAGCAAAAGAAGGAGACAAATGGGTACTCAAATATATGGGCGGGATAGACGACAATCCTGATGAGCCTGAGAATGTCAAAAAACCATATCTCGCTAATGCTATAGATGCTGTACTGGCCGGCAAACCGGTAGCAGTGACAGAAGCCAAGGCGATCGGCTGTACTATCAAATGGAAGCAAAGCTAATCAGCTTTTTTATTCTTCAGCCAATGCAGCTGCCAGTTCTGAATTGGCAGTGCCTGAATTTGCCATACCTCTGAAGAGTTGGATACCACCGAATATCACCGGCCCCCAGCACACCAGATAGGAGCCACCGCCCGATGCCATAGAGTATGTCATACCTGTGACTACCAGACCACCGACACACCATAATGCACCATTTC
>CAIXBT010000293.1 GCA_903917755.1 uncultured Bacteroidota bacterium
CTCTGTTCATCCATCGGGTCATTCTTATTACCTGTCATCATTTACCATTTCATTTTCAGGTTTGACATCTCCGCAGAGATGGGTTTGCGAAATATTCCCAAAGCCAAATACTGGATAGCAGGTATCGGCATCATGGCTATGTCTGCAATCTTCATCCAATGGCTTGTGCAGATCAATACTGCTATTCATCTGTCAGGGAAACTACAAGAACTGCGCACACTTCAAGATCAAATGGACAAAATCCTCGATGCCTTTTTCTCAGAGAACAGTGCCAAACGCTTTCTGGTATTGACATTGGTGATGGCCATCCTTCCCGCACTCAGTGAAGAGTTCTTTTTCAGAGGTACGGTACAGAATGTCCTAGCCCAGACCCATCTTGGAATAACCGGAGCCATCGTGGTAAGTGGTCTGACGTTCAGCCTTATCCATTTTGAATTCAACAACTTTCTAGGGATATGGTGCATGGGTATCGTGCTAGGCTGTCTCTATTATTACTCCGGGTCGATCTGGGTCAGTATCACGGCTCATTTCTTCAATAACTTCATGGTCGTAGCTGGCAAATTCGCTTATATGCAAGGTCTTATCAAAACAGACATATCCAATAGCGATACACTGCCTATCTACATCACGCTCCCCGCAGGAGTCATCATGACATTCGGGCTTATAATGATGCGAAAATGGTATCTCAAAAAAGCATTGCAGTTCAATAATTGAATATATTTGTGAATATTAAAGTAATCAGATGAAGAATTTTTTGATCAGAGCAGCATCAGGACTTGTAGTAGCAACGCTCGTAATAGCAGCTATTCTCGGCAGCAAGATTTCATACGGGATAGTGGTCATGATAGCTGCCATCGGAGGAGTCTTCGAATTCTACACCATATCGGCCAATATTCGCCATGTGGATGAAGCTCACAACAAAAGCTCCCGAAGCACGGCCATCATTCTGACTGTCATCGCCATCCTTTTCTCCTGGCTTTTCAACCACAGATATAACTTCGCTGATGCAGCTGTACTACTACCGGTCATCCTTTTCATATACTTCGTCAGGGCACTTTTTTCTAAATCTGACCGACCTTTCGAAAGCATAGCCTGGGAGATCCTTCCCTTCATATATATAGTGCTGCCGGTCATGCTGCTCAACTATCTGTATTTCGAAAAGGGCGAACTCTTTGCCATGGCTATATTGTTTCTGATTTGGTTTTATGACTCCATGTGCTATATCAGCGGTTCTCTGCTGGGTCGAACCAAGCTGTTCGCACGAGTATCACCCCAAAAGACTGTAGAAGGTCTGGTAGGCGGCATGGTGCTTTCTCTCATTTTCGTCTTCTTTTATGACAAGATATTAGGCTTTCTATCTACTCAATACCACTTCAACTGCGCTTCGTATACTAATATCCAATGGCTTTTCATCGGTTTTGTGACACTGGTATTTGCCACTTTGGGGGATCTGGTCGAGTCGCTGCTCAAGCGCAATATCGGTATCAAGGACTCCGGAGCTATCCTGCCGGGTCACGGAGGCTTCCTGGATAGGCTCGATGCCATATTGGTCGCTATACCTTTTACCGTCATGGCTATCTTTCTGGTAGACAGGGTGAACGACATATTATTACTTATTGATTTCTTGAAGTGACTTACAATCAAATAATTACGTCTATTTATTAGAAAGATACTTGCATATCTTAATTTATTATTAGTTTTGCTTCCCGTTTTCTTATAAAACAAAATATGTTTCCAAGAAAAGTCTCGATACACCGAGAGGGTCATAAAATCATTATAGTCGCAGGTATCATACTGTTATTGATCAACCTTCCCCTAGCCATAATATTGCACAGCGGAGTGATCTCGGTGATCGTAGCCCTGATATCTACGGTCGTGATTCTCGCCTTCACTTCTTTTTTCAGAATACCGAACAGAGACTTCCATCTCGACAATAACAAGATCATAGCACCTGCCGATGGCAAGGTGGTCGTGATCGAGCAGGTGGAGGAAAACGAATATTTCAAAGATAAGCGCATTCAGGTCTCTATCTTCATGTCGCCAGCTAATGTACATGTCAACCGCAGCCCGGTGAGCGGTCTGGTGAAATACCAGAAATACCACCCCGGCAAATATCTCGTGGCCTGGCATCCTAAATCTTCTGAAAAGAATGAACGCAACACCGTCGTAATAGAAAATGAAGGCGGCGTAGAGATCCTGATCCGGCAGATAGCCGGCAAACTGGCCCGCAAGATCCGGTTCTATGTAGAAGAAGGCGACAAGATCATTCAGACCAATGAATTCGGGTTCATCAAATTCGGTTCGCGGGTCGATATGTTCCTTCCCATTGGCACCACCATAGATGTGGATCTGAAGCAAAAGGTCAAAGGCGGAGTCACGGTGATCGGCACCCTCCAGGAAAAAGAATAGAGCATTTTCATTCGCCCGTTTCATTCATATTAGGTAGGGGCAACCCCTGCGGTTGCCCTCTCGATATTTGTGCATGTCCGATTAATATTTCCCCTTGCCATATTTTCGGTTGTACCCGTGGAGGTAACCGCAAGATTTACCCCTACTAGATTTTCGATTTAGTATTTATCTTCGGGATATGAAGAGATTGTTTCTTTTGATGGTTCTGCTGCCCGCCATTGTTTTGGCACAACCTTCCGTTACTAAAAAGAACGGTACATACACAATTGATTTCAGCAAAAAGAAAAAGGCGCAGGATACTTCTGCCGTTCAGTCATCTACCGATGAGGATGTAGATGAAGATGGCAATGCGGTCAGGGTCAAAGGCAAAAAATACAAAACGCAGACCCTGCGCAAGCCCGCCAAACGCCCGACGTATCACTATGACTACAGGAAAGAAGGGCTCTTTAAAGCAATGTTCATAGCCGGGCTCAATGCCTGCCAGATAGATGGAGACAATGAATGGGGCTATAAATACTTCGGTGCCGAAGCAGGTATCGGTGCCCTCGCCCGGTTTCACGATGTAGTATCGGTCAGCATGGAAATGGACTACAGCATGAAAGGTGCCCGGGCACGCCTGCCCTCTACTGCCGATGTATCGGAGCGATATAATGTGCAGTGGGACTATATCTCAGTGCCGGTAGCACTGAATGCCCATGTCAAAGATCTGGTGATGTTTAGTGCCGGACTCGCTCCGGGGGTGATGGTGCGATACAAAGAATTCAACTATGACGGTATCAATGTGACCAGTGCTCCTCCTTATGGTCTGCCCAAAAAATTCGACCTCGATATCTTTACCGGTATCCATTTCATTATCAAAAAGCATTATGCCCTTGGCTTTAAATATTCTTATTCGCTGATACCGATCCGAAACGCGTTGATCAACACACGGGCGAATGGCCAATACAACAATGTGCTCACTTTCCGTTTTGTCTATATACTCGGTCAGCTCAAAAAGAAATGATCAAGCGGCATGATTCGATCCA
The DNA here is from genome assembly GCA_903917755.1 of uncultured Bacteroidota bacterium. Taxonomy (GTDB): domain Bacteria; phylum Bacteroidota; class Bacteroidia; order Chitinophagales; family LD1; genus UBA1941. The sequence continues at coordinate 3,435 of CAIXBT010000293.1, forward strand.
GCCAGAAAGTCCTTATCTTCTTTCAGTATAGTTTCTTCCATCAGTTTATAAATCCGATCCTGTAGTGCAGCAGCCTCCGTATATGCCATGCCTGCGGTCTCTATCGGGTCCAGTATCCTGATACGTATGTGCCCGGGATAAAAACGAAATCCCCTGACAGGCTGCAGATGGCGATGATCCAGATATACCATCGGTACGATAGGGACCTGAGCCATGATGGCGGTCTTAAAAGCCCCGCTGTAGAAGCTTTTGAGGGGCTGGTCGGTCTTGTTTCTCGTGCCTTCGGGAAATATAAGGAACGAGATACCGCTCTTCAGTTTATCTACTATGATCTGTGTGCTGCGCTTGCGGCTTTCATCATTAGAGCGGTCTACTGGCACGCTGCTCACCTTGAGCAGAAAGCGAAAGATCGGCACCCGCTTCAGTTCCTGCTTGACCAGAGATTTATAATAATGCTGTAGAAAAAAACCGGTCACTGGCAGGTCCAGCATATTCGTATGATTGGCGACAAACATATAGGTCCGCTCGGGGTCCACCTTGTTCCAGCCATCGATCTCCAGACTATATCCGCAGATATTCAGCCACAGCCACGATAGTGCCCTGTTAGATC
>CAIXBT010000294.1 GCA_903917755.1 uncultured Bacteroidota bacterium
ACTACAGCGACTCTATCAGGCTGCCTTTTACTTTTTGTTTCTTCGGCATTCCCTACAAGTGGGTCGTGATAGGTAATAACGGCATGATCTCGTTCAATACACGCCAATACTCCGGCCAGTACAACCCCTGGCCGCTGCAGGGTGCCGCTCAGATACCATCGCCCAATCAGCAGCTGACCAGTATCATGGGTCCCTATATGGACATCATACCCGGCGAGCTGCCGCTGGCCGATTCTAACTTTGTGAACTATGCCACCTTCGGCACCGCGCCATGCCGGAAGTTCGTCGTGTCATACTATCGCGTGCCTTTTTACAATACCGGTATATGCAGCGGCGATAACCTGACCAGTCAGATCGTACTCTACGAAACCACTAATGTGATCGAGATATACATCGGCAGCAAAACAAGTTGCTCCGCATGGAACGGCGGTCTGGCCATAGAAGGCATTCAGAACTCAACAGGTACCCTCGGCTACCCCGTAGCGGGCAGGAATAACAGCGTATGGACCACCACTAACGATGGCCGGAGATTCGCGCCGACAGGCGCCAGTGATGTAGCTATAAGCTGGTATCAGGGCGGCACACTGCTGGCCAATACCGACTCGGTGCTCGTCTGCCCGCCCAATAACCGCTCTACAGGATACACCGTGAAGGCTACCTATCAGACCTGCGATACACCCTATGCAGTAGTGACCGATACCGTGTTCGTCAATGTGCTGCAATCTGCCGGCCCTACACAATATCTGAGCTGCCCTTCGCCTACTGCTTCCATCACGATGAATGCCACAGGCACCGGCACATGGCTGGCACTGAGCACCAATCCGAGCCCTACCACCATAGCCAATCCGACCTCAGGCACGAGCACCATCACAGGCTTTTCGGCTACAGGTACCTATCGTTTCCAATGGTCGTCAGGGCTATGCTTTGATACCACCTCTGTGATCGTGACGCAGCGCGCCAGTGCAGGTCCCGACCAGAACCTCTGCAAGAACGACACCGCTACGATGGCTGCATTCGGTACGGGTCTATGGACCACGCTACCAGGCAACCCTGCACCTACCACTATCATAGCACCTACTCAAAATAACACACAGATAGCTGGCTTCACAGCAGGTGGTGCCTACGGATATATATGGACCACCTCTGCAGGATGCAGCGACACGATGCTGGTCAATATACCTTTCTTCACGCTGTCGATGTCGGCGGGCAGCACCAGCGTATGTTTATTTTCAAATACCACCGTGACCGTCACGCCATCTGTGGCCGGTCTGGCACCATTCCAATATACATGGCTCGACTCTACCATCGTGCAGAGCCCGCACAGCCCCACCACTAGTGTCAACTCGCTGCCGGGCAATACTTATTTTCATGTGCAGGTCACTTCTAATGACGGCTGCAAACTGACTGACAGCATCCTCATCTCGACCACCGCACAGATAGGTACCACCATTCGCGCCAGCGCCAATCCTACTATGGTCTGCCCCGGGCAGCCGGCGCAACTCGTGGTAGTGGCCAATCCTAACAGCTGCGGTCTGGCTTCGAGTGCATGTACATCTGCGGGTGTACAGGTCAATCTCGGCACTGCTACTACCTTTCAGAACGGTGCGGGAGATCAGTATCCTTCTCCTTATGGAAATTATTTCGCGTCAGCGCATCATCAGTTTCTGATACATGCCAGCGAACTCTTAGCGCAGGTGCCATCTGGTGGACAGATCAAATCGATCGCATTTGATATACGCGTGGCAAACAGCCCAAGCAACGTATCTAACCTCACTATCAAAATGGCCTGTGTGAGTGTCGATTCGCTCAATGGTGCATTCGTGGCTACAGGCGGTCTCACTACGGTCTATACCAATGCATCCTACCTGCCCGCTAACGGATGGAACACGCATAATTTCCCCACTGCCTATAACTGGGATGGTGTGTCAAACGTAGTGGTCGATGTATGCTTCAGCAATAATGGCGGCGGCAGTATCAATCCTAAGATGTATTTCACCACCACGCCCTTTCAATCGGTATGGTGTACCTATGGCAATGACCCCGGCGGCGTGTGCAACATCATCGGTACTCAATACCGCATTCAGGTGCCCTACAATCAGCTCTTTCAGCGCGCGAATATGCGTTTCAATATGTGTATCTCTGACCTGACAGGTGCTAACCTGCTCTGGACACCTAGCACCGGCCCTAATGCGCCTACACCTGACAATCTCGACACGGTGATCGCGCATCCGGTCACTACCACGCAGTATCAGGTGGCACTGACATCGGCTAACGGATGTATCAACTACGACTATGTGACGGTGAATGTGGACACGGCGGTGCAACTCAAGGTGAGCCCGGATACTTTCACCTGCAATGTGGCTCCTATCAATGTCAAAGCACAGATCACTCAGTCATTGGGCACCAATATAAACCTAAACACGGTGGTCTATACATGGACCACAGATCCGCCCGCTGCTCCCGCACCGCCTTCAGGCACAGGACCGGGATTCGCCAGTGCTACCATGACACCGACCTCGACCACTACTTATATTTGTAAAATAAGCGGACCGGGATTTTGTACCATAACAGATTCTGCCACGGTCACATTGGGCAACGGACTGCCTGTGACCAAAGTGGTGGACTCTATCAGCTGTGCCGGTACCGGCAATGGCAAGATACTCGTGAATATGACCGCAGGTACGGCGCCATACACATACACATGGTCACCCGCAGGGCCTAATGCCGACTCTCTGGTCAATCTCGGCGCAGGTACATACTACATGACCGTGACGGATGCACTGGGATGTGTGGGCAAAGATACCACAAGGCTCATAGCACCACAGCCGCTGGCATTGACATTTGACTCTGCGAATATCCTTTGCCACAATGTAAATATCGATACGATCAAGGCCCTCGTGAGCGGAGGCCGAGCGCCATATCGCTACACATGGAGCCCCGCCGCTACCAATACCAATACACTGACGGGACTTGCCGCAGGCACATATCACCTCACCGTGACAGACACCAGCGGATGTACTATATCAGGTACGGTGAATATCACGCAGCCGACCCAGATCGTATCAAGCGCCGCATCTACCAATCTGACAGGCGCGGGCACACATGACGGCACTATCACACTGACCACTACGGGTGGCACACCCGGCTACACCTACACCAGCACGCCTGTGGTGGCGGGTCTGCCGAATGCCACAGCGCTCGACACTGGTATGTATTACATGACAGTATGCGATGCGCATCACTGCTGCGTGAACGATACAGCCCACATTACCGGGCCGCCGCCGATAGCGATCACTTTCACGATAGTGAATAATGCATGTTTCGGTCAATGTAACGGTTCTGCTACGGTCTCTGCCGCAGGTGGAGTGCCGCCATATACCTATCTGTGGAATAACGGATTTACGACGAGCACCATCACTAATCTATGCGCAGGCATATACACGGTGACGGTGACCGACAGCAATCATCTGCATGTTTTCAAAGATACCGTGATCAGTGCACCGATAGCCATAGGGCAGAAGATAGATTCTACACCGATCACCTGTTTCAATGCTGCAAACGCTACGCTCAACGACAGCGTATGGGGCGGCACAGCGCCATATACCATTACCTGGACACCCGGTGGTGCCAACCCGCTCAGCGCACAGGGACCGGGCATGTATATCGTGAATGTGACCGATGCACACGGATGCCCGGCTGCTGATACTGCTTATATAGGCCAGCCTGCGCAGCTCACGGCAGCGATCGTCAGTACCGACTCGGCGATCTGCTTCGGTCAGTCCAATGGCTATGCCAATGTGCAGGCGCAGGGCGTTACACAGCCATATCATTATGCATGGAGCGGCAGCAACTTGATAGATTCTTTTGCGAATAACCTCGCCGCAGGCGCTCAGACCGTACTGGTGACCGACCGCAACGGATGCACAGCCAGCGTACCTTTCACCATCTATCAACCTGCTGCACTGGTGATCAATGCCGTCGATACTATTTCGGCACACTGCTCTACCAGTCATGACGGACATGCGGTGGCAGTGGTATCAGGCGGTTTGGTGACGTACAATTATAACTGGGATGGAACGAGCAGCGGTGCGGTAGATTCCACCATCGGTCTCGCCGTGGGCAACCATACGCTGACAGTCACTGACAGCAAGGGCTGCACGACATCAGCTACTTTCTATATCAATACGCAATATACCCTCGCCATCCTGCTCACCAGCGACAGTGTAAGCTGCAACGGCGGCTCTGACGGTATTGCCATCACCAGCGTTCTCAATGGCACTCCAAATTATGTCTATGCATGGAGCCCGTCATCGAGTACTACTGACTCCGCCACAGCGCTCAGCGCAGGCACCCAAAATGTGACCGTGACTGACCAGTACGGATGTACCGCTACGGGCAGTGTAGCCATCGGTCAGCCCAATCCTATCTCAGATGTGCCGTCATTCGCAGACCCTAAGTGTACAGGCCAGTCTAACGGCAAAGTATGGATCACTGCGGGAGGCACCGTAGGACCATATACATATACATTCGGCGGTGTGGTACATGCGATCACAGACACCGTGTTTAACCTTGCCTCAGGCACGTATAATTTCACCGTCACTGATGGCAGAGGCTGTACCAAAGCAGATGCGGTGACACTCACAGATCCTATTCAGCTGCAGATACCGCAGCCCAATGTGACCGGTATCAGCTGCGCTAACGATGCTAATGGCATCATTCAGGTTTTCCCTACGGGCGGTACATTGCCTTATACATATCTGTGGAGTCCGGGTGGCTATACGACAGCTCTGGCAGATAGTCTCGCACCAAATACTTACACCATAGCAGTGACCGACGCAAACGGTTGCTCGGCATCTGTCACTACACAGCTTATCGCACCTGCGGCGATCTATTTCGCAGCGCTGAGCACAGACAGCACCAGCTGCCCGGGCTCGGCAGACGGCAGCATCATGATCATAGCTGCAGGTGGTACTCCCGGCGCGAATATCCCTTATACGTATTCTCTCGACGGCACTACATGGCAGCAGGGCAACCTGTTTCTAGGGCTCCCGGCGGGCAGCTATCATATATTTGTGAAAGATAGCCCCGGATGTGTGCTTGATACTTTCATCTCGATCTATCAGCCCGCAGCGATCACGGCCTCTATAAACCCGCAGGATAGCCTCATAGCGCTGGGTACGAGCATACAGCTCTATACGGTGCTGAACAACCTGACCACGCAAACCATCAACAGCTACTCATGGACCCCGGCTAACGGACTGAGCTGCATAGACTGTCCGAACCCTGTGGCATCGCCTTATCAGACCACGCGCTACTACCTGACCGTCAACTACGGTCGAAACTGTTTCGCATCGGATTCTAATATCATAGAAGTGGGTCACGGAGGAGTGGTCTATGTACCGAATGCCTTCACACCAAACGGTGACGGCGTGAATGATTACTTCTCGGTATTCGGCACGGGACTCCAATCTGTGGGTATGAAGATATTCAACCGTTGGGGCGAGAAGGTGTTTGACAGCGGCTCAGATCAGTGGGCCAGTTGGGACGGCACCTATCAGGGCGTCCTGCAACCCACCGGTGTGTATGTGTACTACATAGAGCTGGTCTATCTCGATGGCAGCAGCGCTATGAAAGAAGGCAGCATCACATTGATCAGATAATAGAACATTGGAATTTCCCCCAACCCCCCTGAAGGGGGCTTAAACAGCCACTTTATGCTTGTATTAAGTCCTCCCTTCAGGGAGGATTTAGGAGGGCATATCTTGCAAAAACACGATGATAAAACTAAGACCTTCAGATAACTCTATTTGCCACAGAATGCCAAAATATTTCCATCAGGGTCGCTGCCATATGCAGTGATCTCAATCCTCTGATCGCATTGTACCTCCTTTTTCTTGTGCAAGATCTTCCCTCCTGCTTTCTCCAGCCGGGAAATCATTTTATTGCGGTTTTCTACATAAAAGAAAAGCTCAGTGCGGGTAATGATATTATTGCTGTGGGATAGCTCTGTGCCTGTTTCATTTCCAAACAGATCATGATATCTTTCTACCGGACGGATACATAATACCCAGTCGTCAAAATGAAATTCCAGTAACTGCGCGGTATCTGACATTGAAAGCGTTTCATCAATATCTATTTCCGGTTCTGTGCCGAATAGTTTATAGTAGAACTCTCTGCTTTTTTGCAGGTCATTTACATAAATAGTAAAGATGCAGTTGTCCATGTGAGGTATTGCTATATACAAATGTATGCTAAATATTTTTTTGAAGATCATCATCAGATGGTAAACAACAAGGGCAAAAAGTTTTTCATAATTTCACCCAATGGATAATTACTTTTCCGCCACACTTAATAAATCACCCGACTGGTTTTGGGATTGGGTGGATCATTCCTGCAGCGGGCATGCCGATGAATTGCTCCAATGGCTTAATACGGCTACTGAAGATGAATTGATAGATTTCTACAGGGTTTATTGGGGTGAAATAGTAAGCGGTCTTATTGCCTCCTACGATGCCGTTTGTTTTGCCGGACCTAATGAGTACTGCCTGTCGGAAGATGCTATGAAAGATTTTAATGGCTGGATAATTGTGCAAGGCAAAGAACTATGGCAGGCTGCATGCGCAGAAGCTGCAAAGCGCGACGCCGCCAGAGACCGCCACGAACCTTACGATGAAAATATATGGACAGAGCTACATAAAATATATAAGCAAACTGAGATACAGGCTAAAAATATGGAAGTACCACCGGCTGCACATTGGAATGGTGTCACCTGGCTGCCGCGCGATCATTACTTTGCAGGCGAAGGTGCTGATATGATCTACTACGATCGCTTCGGAGGGGAATTAGCTGATAAAATCTGATACTGTCATTAAGTCGGAGAAACCACATAGAAAACATAGAAATACTTTTTCACCGCAGAGGCCTTTGTCATCACGCATGGACTTTATGTATTTATTCCTCCCTTCGGGGAGGATTTAGGAGGGTATATCTTGCAAAAACAAAGAATACTAACCACATAGTAACATAGAAAACATTGTCCATTGTAAAATATCCATTATCAATTATCCATTGTCCCTGGTAAATCGTAAATTGTCAACATGAACAGGATCATCACCATCATAGCCATCATGCTGTGCATGCACTGTGCCTCAGGCCAGAGCGACAGTGCATATATGACTCTGGCCAATAAAACCTTCCATGCCGGTGATCCAGACAAGGCCAAAGCCCTCTATCTCAAAGCCGCCGCCATGCATAATGCTGATGCACATTATGCACTGGCATATCAATATATACTCAGCCCCGACGAACGCATCTACCACCTCAGCGAAGCCGCTAAGGCAGGTCATGGAGAGGCATTGTCCTATCTCATGGATGATCTGCTGTTTAGGGCCGGTAGCCTGACGCGCACTGATCCTAAACTGGCCTTCGACATCTACATCACAGCGCTGCAACACAATCCGAAGCTTGATTTTTTTGATATCAAGGGCAAAGTTTCTACGATGCGCAAATGTCTCGAAGCGGGGCCATTCGACGGGCAGGCTTTCATGAAAAAATATCATCTCACTGAGGATAGTCTCAATGGCTGGTACGGTATATGGCAGCTGGCCGAAGAGGCATCGCGCGGAGGACGGTTCGGCAAGCCTGACGCTAAGCTGAGCTTCCAACTCGTGATCAGGGGCGGCATCGTGCCTGCCGAAGTGGAAGGTGCGGTAGATTTCGCCTATCACAACTGGAAAGAGAACAAGGGCCTCGAGTTTAAGCTCTGCGACTATGTGACCAGCGGCATCGGCATGGGCTACTGTGCGCAGCGTGCCGCCGCTGAGGCCGAAGCCGAATATCAGCGCCGCATAGACACGCTGACCCCGCTGCTCAAAAACCAGGCAGGCGCCAAACTGAGAGAGACATTCGGGCTGGCATCTGCATTCATAGAATCAAAGTCGTGGAACGAAGAGGGACACGATGGCAGCGGATATGCAGCATGGGCTCTGGGCTCGATCATGGAGCAGAAGGCCGCCTGGCTCGATCTGGTACTGAGGATCAACCGCGACTCGCTGCCCGAGGGTAGTGCAGGCAGTGCGGCATCTGACCGCAGGCTCAATGAGACCTATCAGAAAGTGCTCAAACAGCTGAAAGAAAAAAGTATATCAGGAATGAACTACACGATAGAAGATAGCAATGTGATCAGGACCGAGATCAAATGGATACCCTATCGCGATGCCGCTGCACGCTTATTCGCTACTATCAGGCCCGACATAGATCAGACCCGATGGCTATACTGGCTCACAGAGATCAGGATAGAACAGCTGAAAGCCATCCTGTTATTAGAATGATTGTATATGGTTACTATTTGTATTGAAGTCCTCCATTCAGGGAGGATTTAGGAGGGTAAACAG
>CAIXBT010000295.1 GCA_903917755.1 uncultured Bacteroidota bacterium
AATCACGTCGCCATCTTCAGGAACACAAATTACCTTTGCTGTTCAAAACGGAAGTGCTTTTGCAGACGGTACTATTTGTAATATAGTTGATGCATCTGGAAATACAATTGGGGCCATTAATATATTTAGAATTGAAAGATGAAATTTCCGCTGTGCCTTTCGATCACTGGTGTTCGAGTCAGCCTTCTAGGACATTTTCCCCTGAGGTTGGTATTGTTACCATATGAATAGAGCGCAGCTTCCCCTAAGACTGCTCTGTATTTTTTGGAGACTCGTTCTTTGATATTATGTGAGATAGTTTCTATCCGTTCGGTATGCAGATGCCGGGACGCTCATACTCCAGTGGGGCGTATAGGTTTGGGTTTAATGGGAAGGAGAATGATGATGAGGTGAAAGGGGATGGGAATAGTTTGGATTTTGGGGCTAGGATTTATGATCCGAGGGTTGGAAGATTTTTGTCGAGAGATATATTTGACAAGAGATATTCATGGCAAAGTCCTTATGCTTACATTAGAAATAATCCAATATTTTTTGTCGATATCAATGGAGAGGGGGATCCTTTAGCGTCAATGAAAATTAGAAATAATCAATCATCCAATTTATTTGGGATGGTTAGAACATATTCCAACGGTACTCCTAAACCACATCAGGGATGGGATCTATATGCACCAACAGGTACTCAGGTATTAGCTGTTAAGGATGCAACGGTTGTTGCACAAAGTAATGCTGATTATGGGAAAAGTATAACATTAAAAATAACTAATGCTGATGGTACTGTATATTATGCATTTGTAGCTCGTACCTCACAAACAAGGATTGAGGGTATAGTTTTCGAGCGGTCTATGCTACTTTTTTAAGAATCGTTCTTTGATATTTTGATTGGTTTTTCAATATCCGTTCGGTATGCAGATGCCGGGTCGCTCATACGCAGGCGGGGCGTATAGGTTTGGGTTTAATGGACAGGAGAAGGATGATGAGGTGCATGGTGTAGGAAATACGAATACTGCGCAGTTTTGGGAGTATGAATGTAGGCTAGGTAGGAGGTGGAATGTTGACATCAAATACAAACATTACATGAGTAACTACTCAACTTTTGGATTAAATCCAATATTGAATATTGATCCCAATGGCGATGATTTTTACAAAAACAAAATAACAGGAAATATTGAAGAGCATCCAACTGGGTGGTTTGAAAAAAAGCCTAAATCAGATCAAAGCAAGTGGGCATATGTTTCAAAATATAATTATACTGATTGGAAGGGAAGTGTTCAATATACAAATTGGTGGCTAAGATCAAAAATAGAAAGAATGGATCGAGCAGTAGAAGGGCATTCTGATCCTGCTAATTTAGGAACAACGACTGAGCATGAATGGAAGGTTACTGGAGACATTGCAATTGTAACGGTTTCAGCCATAACTATTATTGTTTCTTGTGGAACAGCTGCGCCTGCTGTGACTGCTATGACTGGACTAACTGTTACCTCAAGTGTTGTGGGACTTGGAGGAGGTACGTCTAAACTTGTTTTTGACGTAAAAGGTAATTATGAAATGTCTGATCGCATTCCAGTGACAGCAATTGGTGGAACAATAGGGATAGTTATCGATTATGAAATAGGAGATAAAAAGGGCACTTATACTACTATGGGTGATGTTGCTGGTGGGGCAATATTCGGAGGTGCTGAAATAAAACACTTCTTACATACCAAACATATACAATCTCTTGTTGCAGGTGGGGGTGAGCTTATTATAACAACAATCCATACGCTTGAAGCCAAGATGAAAGTAACCGAGAAATTTGAAGAGCACAAAAAAGAAAGTAAAAAAAAGTTACAACTTAATTATTGCTATTATGAAATCTATTGACCATGTATTATTTGATAAGAAAATGACATACAAGGAAAGGCTATTAGAAGATTTGCCTCGTATGGGCGTAGTAGTTGGTTTTCTTGTAATATTGGTTGTTATTATTAATATAATTTATGGTTGGATTTACTTGCTATTATGGATTCTTTGGGCTCTTTATGATAATTATAGAAGTTCTGTATTTTACATTTCCTATGTCTCGTTAGATTCTGATAGTGTTTGTATTAATTACGAAAAGTATGATAATAAATATTCCTTAAAATACATTCCCATCAAGGATATCAAGTTTGTTATGAAATCGATTTGGTATGATCCATTTGGCTATATTTATTTAGATGTTTTTGTCGGAACTGAAAAAATTCTTCGTCAATATACTAAAGCTAAATGGCGCATTGATACTTTTACGCACATTATTAATTCAACCCTAGTGAAATCCAAGTCCAAACACTAAAGCCCGTTATGGCCAAATTTAGTATGGGTCTATGGGCGTTCTTGTATCGGTGTTGAGTTTTTGCAATTTTAGGAATCGTTCTTTGATATTTTGAGATGGTTTTTCAATATCCGTTCGGTATGCAGATGCCGGGACGCTCATACGCAGGCGCAGCAATGTGTTCTGCAGACTGAAGATAGGCGCCAGAGTGGTATAAAATCCCCCAATTACACTCTGTATAAATCAATCCTTGAGAATTCTCAATAATTCTTTAATATCGTGCTGCCCAATTTTCAATTATTAATTATCAATAAAAATATATGTCAGTACTAGTAAACAAAGATAGTCGCATCGTAGTGCAGGGTTTCACAGGCAAGGAAGGAACTTATCATGCTTCGCAGATGATAGAGTATGGTACCAATGTGATAGGTGGCGTGACTCCCGGCAAAGGCGGCGAGACCCATCTCGACAAGCCCGTTTTTAATACCGTGGCCGAAGCCCGCAAGGCTACAGGCTGCAACGTCTCTATCATATTCGTGCCGCCTGCATTCGCGGCAGATGCTATCATGGAGGCCGCAGACGCAGGTGTGGAACTGATCGTTTGTATCACCGAAGGAATACCTGTGCAGGATATGGTAACAGCTAAAAACTATCTCAGCACTCGCAAGTCACGACTGGTAGGCCCTAACTGTCCGGGTGTCATCACTCCGGGCGAAGCCAAAGTAGGTATCATGCCGGGCTTCGTATTTCTCAAAGGCCGCGTAGGCATCGTGTCTAAATCCGGTACGCTGACATATGAAGCAGCAGACCAGGTAGCCAAAGCAGGTCTGGGTGTATCTACCGCCATCGGTATAGGCGGCGACCCGATCATCGGCACTACGACCAAAGAAGCAGTAGAACTATTCATGAATGATCCCGATACTGATGCTATCGTGATGATAGGCGAGATAGGCGGAAGCCTCGAGGCAGATGCTGCGAGATGGATCAAAGCCAATGGCAATAAAAAACCGGTCATAGGTTTCATAGCCGGTCAGACTGCCCCTCCGGGCCGCAGAATGGGCCATGCAGGTGCCATCATAGGCGGTGCGGAAGATACGGCAGCAGCCAAGATGAAGATCATGCGCGAATGCGGGATCACTGTAGTAGATAGCCCTGCAGCCATAGGCGAGACAGTAGCTAAAGTACTGGGTGTGGTAGCTGTCGCTAACTAAGACATCTTAAACTTTAAATATACATTTATGAAAAAGGTAATTGTTTCGATTATGTTTTGCGCTGTCGTATTGCTTTTGGGCTGTTCCAAAAGCAGCAGCGATACTGACAATACCATCGGCTGGACAGGCACCTATACCAATGGCCTGAACCCTCATAGCGGCATCAACAGAGTGGTGATCAGCAAGGCCGACAATAATGATCTGCAAATATTACTGCAGGAAGACTCGGCGTCCTATATAGGTACCATTGCCACGATCAGAAAGGCCATCATAGTCAATAGTTCTACGTTTGCAGTCAATGAAAATGACACCATCACTACTATCAGCGACAGTACCTTTAACTTCGTAGCTACCGGCGCACTGAGCGGCAATAACCTGATCATGTCAGGCTCTGCTACTAATATCGCCAAATCAAACGATGTCAAAAATTTCTACTTTTCAGGTAGCAAATGACATGATCTGTTTTTTTACGGAATAGATCCATCTGACCATAGGCATGGTGTAGATCAGCATGGTCTTCGGGTGCCGGATACGCTCTCCTCTGAACCCATCTTTGAACCTGTTGATAGAATGAATAGGATCAGTCATAGATGGGCTAGAGGCATAGCCGCCAAAATCGAAATATTGTTTGCATTTCTCCCCGGCATGTACGATGGCCTTATATAAGGCGAGATGATTGATAGGCATATTTCTGTACTCGGGGCATGTGAAGCCCTTATAGTAAAACGCCGAATCGCCCTGATAGCAGATACATACACCACCTATCATCGTTCCTCCATTTCGCACAGCGAGAAAATAGCCATTGTCATTTTGTTTGAAAAAAGAAAACAGGTTTTGAAATGCTCTTTGAGTGCTTTCGGCAGAGACCGGCAGACCTTTGTGCGAATACATCTGCACATATTGATCAGAGAAGACAGAGATGTCATCGGGATCGTTTATCAGCTCGGTCTGCAAATTAAGTTTCTCGGCCTTCTTGATGCTTCTTCTGTGATTCTCTGAAAAAAACTTCAAGATCCCATCAGATGTATGGCTGAGGTTGAGTTTCAGAGATTCCCAGTTTATCTCCGAGTCGGAATGTTCAAAATAAAAATCTGAGGAGGATTGTATCAAAGCGTTCTCCTCATCAGTCATATACGGAGGTGTGATCCTGACTACCAGTACACCTGCAGATCTGCATTTTTCTACCAGGCCTCTGCACACGGGTATATAATCTGCCGACTCTCTGACCACAGGGCCGAAAACTGCTGATGCCATTACTCTCTTTTTGATCTTGATACAGGTATATCCGCAGAGTTCAGCGCCTCTATATGCCAGCAGATACTGCACCGATACCCCTGGTTCGGCAGCTTCTGCAAACCCCGGATACTGCTCTATACTTACTACCCTGGCCTGTGTATATAGAGCTATGACATCATTCAGCTGAACCTGCGACAGCGCGGATTTGAAGAAGAAGTCGATATTATCACAGATATTCATTTTCTCGATTTTCAATTGGTTTAATGGTCTTCTTGGGATATCAGAATGGATTGCCTTTCAGTTTCAGATATGTTTTACTTTTAATAGTGTTATACAAGATCGAATTGTAATAGACCTGAACAGTACCTCCGAATGACATCTTAAATACATCGATATTGGCCCATCGTGCATTTGTATGTTTGTCATCAGACACACCACCAAAGTCATATGTCTCAAAGCCTGCTGACTTGAAATGCAGCATATCGCAATAATGACTGTAGCGGTTGGCCTTAGATACGAATGTGGCTCTTGCTTTGTCAGCATTCGGTTCCACTGCCCTGAATGAGTATAGCATCTCCGGCCGCAGAGCAGACATACGATACACATGCCCGGCCAGCATCACCTTATCTTTATCATACACATAGCTTATATTAAGTCGATTGGCCCGATTCAGGGCAAGGATATAATTCATGTTGAGCGGCTCAATGCCGATGACCGTAGCAAACCGGTCAAAATCCATTTTCAGCTTGCTGAGATCAGAATCTGATGGGCTGGTGATGACCCGGTGATCGCAGAGATCGTTCTTTCTGATTTGATGTATCTTATTTCTGGTAGAGTCCTGATACTGGCCGAAAATAGTATCGGCTGGCGGGGTCAGATCATTGATAATAGTGGGTCTGCTGTATGAATGGCTGCCGACGGGCTTTTGGTTTCCGGTAATGTAGGAGAAGTCGGCCTGCGGAGAATCATGATCTCCGAAGCTATGCAGGAATTCTTCAAAAGAAAAGACAATGCCCCTCCTGAACTTAATTCCCGAAAATTGCTGATGTCGATTTTTCATAGAAATATCACAAATTCTCACAGTCACAATTTTAAATATATTTATTCAAATTGTGCAATGAGCCACCAAACTTGATTTTTTCGATAGTAAAGAGTCAAAGTGGCCCCTACAAAGAAAAATTCAGCTACCCTTCAAATTTAGTTGTTTTAAAATGCATTGAAAATCAAATTCCTACAATATTTTACAATAAAACTCTTGTAATTTTTGTGATTTAATGTAACCCTTTTGTGTCCCACGCGTATATCCATTATCAAAGCTGCGGAACCCTTGCCCGATTTGATAAACATTTTTAAAAAAGTCTTTTATGAAAAATCTATTCCTCATTCTTAGTTTGTCAGTGTTGGTCATGACAACAGGATGCAATAAAACTGCTCCGACAGGCCCTGACAGTACAACTAACTGGGTGGGCAATTATACCACCGGTGGCAACAATGGATTAACCCAGATACAGATCACAAGGGTCAATGACAAGACCGTTAAGATCATATTCAAGGTGATCCAGGACTACTATATGTACACTGCCACTACACTGCAGAATGTCAGTATATCAGGCAATAACGCCACAATAGCCGAAAGCCAGAGCATCATCGAGAGCACAGATCTGGGTCGGTATACCTTTCAGGGTACAGTAGTACTGAATGGCAACCATGTAACGCTCAATGCCATCGCTACTAATGTAGATCCAACAAACACAGAGAACAGCCCGATGAACTTTAGCTTCTCGGGAGATAAAGTACAGTAAAAAGCATTCATATCAATCAATCTATAGGCCACTCCCTTTGTTGGGGGTGGCTTTCGGATTTTAGGCGCATTCGTAGCTATACTATTTTGACTTTTATCAGTCAAATGACCAATATCAATTGTCAATTATTATTTTTGCGCCACAAAATCAACAATATGAGATCATTCGATACCCTCCTTACCGACCTCAACGGTGGTGTTCTGCTCGTCACTCTCAATAGAGAAGACAAACTCAATGCACTGAATAAAACTGTCATCAGCGAACTCAATGAGGTGATGGATGAAGTATACCAAAACCCGGAGATCAAAGGTGTGATCATCACCGGTAGCGGCCCGAAGGCTTTCGCTGCTGGCGCTGACATCGCTGAGTTCAAAGGCCTGGATGCTGCTGAAGGCAAGGCGCTGGCCAGACGCGGACATGATACTTTCAATAAGATAGAACTGAGCCCTAAGCCTGTCATCGCGGCAGTCAATGGATTCGCGCTCGGTGGCGGCTGCGAACTAGCTATGGCCTGCCATATCAGGATAGCAGCCGAGAACGCAAAATTCGGACAGCCGGAGGTCAATCTCGGTCTGATACCGGGCTATGGTGGCACACAACGCATGGTGCAGCTGATCGGCAAAGGTAAAGCCCTCGAACTGCTCATGACAGCAGATGTGATAGATGCACCTACTGCTCATACACTCGGCCTCGTCAATCATGTAGTACCTGCTGCCGAACTGATCAGTCATGCGACTGCCATGATCAATAAGATCGCTTCAAAAGCACCAGTCGCCATCACTCAGGTCATTAGATCGGTATATGCCCATTTCAAAGATGGGATGGATGGTTTCGAAGCCGAGATATCGCTCTTCGGACAGTGTGTCTCCACAGAAGATTTTGTAGAGGGCACGACGGCTTTTATGGAAAAAAGAAAAGCCAATTTCAAGGGGAAATAATGAAGCAAAAAGCTATCTATTTTCCGGGACTGAATGGATTTCGTGCCATAGCTGCTCTTGCAGTGGTGGTCTCTCATATCACCCAATCGCTTGGAGAATTTGGTCTCAACCCTTTTATTTTTGGCATCACCAGAGAGGGCAAACCGGCAGGTGTATCGCTGGCTGGCTATGGGGTGGGAGTGTTTTTCGTACTCAGCGGTTTTCTGATCACCTATCTGCTTCAGGCCGAAAAGGACGTGCAGGAGATCGATATAAAAAAGTTCTACATCAGGCGGATACTCAGGATCTGGCCGCTGTATTATGTATATCTGGCCATTTCAGTTTCTGTCATTCTATACCTGCATCTCTATTTTAATTTCACTTCTTTACTGTTCTATATTTTCTATGCAGCTAATATCCCCTATCTGCTGAATACCATGCTGAAATTTCTTGGGCATTACTGGTCGCTGGGTGTGGAAGAGCAATTTTATTTGTTCTGGCCCTGGTTCAATAAGAAGATCACAAATTTGATACCGGTCATCATAGTTCTGATCGGCAGTATCATAGGGATCAAGTTGTTTGTTCATCACTACTATCCTGATACTATGCAGGAGAATATCATGAGCAATATTTCATACCATCAGATGATGATGGGGGCACTAGGGGCGCTGCTATATAAACAGGGTAATCAGTTATTTCTCAGGATCACAGATAATGTCGTCACACAGGGGATATGCTGGTTAATGATCTTTCTTGCAGCGCTCAATAAGTTTCATGTGGCATCGGTGATCGATGGTGATCTGATCTGTATAGCCGCTCTGGCACTCATCATCGGTCAGGTCAATATCCGCAACAGGATATTTAATCTCGAAAACAATGTCTTTGATTTTCTGGGCAAGATATCTTACGGTATCTATGTCATCCATCCGCTGTTGATCTTTTTGATCGCCAAAGTCATTGGACCATTGAGTATGCCAGATTGTGTCAAATATCTCATCGTATACGCCAGCGTACTTAGTTTGACTATCCTTGTATCATATCTCTCTTATACTTATTTTGAGAAATACTTTCTGACCCTGAAGTCTAAATTTGTAGTAGTAAACAGTTCAGCCACCAAAACAGAGGCATAGTCTCTATCATTGCCCACATCATGAAACTTAAAATCATTCTTCTGATAGGATTGCTGGCCATTATCGCAGCATGCTATGTGGCGTTCACATCGCGAATGCCGCATGCAGAGGCTTCTGAAGCACTCGTATCTCAGACCGCTAAACCTACACCCACCGATACATTCTCTGATGTCAATTACGATTCGCTGCGACTGAAGATCGTCAATGAATTTCCCATTGCCAGACCGGGCAAATGGGGCGAATTCGTAAAAGGCGTGGATGAGGATATTGATACTAATTCGAAGATCATTGCATTCACCTTTGACGCATGCGGCACTAAATATGGAGATGAATACAATGCAGCCCTGATCAGCTATCTGCGTCTGGAGCATATACCTGCCACTTTGTTTTTCACAGGTTTGTGGATCGATGCCAATCCCGATACATTCAGGGTGCTGGCACATGATAGTCTCTTTGAGATCGAGAATCACGGCTTCGAGCACAGGCCATGTGCGGTCTGCGGCGAAACGGAATACGGCATCAGAGGTACACTCAATGTAGGAGAGGCTTTCGATGAAATAGAAAGAAACAATAGAAAGATCAAAAAGGTCACAGGGCGCAGACCTATATTTTTCAGATCCGCTACTGCTTTCTGCGATGAAGAATGCGTCAAGGTAGCAGGACAGCTCGGTGTCACGATCATCAGCTATGATATTCTATCGGGCGATGCAGTAGCTGGCACACCTGCCAAAGAAATAGCCAATAACATTCTGAAAGGTGCCCGTGACGGCGCTATCGTGATCATGCATATGAACCATCCGAAATGGAATGCGCTATCGGCTCTTCGTATCGCCATCCCCGAGTTGAGAAAGCGTGGTTTTCAATTTGTAAAGCTGGAACATCACAGGCTGAAAGGTAGGTATTGACACCGATCGCTTTAGCCTGAATATATATTTTACTGCAATTTTAACTGGTCATAAATATTCTTTAGTCTCAGCAATAAAATGCATGAATCTTCTTCTATTTTTATATCATTTTTTTAATCGTACAACAGGTTTAAATATGAAAAAAGTAACAGGCATCGGAGGCGTATTTTTTAAATGCGAAAATCCGAAAGGTATGAACGAATGGTATACCAAAAACCTAGGATTACCGACCAGTGATTACGGAGCAACGTTTGAGTGGCGGCAGGCCGATGATTCGTCGAAAACGGGATCTACTACCTGGAGCACGTTTCCGCAGGATACCAAATATTTCAATCCCTCAACCAAGCCGTTTATGATCAATTACCGGGTGGAGAATATAGCTGCGCTGGTAGAAGAACTAAAAAAGGAAAACGTGACCATAGTGGATGAGATCGCTGAATATGATTATGGCAAATTCGTTCATGTGCTCGATCCTGAAGGAAACATCATTGAGCTTTGGGAACCCAAAGATGAGCCGGATCAGGTGGCCGGGTAAATACGACGGTCCAAAACCAAACCAAACCTCCGACCCACGATTAAAATCGTGGGCTATGTTTCTTGTTTGGCGAGAGTGGTTCAAGCGAAGACGCTTAAACCTGCGGGCGAAGACGGACATGTATCGCGCGCTATCGAGGGCAACCGCAAGGGGTGCCCCTACGAAATGCAGACAACTATTTCTGATTTTTCTCCAGCTCTTCTATTCGTTTGAGCAGTTCGGGGATGCGCTTGATATAGGCGAGACCCTTATAGTGCTCACGGAAGTCGCCCGCCGGAGAGCCCGTCACGCCTCGGTTTGGCTCTTCGATAGATTTTGACACACCGCTCTGTGCATTGATCTTGACACCATCTGCTATGCGTATGTGGCCCACGATGCCCACCTGACCCCCCACCATCACACCACGCCCTATACGCGTGCTGCCTGATATACCTGTC
>CAIXBT010000296.1 GCA_903917755.1 uncultured Bacteroidota bacterium
AAATGCCGCCCGGCTGCGCGCACAGACTTGGTATCATCAATAAACTGGTACCACTTGAAGAATTGGATGCGGCCGTGAAAGAGTATGCTGATCGCTATGCAGCTGCAGCGCCTAAGTCGATGTCTCTGATCAAAAAAATGCTTAACAAGGCGCTCTCATCCACACTGCGTGATATGCTGCAATATGAAGCATATAGTCAGGAGATAGCCGGGATGTCAGACGATTATAAAGAGGGAGTGGCCGCTTTTATTGAAAAAAGAAAGGCAGTATTCAAAGGAAAATAAAACTCACTGACCAAAAAAATAAATAGTGGGTAGATGCTGATCCAAACCGTACATAACAAAGCTGAGATTGATGCGTTTCATGAGTTACCATTCTTTATTAATCAGAATGACCCTAATTGGATAGCACCACTGCGTCAGGACGTAGAGAAAGTCTTTGATCCGGCCAAAAATCCTTTCTTCACACATGGTGAATGTATCCGCTGGATACTGTATGATGACAGAGGCAAAACAATAGGACGTATCGCGGCATTCATCAATAAAAAACTGGCCTTCACCGAAACGGTGCCAACCGGTGGATGTGGTTTTTTGAAGTGATAAATAACAAAGACGCAGCGTTTTTACTTTTTCATACTGCCAAAGACTGGCTTGAGGCACGCAGAATGCAAGCCATGGACGGACCGATCAATTTCGGTGAGCGAAATGCATTTTGGGGATTGCTGGTTGAGGGGTTTACAGAACCCACTTATCAGATGAATTATAACCCGCCTTACTACAAAGATTTTTTTGAGGCATTTGGGTTTAAAGATTATTTCCGTCAGCTTTCATTTGGTCTGCCTGTAGATATGGCCCGTCCGGAAAAGTATAAACAGTTTTATGCACGACTGCTGAGGCAAGGATATCGTTTTGAGCATGCGAAAAAGAATAACCTGAAGAAGTATGCCGAGGATTTCAGGACCATATACAATCAGGGCTGGCAAAATTTCCACAATTTTCATGAGATGAGCCGCGAACAGAGTCTGGCTATTCTCAAAAGTATGAAACCTGTCATGATAGATTACCTGCTATGGTTTGGTTATTATAAAGATGAACCTGTAGCTATGTTTATCATGCTGCCCGAGTTGAATCAATGGTTCAAACACCTTCATGGCAATCTGAACTGGTGGGGCATGATCAAATTCCTTTATTACAAGACATTCGGACATAATGATAAAATATTCGGAACCGTCTTTGGTGTCGTGCCACAGCATCAGCGCAAAGGTGTCGAAGCAGGTATCGTAATGGCAGCGGACAAAGTGGTGCGACCGAAAAACAAATGGAAATGGATAGAACTCACATGGATAGCCGATTTCAACCCCAAAATGGTACATACCTGCGAGACCATAGGTGGCAAGATAGTCAAGACCCATGTGACATATAGGATGATGTTTGACCCCAACGCCCCTTTTCAAAGGCATCCGATAGTGGAGTGACGTATTTCTCCTAAGCCTTGAATGAGCATAAATTGCTTTTTAGCCATAAATCTTCTTAAACTTGCAGTATATTTTTTAAAATATGGCTGTAACCGCAATAGCACCTGTAGAGGATAAGAAACTGCTCAAGACATTGGGTTCATTCACTCGTGAAGAACTGACCCGCTTCAGAGACTATATCCTCACCTCTTATCTTAATAATAAAGGCCCGCTCATCGAGTTTCTGGATGTGTTGATCCCTATGATCAAAGAAGGCAAGACTCCCGGTGCCGGTCAGATGTTCAAGCTGCTGTTCAAGACTGCCAAGTTGAGCACCGCCAGCTACAGGAGTTTGTTTATGGACCTGACACGACTGGTACAGAGTTTTATTAAGAATGAAAGATATAAGGATCATCCCGAGCAGGCGGTCTCCGATCTGCTCACGGCGGTAAATGCCAAGCGACTCAATAAACTATTTGACATCAATATGTCATTGGCTAAAAAGTTGCGATCTAACGGATCAAGTCGCAATACGGAGTTTTATCTCAAAACTTTTGTGATCGATACAGAGGCTGACTTTCATAAAGCACTTAGCAAGGCTACAAAGGATAAAGAAACATCGGATCATGTCATGGGTAGTCTGGATGAATTCTACATGACCAATAAGCTGCGCTACTGCTGTGCAGCAAAGCATTTTAAGCATCACTCGAAAAATGATAAAGATGTACTGGTAGATGAAATACTGGGACTGATAGCCAGTGGCAGGTATGATCAGATAGCATCCGTGCAGATATATGCGGCCATCTATAGAATGCTGAGCCATGAAGAAGATGAAACACATTTCGAGCAGTTGAAAGGGTTGCTCAAAGCGCATCAGAAGGAACTGACAGATGTAGTATTGAGAGACGCTTATGTTTTTTCCATCAACTATTGTGTGAGGATGGTTAATAAAGGTAAGGTCAACTATCTGCGTGACGTGTATGAGCTATATAAAATAGCACTGGACAAGAAATTCCTCTATGATGAGAATGAACTCTCTCCCTGGGACTATTCTAATATTATGGCACTGGGTGAGCAACTGCGAGATTATAAGTGGTCTGAAAAGCTCATTGAAGTTTATAAAGAAAAAGTTCCTAGTGCGGGAAAAAAGATGAACATCGTTACCTTTAATATGGCTAAGATGTATTTCTTCGGAGGCAGATATAAGGACGTGTTGCAGCTATTGAATGGTGTGAAAAGCGATGAGCTGATGTATGTGCTCGGGGCTAATACACTTCTCATCAAAACTTATTACGAGATGGACGACAAGGATGAACTGCACAGACATCTGGCCAATTTTAAGCTCAATCTCAAGAGGCGTAAAAAAATAGATGAGGCTGAAAGAAAAAGCAATCTCCAATTCATAGAATTCACTACCCAATTATCTCAAACCCCTAAGAGCAATAAGAAAGCGTTTCAGGCATTGAAGCAAGCGATCAAAGATCAACCCGAAGTAGCAGAACACGAATGGCTGCTGGAGAAAGTGAAGTAATATTATTTAGTGGTAAGAAAAAACAGTATTGACTATCTGCTGAATACTGAAGCTACTGTATTGCTGACAGCCCCCGGATCCCAAATTGACCGTAGTGGAGCTAAATGGCGCTATACTGATATTTGAAACCTGAAAATAGACCATAGAAGAACTTGAATACTGGTATATCTGGATATTACCAGAGAAAGTAACATTAGAATTCGTCACGTTTTGAAATACAGCTGAGTAGTATGTAGTGTAGCAGCCTGATGTGTTATTATGTCCCAGCAGGTTGCATCCATTGCCGGAATAGGTTATTATCGAACTATTGACTACCAGATTCAGGACATTCTGATAATAATAAATACTGCTCGTGTTGTAGTCCATCAGATTATAATAAGAACTACCACCGGTGTTCAGGGCACTATCACAATAGAGGCATGTGCCGTTTTCCTGATTAGCAGATTTCTGATAGTTATAGGCGCTCGGATTGGTACAGCCTTTCTTGCATGATTGGCTAAACAATATCACCACCACTAATGATAAAAGGGAAAAATATTTTATGTTCATAGGAATCCTATTTTTAAAAAGGATTTGAAAATTTAGGATCAGTCAGGAGACTCTGATCTGTAAGTGCATTCAAAAACGCGATCAGCTGTTGTTTCTCCTGAGTCGAAATATTCATCCTGACGGGCTGACCGGTGCTGCTGGTCACAAAACCCTGAGCGAAATTGGTTTGGTATAAGAACGGATCAAGGTCAGGGTGAGCCATGATGCTATTGCTGTAATGGTCTATCACATCGCTGAGTGTCGCAAACCTTCCATCATGCATATATGGAGCTGTGAGGGCCACATTTCTCAGAGATGGGATGATGAAGTATCCGTTTTGTGTCTTAACGCCTGTGATAGCCTGCGTACCCTGATCGCTATATACCACATCCAGACCTATATTTGAGGTATTTGGCATAACAGTCAATTGGGTGCTATTTCCCCCTGAATCTATTGTACCTCCGCCATAAGGACCAAAATTAGGTAGTGGAGCTCCGCCGAAATTTTCACCTGTGTGGCAGTGACCGCATTGAAATTTCCCGAAGAACAAAGTCTGGCCTTTTTGAGCATCTCCGCTCAGCATTCCCAGATCATTTGGGCTTTGACTGCTGGCGATAGAGCGGACGAACTGTGCCAGTGCCATAGAGATGCGAGCCGGAGTGATATCGGGGCTGCCGAAAGCCTGAGTGAATAATCCGGGATAGTAGCTGACTGGAGTTAGTTTTTGTGCCAGTACATCAGTTTGTTCAAGTCCCATTTCACGGTGATTTTGGATGGGCAATCCGGTTTGTGTTTCCAGAGAATTCACTCTGCCATCCCAGAAGAATACCGATTTATTCATGGCATTGATGATGGCAGGTGTATTGCGAATCGTTTTATTGTTGTTTACACCATTGCTTACTGGTAGGTTGTCAGCGAATGCGAACTGCTGTTTGTGACATGATGCACATGCTACTGTATTATTGATAGACAGTCGCGGATCATAGAATAGCAGCCTGCCGAGGTTAGCACCGGCATCAGTGAGTTGATTATTGAACGGTGTGTTATCTCCACCGCGCATCAATGCATTCTGGTAGAATGTGGTATTATAGCTGTATGACTGAGACAGATTGGGGTTCAGCGTCTTGAGAGGGGCATCTTTCTGGCAGCCTGTGAAGATCAGAAGCCCTGTCATGGCAGCGACAAATGCGGTTAGTGTTATTTTTTTCATAGCGAGATATTTTTAAAATCTGAATACAAAAAATAATGATGTGGGTAGCAAAAATTTGCCGGTCGATTCTATGTCTGTCACTTTGTTTTGGTTCAACTCAGGAAAATTAACTGAAGTGGTCTTGCTTCTGGTACTGGCATAGTTATAGTAAAAAGCAGTCTCAGTAAACAGAGATATCCTCTTGCTGATATTGACCTGAATGCCGACCAAAGGGCCACCTCCTATACTCCATGTATTATTGGAAGTCGTTACGATGTCAGTACTTGAGTTGACTCGGGTATAGTTGACGATAAAGGAATTGGTAAAATCAACCCCGGCAAAAAACGTCCAGTATTTGCCGAAAAAGTATCTGTATTCATATCCCACACGATAATCCACTTCACTGGTTTTGGATATTTGCACAAAGGTGGAATCAGGACTGAGCGTACTATGAGTGAAGCTGCCGCCTACTGCCAGTCGCAGACCGTGGTTTTTGACCGGAAAGAAGTTATAACCTATGATATAAGGGCTTATCTCCAGATTAGAACTGGAGAAATTTATGATCTGTTTGATAAAGAAAGTAGTGTTGATACAGACATCGTGTTCCATCTTCCGCTTTTTATGTCCTGACAAACTATCGGTCCGATCCCAGCCTGATTCATGCTTATGCCACGTTTTTTTATTTGCAGAGGCGCTATCGATGGCATGACCATGCGCGAAACTCATTATACATAGGGCCAAAATGGAGAAGAAAATTTTCATGCAGCAGTTCAGTATTATATTTTAAAAATAATGAATAGATAACGGCAAACAAAATAAATATTATGCTGGAAGACAATTAATTTGTTAAAATAGGAACTTAACAAATTGGGTTTAGATACTAGAAATTGACTGCGAATAGCAATTCAAGATTGGTATTCTTGATATTGAATAGTTTAGAGAGATGCTCATTGGTCAGGTTTCCATTATAAATGTAAATACCGTTTCTAATGCCTGCATCTTCAAATATCAAACCTTTGATACCATTCAGCTCACCACAATGCAGCAAAATAGGCATGAGGATATTAGAGAAAGCATATGAGGCAGTCCGCGATACACGTGATCCGATATTAGGTACGCAGTAATGCGTAACGTCATATTTTTTGAAGGTAGGGTGGGAGTGAGTCGTTATAGATGAGGTCTCGAAACAGCCACCCTGATCGATGCTGATGTCGATGATCACCGAACCGCCCTTCATACGGGCGATCATTTCTTCCGTCACTATGATCGGGGTGCGTCCTTTTTTGGAGTGTATGGCACCGATAGCCACATCGGCAGTTTTGAGTTCTTCTTCGAGTATGCTCGGCGATATGATCGATGTGAAGACCCTCGCATTGATACGCTCCTGAAGCCGCTGTAGTTTGTAGACATTATTGTCGAAGACAGATACTACGGCACCCAGCCCCAATGCGGCCCGTGCAGCATAGGTACCGACAGCTCCGGCACCGAGTATGACTACCTTGGCCGGTGGCACACCTGATACGCCACCTAGCAGGATCCCTTTGCCGTGGTTAGCATTGCTGAGATATTCTGCGGCGATCAATATGGATGAGTTGCCCGCTATCTCGCTCATCGACCTCACGAATGGGAAGTATCCCGCTTCATCTTTAGTGTATTCGAAAGCAAGGGCTGTGATCTTTTTATCAATTAATTTGGTGAGGTACTCACGCTGCATGGTGGGCAGATGAATAGGTGAGACCAATGTCTGATTCCACTGCATGAGGTCTATCTCCTCGAGTGCCGGCGGAGCGATCTTGATGATCATATCCGCTTTGTATACTTCCTCACGCGAGTCAGTGATCTCGGCTCCGGCCTCAGAGTAGTCATTGTCCGAGAAGTG
>CAIXBT010000297.1 GCA_903917755.1 uncultured Bacteroidota bacterium
ATGCGTTTTTAAAAAGTATGGAACAAACATAAGAAATATCCGAAAACATGGTGGAAACTCTACATTGAGCTATTTGAGTTAGTAAGCCATTTAAACATTAATTTTACGGCTTACAACAGCATATGCACTCACTCATCATATTCGCATCAGGGGCCGGCTCCAATGCAGCAGCTATCATAACTTATTTCAAACAAAACCACGAGGCCAAAGTAGCGCTGATCGTAAGCAACAAGGTTGATGCCGGTGTACTGGAAATAGCAAAGAAAGAAGAAATACCCTTCCTTATCATTAACAAGCAGACACTGCACCAAACGCTGCTTATAGAGCAGCTTGGCGATGTAAAGCCATCACTAATAGTACTCGCAGGGTTCATGTGGAAGATGCCAGAGGCCATTGTTCATGCGTTCCCCGGCAAGATCATCAACATCCACCCTGCCCTGCTGCCCGGCTATGGCGGCAAGGGCATGTACGGCCATCATGTACATCATGCGGTTGTTGCTGCGAAAGAAAAAGAATCCGGCATCACGATACACTATGTGAATGAGGCCTATGATGAAGCCAATATAATACTACAGGCCCGCTGTCCGGTGCAGGAGAATGATAGCCCCGACGATCTTGCGGCACGCATCCATAAGCTGGAGCATTTTTATTATCCCCGGACAATTGAATACCTGCTAAACAATATATCCATAAAGTAAACATTTATTGTATTTTAGGGGAATGAAAAGGATATTGCTATTCCTTCTTTTATTGCCCTGTATCACCTTCGCACAGCCTGTCGGCCTCACAACCCTTGTGCTCACCAGAGACAGCTTTACTAATTCATCTAATGGTAGCTACAAGCTCTACCATAGCTGGCGTTTTTACGAGGGCGATAACCCTGATATGTCGGAGGCCGGTTTTGATGATAGCAATTGGGAGATCGTTAATTCAGACCTCAGGTTCAGACTAAATCCCAGGCGATCTACAGACACATTCAGCGCCATTGGCTGGTTCAGATTTCATTTTATCGCAGACACCAGTATCACAGGGATACCGCTTGCACTGAGCGTATCGCAGTTTGGAGCTTCAGAGATATACATCGACGGAAAAAGAAAAATTTCATACGGAAAAATAAACGGCAAAGACAGCACAATCGGTTACGACCCCCAGAACCTGCCATTCATCATACTTCTGCCCAATGCAGGTAAGCATGTCATTGCTATAAGATACGCCAACTACCAGGCCCGGCTTTTTTTCGAAAGGAACCATAAAGACCTTTCCGGGTTTCAGATTGCTATGAGCGAAGCTAAGAACGCTATTGCCACAGACCGTATGCAGTCCATTTCCATACCTGCAATATGCGCCCTTTTATTCGGTTTTTTTATTGCGTTTTGCATGGCGCATTTGTTCCTGTATTTTTTTACAGGGCTGCAAAGTCCAATTTGTATTTCAGCATTTTTTGCCTTTGTCTTGGCAGTGAAGCGTTGGTCCTCTTCCTCGACAAATTTTCCCCTAACCCCAAAACCGAGGCCTTAAATTCATTTATCAGCATAATCCTGCTTTCTCTTGGGTGTATTTCATTCAGCGGGTTTACAAACTACCTGTTTAGTGCGAAAAAAATAAGGTTCCGCATCGTTACTGTCATTTGCATTCTTACCC
>CAIXBT010000298.1 GCA_903917755.1 uncultured Bacteroidota bacterium
AGTACCTAATAACTACATAGTAGGGATCAATTATAACAATGCTAAGGCTTGTATCAATTCGGAGATAGACCTGACCAAATCTTCAGGCATCTGGACATTCCCGAATTCATTGACCATAGAAAATGATATTCGTGATCTCCCTGCTTCTCCGCCTGCTTCAAGTTTCAATGCAGGCTCAAGCCCGATAATAGTATATGCAACGACTCCTAGTCAGGATATCGATCTCACAGTGAATGGCTTGCTATATGCAGCATATCTGAAGATCGCGCCTGATAATAGGGTGCTGCCGGTTCTGACATTGTCAGACCATATCATATGCCTCAACGGTTCTGTTTCTATGAGTGCTACTCATTGGGGTGCAGAGCAGGAATATGACTGGAGAATATATCAGGGTGCAAACGTGAATAGCCCTCTGTATCAATCCAGCTTGCCATCTCCTACAGCCAACCTGACAGGATATGCTCCGGGACAATATATAATAAGATACAAAGCAAGAGAAAGTTGCTGCGGCTGGTCAGTGCCGGTTTATGATACTTTAGATATCGCTGCACTTCCTATTCAATTTACTGTACAGGGTGGTGGCAATTATTGCCCGGGCGGATCAGGTGTGCCTATTGAACTGAGCGGCTCAGAACCAGGGGTACAATACATAGTTTATTTTAACGGACAGCCGGTAGATACAATGATCGGTACCGGTGCGTCACCACTTGTTTTTGCAAATGAAACTCAGGTCGGTACATATACTATCACCGGATACAGATTCACCGGATGCGGTCAGAACATGATAGGATATGTAAGCGTAGGCTTAAGTCCTACACCTACTGTATTTAATGTGAAAGGTGGTGGAAAGGCTTGTCCTAACTCTGCTACGGGACCATCTATTCTTCTTAACGGTTCTCAATTGGGCGTTAGCTATCAGTTGTTCCTGAACGGCATCACCCCGATCGGAAATCCATTAGCTGGTACAGGCAATCAAATATCTTTCGGTGGCCAGGGTCAACCTGGACTTTATACTGTAGTTGGTACATTCCTTGCTTCTCCATATTGCTCTGCTAAAATGAGCGACTCAGCAGTTATCTCTGTGGTAAGCCTTCCTACTCCTTATACAGTGACAGGAGGTGGGGCGTATTGTATGGGCGATACCGGCAAACAGATCGGTATGGCGATGACAGATACAGCTACTACTTATACACTATACACAAGCGGAAACCTGGTAGCAGGTCCAATAGCAGGTACAGGTGGTCCGATCAATTTCGGAACATTCACTCAGGGTGGTGTCTATACTGCTAAAGCAACCAATATTGTCGGTTGCGATACTGTGATGAATAATACTGTGACCATCACTCCTCTGGCACTGCCAACTATAGTCAGTCTTACTTCAAATGATATTGTTTGTTATGGCGCGAATACAGATACAATATCGATCCTTGCCACATCTTCTAATGGTCTGTTGCACTATTCGATAGATAGCGGCCTGACATATGCTAATACTACAGGCTTATTCATCGGAATGCCGGCAGGCGGATACTATGTTTTTGTGAAAGATGATAGCAGTTGCAGATCAGCATGGGTGGTAAATCCTGTCGAAATAGCACAACCTGCAGCTCCGCTCTCTGTGAGTTCGGTAGTGAATGACATTACATGTAATGGAGCAAGCAACGGATCGATCAATCTGCTGCCTAGCGGCGGATGGGGAGCCTATACCTATAATTGGTCTAGTGCTCAGACTATACAGATCATCAGCGGTCTGTCTGCGGGTGTCTACACAGGATCAGTGACAGATATCAAAGGCTGTACGGTCAGTATCACAGATACTATTCACAATCCAAGTGTCCTGAGTGATACGGTAACGGCAGTAGGGGTGACCTGTGCCGGAGCAAGCAACGGATCGGCGGCGGTGACAGCCAGAGGTGGTACACAGCCTTATACATATCTATGGTCAAACTTCTCTATCAATCCATCTCTGACCGGTCTGGCAGGTGGAATATATTATGTGATCATCACCGACAAGAACGGATGTGAGAAACGTGATAGTGCCAAGGTAGCAGAAGGCCTTCCTATCGTATTGTCTGATACGGTTGGTCAGATAGGATGTTCCGGTACTAATAATTCAAACATACATATCATTGTGACTGGTGGCTCGGGATCGTATACATATACATGGTCACCTTCGGGACCGAACTCACCTGACAATACAAACCTTGCTTCGGGTACCTATTCGGTCACTGTGGTTGATGGTAGCGGTTGTTCAGCTACTACATCAGTAGTGGTCATCAATACGGGTCCATTGGCAGTGTCTGCTTTGGTCACAGATCCACGTTGCTATTTGGCTAATGGCGGTAATATCAATCTGGTCGTGACCGGAGGAACACCTCAGTATAGCTATAACTGGTCAGGCGGTGCAGGTGTAGGCCCATCGGCCAATAATATCTTTGCGGGCACATATTTTGTGACTGTCACAGACGCTCGCCGATGTACTGCTACTGACTCAATAGTGGTCAATCAGCCATCAGCGATGTATGTGAGCGGTATTCAAAAGAACGTATCATGTCATGGCTATAGTGATGGATTCATTCTCCCTACCGGCTACGGTGGCACACAGCCATATAGCTATCAGTGGTATTTGGGTGCTGACACTTTCGCACCGGTGGGCCCTATGACCGAGAATATCACACAACTTTCGGGTGGATATTATTATCTGATCATAACAGATGCTAATGGATGTATGGTTCCGTTTTCACGTAAGATCATCGAGCCGGATTCTCTAGAGATAGGCCTGGTGAAAGTGGATGCGAACTGTCAAAGTGCTAATTCCGGATCGGTGGCAGTGACAGTGATCGGTGGTACTAAACCATATCAGTTCCTGTGGAATAACTTCGTGACAGATTCACTCCAAAACAATATTCCGGGTGGAAACTATGGTGTGGTGGTGACTGACTCCAATGGATGCCATCAGACACAGAGTGTGGTGGTGAACGGACAGCCGACACCGATGACGGTCAATACATCTTTGAGCAATCCAACCTGTAACAATGGTACAAATGGTTTTGTAGCATTAGATGTGCAGGGAGGTGTGCCGCCATATTCATACAACTGGAGCACTACACCTGTCCAGACAGGCAGTGTAGCTGGAGATCTCTCAGGGGGTACTTACTATGTTACAGTTTCAGACAATAAAGGTTGTCAGGTGCTTGATACGGCCACGCTGGTCATGCCTCAACCTATTACAGTGACCATAGGCTCCGGATTGACCAGTTGTATCAGCAGTTCAGACGGATATGCAGTGATCAATGTGACAGGCGGGGTGACACCATACACCTATCAGTTGGGTAATGTGATCCAGCACACAGACACTTTCACACATCTCTCAGTCGGTATTTACACCGTACTTGTGACAGATGCGAACGGATGTCAGGGCAATACAAGTCTGACCATCAACTCAACCGGCAATCTGGCAGTGACACTGACGGCCACTCCTAATTTCGTACTGGCGAGAGAGCCGGTGCAGCTTCAGGCATTAGCTACTTCAGACACTACCATTATCGCATATATCTGGAACCCGCTCGATTCATTAAACTTCAGCGGATGTGCAGTTCCTTCCGACTGCAGCGACCCTATAGCTACGCCGTCTGCCACACATCTTTATACAGTGACAGTCGAAAATGCTCATGGATGTACAGTGACTGACACAGTACGTGTCACGATCAGTGATCATCCGGCCATATTCATACCTACAGCCTTCACACCTAACGGTGACGGACTGAATGACAGATTTGAATTTGATATCCTCGGAGCCAAATCTGTGGATGTGGAAATTTACAACAGATGGGGTGAAAAGGTCTTCAGCAACCCTACACAACCGAACGGTGTCAATGATACTCATGGATGGGATGGAACATTCAGAAGTAAGGATGTGCAATATGACACTTACACCTATCAGTTCGTGGTCACCTACTTTGACGGACATCAGCAGAATATTTCAGGAACGGTGGTTGTAATGAGATAGTAATCAAACCGGAATTTATTTGAAGCCCTTTAGTATAACACTAAGGGGCTTTTTTTATTGAAGGGATGCACCGGCTAGAACTTTGCAAAAAAATGGGGTTTCAGAGTTTAAGTTGTAATGTGTTGACTGGGAGTTCAATATCAATTATCAAAATATGGCAGGAATTAATCAGTGCCGCAAAAGTCAACATGTTTTTTTTGACAATATATTTTTCGGACTTTTCGAAATTCTGACTAATTTTCTGTAAGTTGCGCATTAGTTGTTTTTAATAACAGCATTGATTTGAAACGATAACAAAC
Organism: uncultured Bacteroidota bacterium; assembly: GCA_903917755.1. Taxonomy (GTDB): domain Bacteria; phylum Bacteroidota; class Bacteroidia; order Chitinophagales; family LD1; genus UBA1941. The sequence continues at coordinate 4,306 of CAIXBT010000298.1, forward strand.
CCAGTTTTATGAAAAAAGTCTACACTTTTGCTAAAATTTTATTGCTATTAACGTGTCTGAGTACCCTCACTCAGCACAGCGTATTGGCTCAATGTATCAATCAGGGAAGTATAAGTGATCCGGGTTGCGGAGGCACTGTATCACAACCGAATGTAGGTGGTGGACAGAACTGGACACTCAACTCAACCATTGGTGCTGATTATACAGTATCGATCGGTGGAGGTAGCAGTGGCTGCGGTGCATATAGCCTTTCGCTCACATCATTTACTGCCAGCGGATCATCCGTATCAGAGGATGTTTATGCGGGTGGTAGTTGCTGCTGGGCAGCCGCAGGTACATCTGCCACACTTACTTATACTCAGATAGCATATACCAATACGACAAGTAATGCGAATATATGTCAGGGCACACCCAGAGCACTTACCGTGTCTCCTACACCATTTACTGCTGGTACCTGGAGTGTGATAAACGGCACCGGAACAGGTACGATCACAGGTACGACTTTCAATGCAGTGTCTCCGGGAACAGTTACAATACGTTATACAAAAGGAACATGTAATTCTGATGTGGGAATCACCATCGATGCAACTCCTAGCACTTCTACAGTAGGTGCTAATCAATCGGTGTGCGGCCTGACCAGCAATGCTCTCGGTGGCAATACTCCTGCCTCGGGCACAGGTACATGGACACAAACAGCCGGACCGGGTGGGACTACATTCGGAAATGCTAATACAGGAAATACAACAGCTACAGCTACCGCATACGGTACTTATACCTATGAATGGACCATAGCTAACGGAAGTTGTGCACCAAGTACAGCTACGCTCAATGTCACTTATTCGCAGGCACCGACAGTAGCTACCGTGGGTGCTACACAGAATATTTGCGGATCATTGGTCACCGGGTCTCTCGGAGGTAATACTCCGGCGGTAGGGACGGGGACGTGGACACAGACCACCGGACCGGGTGTGACTACATTCAGTAATGTCAATTCGGGTACATCTACTGCTACGGCGTCGGTAATTGGCACATACACATATACATGGACCATCGCCAATGGAGCTTGTACATCTAGTTCAGCTACTATGACGGTCAACTATTATGCGACACCAACCACTGCTGCTGCAGGTGGTACACAAAATCTATGCGGAACACTGGTGAGCGGAGCCTTGGGGGGCAACTCACCTGCTATAGGTACAGGTGCATGGTCGCAGACATCAGGGCCGGGCACGACCACTTTCAGCAATGTCAATTCAGGGTCGGCCACAGCTACTGCTACAGTAGCGGGCACTTACGTGTATACATGGACCATTTCAAACGGAACCTGTGTACCAAGTACCGCCAGTGTGACTGTCAATTTCTATGCAACACCAACCACAGCTACGGTGGGTGCTACACAAAACATTTGCGGATCACTGACCACAGGGTCTCTCGGTGGTAATACGCCTGCAGCCGGCACGGGAACATGGACACAGGCATCAGGTCCGGGCACTACTACTTTCAGCAATAGCCATTTGGGATCATCTACCGCCACTGCTACAGTGGTAGGAACTTATACTTATACATGGACGATAGCAAATGGTACATGTCCTTCCAGTTCGGCTACTATGACTGTCAATTATTATACAACTCCAACTACATCTACTGTAGGTGCCACTCAGAATATCTGCGGATCACTGACCAGTGCGGCTTTGGGGGGCAATACCCCTGTAGTCGGCATCGGAACATGGACGCAG
>CAIXBT010000299.1 GCA_903917755.1 uncultured Bacteroidota bacterium
CGCAAACATCCGCATATCATCTTCTCGCAGCTCTTTGGTATGGGCGATAATATCACATTCAATCTCGCAAGGCTGGGATTCAATGCATCTAAATATCTGCCTTATGGCCCGGTGAAAGATGTGATACCATATCTCATACGCCGTGCGCAGGAGAATACCTCTGTATCAGGGCAAATGGGCAGAGAGCTGAGGTTGCTGACTACGGAGATAGAACGTAGAAAGAAACGCCCCTCCTAACCTCCCCAAAGGGGAGGAACAATGCAAGCATCATCAGAACTTCAATTCACTCAGCTTGATGCCGTGAATGATACGCTCTTTGGCCTGCCAGTCAAAACCTCTCACGAGTATGGTCGGGTCGGCCTGCGACCAGTCTATATCGATCATGCCGAAGTTGCGTGTGTTGATGGGCTTGTCGATACGATATTGATTTTTAGAAGCCTTCATCTCTACCTGTGTCAATCCGCTCGATGTCATATCATAGATAGGATACATGCCCTCTTTTTTCTGCATAGAGAGCTCGGCGTAGTGCACATCGCCACTGATGAAAAGCACTCCATTGGCTTTTGTTTCTTTGATCATGTCAAACATTTTCTGCTGCTGCAGCGGAAAGTTAGCCCATGCTTCCCAGCCGTTATGCTCGGTCGCAAACTGAATGCTGCTGCCGATGATACGTATCTGAGCCGGTTTGAGCAGTTCGCCATGCAGCCACGCCCACTCGGTACTGTCCATCATAGCGGCAGTAGTGTCAAAGTTTGGTACATAGTGGTCCTCTTTGCCCAGCATAGCCGTGCGGAATGAGCGGAGGTCGAGCAGTATGATCTGTACGCGATGTGCAGAATCTCCATAGTAATATGAGGTATAGACACCATCATGTTTATAGCGGTCAGAGTTTTTGGGCTCATTCCAAAACTCTAGAAACATGTCCTTGGATTCTTTTTTCATCGGATACTCCATGCCCGCATCATCTTTGCCATAGTCGTGGTCATCCCATGTAGCGATCACATGCGTGGCATCGAGCAGCATCCTGAATTCTTTTTTGCAGCTCAGCATACCGTATTTCTCTCTCATCACACGCATGTTTTTTGTGTCTGCATAGATATTGTCGCCGAGATAGACCATCAGGTCAGGCTTCAGTTTGGCTATATCTGCCAGCAGGTACTCCTGTTTATTCTGATGGGCGCATGAGCCGAAACAGATACGTTGCACCAGTGGTATAGGGCTAGTCTTGAAGGGGCGATTGCACCAGAGTATCTGGTCGCCGTTGAAACTCATCAGTCCCATGCTCAGTCCCATTCCGATGACAGCCGCAAAGAGAAAAGTCGTCTTATTCTTCAATTTCATACGGTGAATTTATAAAAACTCAAGAATGTCCCGCAGATTACGCGGATTTTCGCAGATAAATAACTCTGTGCCTAATTTGAGTTGATCCGTGAGATCAGCGGGAAACTGTATTCATCTGCTTAAGAAAAAATTTATTCATTAGTTTCACGGGGTGAATCCCAATCTCGACCCCAAAAAAGAAAGTTTCTCGACAGAAGATGCCGAGGTAGAAAAGGCGCTGCGCCCGCGAAGTATAGACGACTTCAAGGGGCAGCCGCAGATCATTGAGAACCTATTTGTATTCATCGAAGCCGCCAAAAGACGCGGTGAAGCACTCGATCATGTGCTGCTGCATGGCCCTCCTGGTCTCGGCAAGACGACGCTCTCGCATATAGTAGCCAATGAAATGGGCGTGAATATGCGCATCACCTCGGGGCCTGTGCTGGAGAAACCCGGTGACCTCGCAGGCCTGCTCACCAACCTCGAACCCAATGATGTACTATTCATAGATGAGATACACCGCCTCTCGCCGGTCATAGAGGAGTATCTCTACAGCGCTATGGAGGACTATAAGATCGACATCATGATCGATACCGGCCCCAATGCCCGCAGTATACAGATAGGCTTGAACCCCTTTACCCTCGTGGGTGCTACGACGCGCTCCGGGCTGCTCACTGCCCCGCTCAGGTCGCGTTTTGGCATCACATGCAGGCTCGAATACTACGGGCCTGAGGTCCTGGCTAATATTATTATTCGTTCGGCGGGGATACTGGAGGTAGTGATAGATGAGAAAGCCGCGATGGAGATAGCACGCCGAAGCCGTGGCACACCTCGTATCGCAAACCTGCTGCTGCGCAGGGTGCGCGACTTCGCACAGATCAAGGGCGATGGCACCATCACGCTCGATATATCACGCTATGCCCTTGAGGCGCTCAATGTAGATGCGCTGGGCCTCGACGATATGGACAATCGCATCATCACGACGATCATAGAGAAATTTAAAGGTGGGCCTGTAGGCATCAATACCATCGCTACGGCAGTGGGAGAGGAGAGCGGCACACTGGAAGAGGTCTACGAACCATATCTTATCATGCTCGGCTTCCTGAAGCGCACCCCGCGCGGACGCGAAGCAACTGAACTGGCATACAGACATGTAGGCAAGGTGCCGCCGGGTAGTATCAATTCTTTGTTTTGAGGGTGTATATCCATAAAAGGCAATATGGCACATAAATATGTTTGTTTAGATTGCAGAAAGGCATTTAGTGAGACAACCAACTTGGAGGTAAGAGAAGTGGCTATTTGTCCCCAATGTAGTAAGCAAATGGTTTTTTTACCTCATAGATTTAGGCCACCTAAAATGACAGATGTTAAGAAATAGGAAGTTGTTAAATTTTTAATTGAGCAAGGTTTCTATTATCAGCATATTAGCCAAGAGGTGATCAATGAGGACGGGATTACTATAAGTAATTATGCTAAGTATCCTGAAAATATGCGAGATGCCAAAGAGTTTGTTGAAAAATTTAAAAGTCAATTTAAATAAGGATAATTTGACAGTTTTGCCCAGCCCAGTTGCGGATTATGTGGCAAAGTAATGTTGCTCATAATTTGAATGTTGAACTTGGGTCAGCGACTCAAACTATAACAATCACCACTCCCTCTTCACACTCCATGCCTCGGTCTTCGCGCTGAAGAGTGGCTTGACCAGTGCCCATGTGGCTTGAAACAACTCTGATGTGCGGTATTTCTCCAGAGATTCTTCATTGTCCCATATCGAATAGGTAAAGAATATATTTCGGTCGTTGAGCAGTTCTAATTTGCTGCAGCCGGGAAAGGATGCTATCTTTTCTTTTCGTTCATCAAAGATCTGCCTGAATGTGTCAACTTCTTCTTCTCTAAAAGTCATTTTTACGATACGTATGAGGGGCATGTTATGCGATTATGATATCGAAAATGTATATTAAAAATCGAAGCGAAAAATGGAACTGATTTTCCGATGCTAAATTGTTTTCCGATCGAAACTTTTGAATTTTACTTTATTTCAATAA
>CAIXBT010000300.1 GCA_903917755.1 uncultured Bacteroidota bacterium
GCCCTGAAAATTATGCAGGCAAAAGGTTTGAAAATGCAGAAGAGCCAGTTCTCACGGATGCTTACTAATGTTGCTTATATAGGCAAGATAAGAGTTAGCGCATGGTCGATTGAACCAGAACAGATAGTTGATGCCATACATGAGCCATTAATAAGTGCAGAGCTATTTTTAAAAGTGCAGGAGCTTTTAACTGGCAAACAAACCGTAGCTGCTGGCAAGGTAAGAACTCCAAAAGAAGACCTGCCATTAAGGGGCTTTCTAAGATGTAAATGTTGCGGTAGTAAACTAACTGGCAGTGCGAGTAGGGGCAATGGTGGCACATATTTTTATTATCACTGCCATTTGAATTGCCCACAAGAGCGGTATAGAGCTGACAATGTAAATAGCTTGTTCACTGATTTGCTTGATAGAGTGCAGATACCCAGTGAAGTGACAGACCTATACTATGAAGTCGTGCGAGATATTCTGAAAACTAATGACCAAGAGCGTCAAACTACTATCGAGAAGACAGATAAAGACATAGAGAAGTATAGGCAGAAGATTGAGAACGTGCAGGACTTGTTTGCAGATGATAGCCTGTCTTTAAAAGATTATAATGATATGAAGACGCGCTACGAGAAGTCATATAATGAGTTGATACTGGAAAGAACTAAATACTCTATGCAGAAAAGCGAATTTGACAAGTATCTGAAATGGGGCTTCGTATTCATGGGCAATGTCAAGGCGTATTATCAGAATGCCAACGTAAAAGTGAAACAGCAGATAATAGGTTCGATGTTTCCGAATTTATTTGAAATTGAGGAAAATAAACTTCGAACCACGGGAACTAATGAAATGATTGGTCTGATAACAAGGATTGACGCGGGTTTCAAAGAAAAAAAAAGCGGACAATCTGCGTTTAAGCGCAAAATGTCCGCCATAGCAGAGAGGAAGGGATTCGAACCCTCGAAACGCGTTAACGTTTACACACTTTCCAGGCGTGCTCCTTCAACCACTCGGACACCTCTCTTTTTAAATTGGATTGCGAATATACAAAATAGACCTGATTAATGGATATTAAAGACATTGAGGGCGTTTCGGGTAGTTGTTTCGACCACCTCGCTATAACTCTTTGCCATGATCTTTGCTACTTCCTCACAGATCAGTTTGATATAAGCAGGTTCATTGCGCTTGCCTCTGTGAGGCACAGGTGTGAGATAGGGTGCATCTGTCTCAAACACAATATGAGATAAGCCTATCTGCGGCAACAACTCTCGTAGTCCTGAATTTTTGTATGTGGCCACACCTCCGATACCGAGATAGAAGCCAAGTTTGATGATCTCTCTGGCTTCTTCCACTGAGCCGCTGAAACAATGAAAAATACCGTTGATCCTGCCTTTATACTTTTTTAAAACCTCGATACAATCATAGGTGGACTTGCGAGAGTGTATCACGATCGGCAATCCTTTTTCAATGGCCCATTCTATTTGAATATCAAAAGCCTCAAACTGTTGCTGCTTATGGCTCACATCCCAGTGAAAATCTAAGCCTATCTCTCCTACAGCATAATACTTAGTGCCGTTATTCAGATAGCGCCATGCTATATCCAGTTCCTCTTTGTAGTTTTCTTTTATACTACATGGATGTACACCCATCATCGGATATATGGCAGGCAATAACTTCTCCTCTGCTTTCCCCAAAAGAGTTCGAGAATCACCAGCTCCCTGATGACACAGTTTCAAGAGCCTGTCATGAGTCTCTGAATCTATGGCTGGCAGAAATATTTTTTCGATACCATTTCGATAGGCCCGTTCCAGCACGGCATCTATATCAATATCAAAATCGGGTAAATAAATATGTGTGTGAGTATCTATGAGCGACATGCCGCAAAGAAACTATCATTCCGGCAAAGTTTCAAACTTATATCCCAGCCTGCTGTAATGTTCGAGCACCTTAGGCAATGCATACAGCACCTTTTCTTTAGCTTTCAGGCTGTCGTGAAATACAATGATAGAACCCGGCACAGAATTTTTAAGCGTATTTTCAAGTACCTGCTCTTTTGAGACCTTGAGATCGAAGTCAAAGGTCAGGACATCCCACATCACTATCTTGTAGGATTTTTTGAGATGGTTATACTGAGACAGACTTAGCTTACCATAAGGCGGACGAAAAAAACTTCGTTCTTCCGTCTCAATTTCTTCGCTGTCTGATCCCGCCAATACTTTAGGCATCACTGCCGCCAATGTAGCGGCACATTTGGAAACATTTTGAAAATAAATATCATTGGCCGTATGCCATCCATTCGGGTGATCCTGTGTGTGATTTCCTATTGTATGACCCTCCTCCAGCACCCGCTGAAATATTTCAGGATTGGCATCTATATTTTTTCCTATACAGAAAAAAGTGGCTTTGGCATCGTACTTCTTCAGTTCATCGAGAACTATCGGGGTCACCTCTTCTATCGGTCCGTCATCAAATGTCAGATATAGTATCTTTTCACGGGTCCTGACTTTCCACATAGCTGCCGGAAATAGTTTGCGGGCTGCACTCGGGGTTTTCACGATTGAAAGGGTATCTAGCATTCAGGGGTATTAATTAAACTGACCAACTAATTTCACATACCATTGACCAAAAAACATTTAGGCGGTTTAACGCAATACTAATTTATTTATTTTCCTGACCATTGCCCTTTTTTATCAAATGCAGGAATTTGCCTGCTATTAGCAGGTTATTGTTCGATCATATCAGGTCTGCCCTATATTAGTTTGGGCAGGGCTATTGTTTTTTCTATTTTCGCGGCATGAGTGAAAGAAGAGTAAGAGTACGTTTTGCGCCCTCACCTACCGGAGGCCTGCATATTGGCGGGGTGCGTACGGCATTGTTTAATTATCTGCTGGCGAAAAAACATGGTGGGGATTTTATACTCCGTATAGAAGATACTGACCAGACCCGATTTGTAGCAGGTGCAGAGGATTATATCGTCGAATCGCTGAAATGGTGCGGCATAGCCCCTAATGAGGGTATCGGTTTCGGTGACGGACCACATGCCCCATATCGCCAGAGTGAACGCAAACCTATGTACCGTCAGTATGCTGAGAAGCTGGTCGCTTCAGGCCATGCCTATTATGCATTTGATACTAAAGAAGAGCAGGACAAGTGGAAGGAGGATATGAAAGCCCAGGGAATATCTTCACCACAGTATAATGCCGTAAACAGACAATACCTCAAAAATTCAGAATCACTTTCTGCTGATGAGGTCAAGATCCGACTGGAACGCGGCGATGAATGTGTCATTCGTTTCAAAATGCCCCGCAATGAAGACGTAAAATTTCATGATCTGATACGTGGTTGGGTCACCTTCAATACATCTCAACTGGATGACAAAGTACTGCTCAAAAAAGACGGTATGCCCACTTACCACCTGGCGCATGTAGTGGATGATGCCCTGATGGATATATCTCATGCCATACGTGGTGAGGAATGGCTTCCATCCGCCCCGCTGCACGTATTGTGTTTTAAGGCACTCGGATGGGAAGACCGTATGCCTCAGTATGCTCACTTGCCGTTAATACTAAGGCCTGACGGCAAAGGAAAACTCAGTAAGCGCGATTGTGCCAAGCTAGGATTTCCGGCGGTTCCCCTATCATGGGACTCGCTCAATAAGGAAACCAACCAGATGGAAACTTCAGAGGGCTATCGTGAGCGCGGATTCTTTCCGGATGCATTTATGAACTTTCTCGCACTGCTGGGTTGGAATCCCGGTGGAGACAAGGAGATCATGAGCATGGATGAATTGATAGAATTATTCACGCTGGAGAAAGTGCATAAGGCCGGAGCCAGATTCGATTATGACAAAGCCAAATGGTTTAACCAGCAATATCTCAAATCAAGATCAAATCATGAACTGGCAGTGGCTATCAAAAAAGATATTCATGCTGCAGGATTCACTCTCAATGATGAAAAACTGGAAGAATATTGCGGATTGATCAAAGAGCGTGCTACTTTTCTGAATGATCTGGTGCCTCTGGGCAATTTCCTGTATAAAGACATAGCAGTCTACGATATAGAAACCATTAAGAAAAAATGGAAGCCCGAGATCAAAGCTAAATGGGATGAATTCATATCCGGCAAAGATCTGTCCGTCATAGCACCGGATATTTTTATAAATGATTTTATTATATTCACAGGACTGAAAACGGGAGAAATAATGCCAGTGCTGAGAGTTGCCCTTGCGGGAGTTTTGCAGGGCCCGCCGGTGATCGAAATGGCTAAATTTCTCGAGACTGCAGGGACTGCGGAGCGCCTGAAAAAATCATTTGAATATTTTGAAACAGTACATTAATTTTATAGAATAATAATTCAGAATATTTTTCGAAAAAAAATTGGAGGATTTAAAACAGTCTTATTTATTTGCCGTAAAAGATTCAAACTAAATTTAACACCCTTTAAACTTAAATCACATGCCACGCAAAAAACGCGATGAAGAAGATGAGGAATTGACACCGAAGAAGAAAAAAGCCGTCGATGATGACGACGATGATGACGATATAGAGGAACTGGATGATGATCTGACAGATGATCTGGATGTGCCTGAGATCGAGCCGTCGGAAGACGATATCAAAGATCTCGATCTCGAAGAGTTCGAAGACATGATCGACAATAAATCTAAGGGCCGCAAAAGCAGCAAACGTGACGATGACGATGATGATTTCGAAGATTTTCAGGAAGATGAAGATTTTGATGATTTCGGCGAGAGTGCCGGATTCGATGATGATTTTTAAATAAATTGGGCGATAGATAGATCCTATCTATCGCTTTTACTTTCCCATAATATACCCCATAATGCCGCGTCCTATTAGAATACTGGTAGCTAAAGTGGGCCTGGATGGTCACGACCGTGGTGCTAAAGTGATCGCTTCAGCGCTCCGGGATGCAGGAATGGAAGTGATATATACCGGCCTGCGCCAGACCCCTGAGATGGTCGTCAACGCTGCCCTGCAGGAAGATGTAGACGCAATAGGGATCAGTATATTATCTGGCGCTCACAACACGGTCTTCCCCAAGGTACTCAAACTCATGCATGAAAAAAAGATGGATGATGTGCTGCTCACCGGTGGTGGCATCATTCCCGATGAGGATATGCAAACGCTCAAAACCTCCGGATGTGGCGAGCTGTTTCCTCCCGGCACACCCACTGCTACCATAGCAGACTATATCAAAGGATGGGTGAAAGAGCACCGCAGTTTTTAATTCAATTTTATTTTATTGAATAGCTCTAATGAAAAGGATTAGAGAATGCAGGATTTTTGATGAAGCTCGTATCGGTTAGAGCATTTAAGAATGCCAGCAGATTTGCTTTGCCTGCGGCATCGATATGCAGGCCGCCCTGTGCCAGGTGCTGCATACCCGGGCTCACATTGGGTGAATGTTTTAAGCTGTCACTATAATGCCCTATCACCTGCTCCAGTGTAGCATAGCGACCATCATGCATATATGGTCCCGACACCGCCACATTGCGTAGCGTAGGGATTTTAAACAAACCATAATTCATTGTGTCGCCATCTATGGCACCACGTCCTTTGTCCATGAACTGGCTCACATCAGCTACTGAATCAATAGCATTATTAGAGAAAGTAAAAGCCGGATTCTGAATAGCAAAGGTCAAATAGATAGCATCGAAATGACAGTGGAAACAATCGCCGCCAGTAGCACTGAAAAAAGAGTCCAAACCAGCAGACTCAGCGGTAGTGAGCTGTATCTCACCTCTGTAATATTGGTCGATACGCGAGTTGGTAGAATTGAGTATGCGGATAAACTGCGAGATGGCTTTAACTATCTTATCCTCCGTGATATCGCCGGGCCTGCCAAAAGCCTTCTTAAAAAGATAAGCATACTGAGGTGTGCTGTTCAGATAGGCTACATCTGCAGTAAAGTCGGGATGCATCTCATGATTGAAGGCATCATTCACAGCATCTTCTATCGAAGACTGGCGGCCATCCCAAAAGAATTTTGGGTTCATGCCCATATTGATCAGACCCGGCGTGTTTCTGACGGTCGAGCCCAACACATTTTGACTTAGCTTTTGATTATCACCGAATGCATACTGCTGCCTGTGGCATCCACCACACGACACTTTCTTGGTGAGTGATAATGTTGAGTCATAAAAAAGCATTCTGCCCAGCTGTATCCCTTCATATGTCATCGGATTATTGGCCGGGGAAACTATAGCCCTATAGGTATATCTCACACTAGGGATGGCAGGAGCCACATATGGCCTGCCCGTATAGAGACTGTCAGGGTCATTTGCTGCATGTGTGACTGTCACATCATGTTTGCAGTTTTGCAAAAGCGAAAAACAGCTGATAAGTATAATAGAAATTAATATTCCGTTTCTTTTTCTCATGATCATTGCAGTGAAAATACTGTAGCCAGGTCTGTAATAAATGCCACTGCGACAGAGGGATTGTCAGTGGTCTGAGTGACAGGTTGGGTGGCTATATTAATTGAATTGGCTCCATAAAACTCTTTTTGCAGGTCGGCATTCAGTGTGAGCATGGTCTGATTGGTACCTGTCACCGAGAAGGATTTAGATAAGGTAGCTACACTGGTATAATAACCCGGGGTACCCACATGATATAGAATAGGAGTCGATGGATTAGAAGTCGTATCTGCACGGCCCTCCAGCACTACAAAAACATATTTGAGTGTGTAGTTCCAAAACATATTATTATTGGGAGATTGAGGGTTAGTGGTATCTGCTATACTGACCGGGTCTACATTGTCCTGAATAGAATCTACACCGATATAAAACTGGATTCCTGTATAACTACCCGGCGTATTAGCCAATGAAATACTCATCGCAGCCGAGTCGTCTAAAGAAAGATACGCCAATGGCTTTACCTCCACGGTACTTCCGTCTGCATGTACTAGCTTAATATGAGACAGGTACAACTTGAATGTTGTGAAAAAATAATTCTTTCCATCAGGTGCATTAAAGGTCTTATTAAGGATCATTTTATCAGATCCAAACATAGGATTGAACTTCAATGTCAGCGATCCCTGACCCGGAGGCGGATTATGACAGGATGATATGGCTATAAGCGCGATGATCAGAAATACAGCAATGAACCTTTGCATGATAAATTTTTGTGGTTTAAAAGTATACATTATCCGCAATTGATTCGCTTTTCAGTCAAATCACCGGATTCCAAATCAAAAAAAGCTAAAATGCACAATAAAAGATTCAATACGCGTTTATAAGTGACTAAAATAAATTACATGGTACAACAATCTACATTTGATCAATTATTACTCATGGCTTACGGAGAATTAAACCACGAAGATGCCCGCGCTCTGCAGGAGCAGATCAAGGCAGACAATGACCTCACAGTAGAATGGCACTCTATATTACGCCTCACCGGCAAGTTAGATAAAGCTATCATTTCGCCCAGTGAGACATCTCTGAAAATAGTGCTGGAGCATAGCTACAAGACCGAACATCTTCAGGAGATCTAGGCTTTTCTAGGCTATTCTTGTTACCGGAGGGCAATACTATGTCTGCACAACTCTTTCATCTCGTTAATCTTATAGCCACAGCTGCATGGATACTGCTGATCAGTTTCCCACGCTGGCGATACACCACGATCGGTATTCTGAACGGTATCATAATGATGCTTTGTATTCTTTATCTTGGCCTTCTTATTTATTGGTTTTCTATAGGTTGTAAAGGAGGTTTCGATTCACTGGAGACTGTCATGCTGCTCTTCAAAGACCCCAAGGCCGTTCTGGCCGGATGGATACATTATTTGGCTTTTGATCTGTTTGTTGGTCTATGGATCACTCAGGATGCCATAAAGATCGGCCTCAATAGATGGCTACTCATACCTGTCCAAATTCTTACTTTTATGTTTGGCCCGGTTGGATTTGGTATGTACTGGTTCATCAGGCGGTTCAAGACCAAAGCCATCATCTTAGGGTTGTGAATACCCAAAAAGTATTAAATATTGCCATTAGATGTTTAAACATTTAATTTCATCGTATCTTTGCATCCTAAAATTTTCATTATGGAAAAGACAGTATTGCATAAGGCTAACACCAGAGGTCACGCGAATCATGGCTGGCTCAATGCCCATCATTCATTCAGTTTTGCCAACTATTATGACCCGACACGTATACAATTTGGCGCGCTCAGAGTATTGAATGACGACATTGTGGCGCCGGCACAGGGCTTCGGCAGGCATCCGCATGACAATATGGAGATAGTGACCATACCGCTCGAAGGTGCGCTGGAGCATCAGGACAGTATGGGCCACAAAGAAGTGATCAAAAGCGGCGATATACAGGTCATGAGTGCGGGTACAGGCATCACTCACAGCGAGTATAATGCCAGCAGTGATAAGTATGTGAAACTGCTCCAGATATGGGTATTCCCGAAGGTTAAAAATGTGACTCCGCGATATGGACAGACATCCTTTCGCAAAGAAGACAGGATCAATAAACTTCAGCAGATCGTATCTCCCGGGCCAACCGATGAAGGTATGTGGATCCATCAGGATGCATGGTTTCATCTGGGTTCTTTGCAAAAGGGGTTTCAAATAGATCATCAAATCAAAAAATCCGGAAACGGTGTATATGCATTCGTGATAGAAGGCGATGTGACGATCAATGGTGTATCTCTCAACCGACGTGATGCTTTAGGTATCTCAGACACTGATAAACTGTCTATAACAGCGGACTCAGAAGCTGAACTGCTGCTGATAGAAGTACCCATGATATGATCAGATTTGATAAAAACGGGAATGCATTTGCTGGAAACTTTGTATTTTTCCCATCACAAAATTTAGTTAACCCTAAAAAACAATTGTATGGGATTTGTAAAAGAGTTTAAAGAGTTTGCCATTAAAGGCAATGTGATGGACCTCGCGGTGGGTGTGGTCATTGGTGCTGCATTTGGAAAGATAGTTACAGCTTTGGTAGCGGATATCGTTATGCCTCCGATCAGTGTCATACTATCCAAAGGTGGTGGTGATTGGCGTGCTTTGACCTGGCACACCATAAAAATCGGTGATTTCGCAGGTACTATATTAGATTTTATCATTGTGGCCACTGCCATTTTTCTGGTGGTCAAAGGCATCAATGCCTTAAAAAAAGAAGAAGCCGCCGCACCTGCACCTGCTCCCGAACCTACTACTACGGAGAAACTGCTCACTGAGATCCGCGACTCTCTAAAGAAATAATTTTACCTGAGTTCATTCATGAGATCCCTTGGCATCATGCCAGGGGATTTTCATTTATACTCTTTATGGCTTCTGTCATTGAGTCAAATACATTTTCCGGGCCTATCTTTTCGATCAGGTCCATCTTCTCCATATTGGCACGTACTGCTGGTTGAATATCTGCCAATATCAGTTTGATCTTTCTCATGCTGCATTCCTTATACACTTCTTTGATAGCATGGACACCCGATGCATCGATGAAAGGTACATGCTCCATACGTACGATCAACGCCTTAGGAGGAGTCTCGATCACTTTGATCGCATCCTTAAACTTATATGCTGCACCAAAAAAGAAAGGCCCTTCTATTTCAAAGACCTCTACACCCTTGGGCAGCGATCTCATTTCGCTGTTTCTCCTGTCATAATTTTCGCCTATCTCCTCATCATTCATTTCTTTCCTCATGATAGCTACATTGCTTAGCTTCATCATATTTCTCATAAAAAGGAATGAAGACAGCACCAGACCGATCTCTATAGCTACCGTCAGGTCTACCAGCACCGTCAGACCAAATGTGATGACCAATATCGCTATGTCGCTTTTAGGCCCGCGAAGCAAACCCAAAAACGTTTCGTATTCACTCATGTTATACGCTACCACCACCAGAATACCTGCCAGACATGCCATAGGTATCAGCGCGGCATACTTGCCCACGAAGAGCATAATGACCAGCAGCGTTAGTGCGTGAATAATACCTGCTATCGGGGTTCTGCCACCATTCTTGACATTCGTAGCGGTTCTCGCTATGGCACCTGTAGCAGGTATCCCCCCGAATATCGACGATGCCATATTGGCCAGGCCCTGTGCCACCAGTTCCACATTAGATTTATGATTGCCCCCTATCATACCGTCTGCCACTACTGCAGATAGCAGAGACTCGATACCACCCAGAAGCGCTATGGTAAACGCAGGTTTGATCAGATGCCTGATAGTGGCCAGATCTAGCAGAGGTATATGGGGCATAGGCAGCATGGACGGGATAGAACCGAATTTGCTGGCTATCGTTTCTACGGGCAGTTTAAAAACAGTCACAGCGACCGTACAGAGCAGGATAGCTACCAGCGAACCCGGCACACGGTGAGTGATCTTACCAAAAAATAAAGTGAGAATAACGGTAGCCACTCCTATCACGATGGCATATGGATTCACACTCGTCAGGTGCCCTGCATAGGCTACCCATTTATCTATGAAATCTGCAGGCACAGCCCCCATCTGCAGGCCGAAAAAGTCCTTGACCTGCGAGGAAAAAATGATCAGTGCAATGCCACTCGTAAACCCCACTATCAGCGGATGCGGAATAAATTTAATGATAGAACCCAACCTCGCGAAACCCATCATCATGAGCATCACTCCGGCTATGAATGTGGCAATGGTCAGACCTTCTACCCCATATTGCTGCACTATGCCATATACGATCACGATAAATGCACCAGTGGGCCCTCCTATCTGCACGCGGCTCCCGCCTAATGCAGAAATAACGAATCCAGCCACTATAGCGGTAAATAGCCCCTTCTCGGGCGATACTCCCGATGCAATGGCAAAAGCAATGGCGAGCGGCAGCGCTACGATGCCGACTATGACCCCGGCAGTGGCATCAGATACGAACTGTGCTCTTGTGTAACCCTTGAGTGTGGTAAATAATTTTGGTTTGAACATATCCAACAAAGTTACTATCCTAAAAAAACCTTTTTTGCACTTTTATAAACACCTTTCTGTTTTCTGTCCCCGAGTTGGCATTTGATGCAACACGTGTAAATGCAAAATAAATTATTTTGGGCATATTATAAGCAAATATGGCAAATAACAGAAAATAAAATGGCCGCTGACATATCTGCAGATTGATTTTCGATTTGTTTTTAGAATTGATTTGCTAGGAAATAAAAAAAGGGCTAGCAGCTAGTTTTCTAGGTAATTTATTTTCAATATAATACAAATATAAATACTTATAAATAGTCACTGAATATCATTGGATTTTCATGCTATCAATATTTGATATTACCAAAAGATCTTGCGAAAAAGCCAACTCAAATCGGGCTTGCAGCCAATCTGTGCTAATGAACATGAGAACTGTGATAATAGCTATCAACGCAGGTTTGCTACGTGTGAAATAAAAAAGTCGCAGCAAATTCTTACTGCAAATTCTAATATAGTTTATCTCTGATCTATGATTACGAAGCCTTCCTCGGGGTCACTGTCTTGCGGGCACCGCCACCTGCAGCTTTGCTGGTTGCTTTAGCTGGTTTTTCTGCCCGTGGTTTAGCTTCTTTTTTAGGCTTAGAAGTTTTTTCACCCTTATCTGCCTTAGCTGCTTTTTTGGTTTCCTTTTCATCAGAATCTGCTGAAGTGTCAGTGCTTTCTGCCGATGTGTTTTCAGCAGCAGCTTCATCTGATGTCAGTTCTTCGATCAGACCCTTTTCGTTGAGGATATTATACCAGCCTACGAGTTTCTTCATATGGCTCACATATACTTTTTCCTTGTCATAGTCAGGGATCACAGCCTCAAAGTACGCTTTAAGCAGATCATCCGACTTCAGACCTACCGGTGAGTGTGCGGCTTCGTTCTTTTTCATATCTGCCAGCACCTGTTTTAACTCTTTGCTTCCTTCCTGAGTGTAAATGGTGATATTGTCTAAGGTGCTGAATAAGTGTACTCTTCCGGAAACGAATTTCGTCGTACCATCGGTCAGCGAGGTCACTATCAATCCATCTGTGCGCTTGCCTGAGGTTTTATATAATCCCGGCATTCCTGTCACTGAAACAATTTCTGATAACTTCATATATACTGTTTGATTTTAATGGCGAAGTTAGAAAAACCCGACGATGTTGCAACATTCTGAGCTAATGTAGCTTTTTAAGGCATTTTTAAGGTGTTATAAATAAAGGTTTGCAACCCTATATAAAAAAAACAGTCTATATTTAGAAGCTTTTTTCTATTTTAGTTCTAATTCTACACAAACATAAAAACCAATGGCAATCAGAAATCTACTCTGGATAGTTGTTCTTTGCTTATTAAGTCAACTCTCATTCGCTCAAGGCAACTACACGGTCATTAATGACGCATCAGCACTAGCCGGTTGTCATTGCTACCAATTGACACCCAATACTAATAATCAGGGTGGAGGTGTATATCAGAATAATACTATTAACCTGAATAACTCCTTTGATTATAAGTTCAATGTATTTTTGGGATGCAATGGAGCAAGCGGGGCAGATGGTATCGTTTTTATCCTCACAAATAATATCACAGGGATCGGGGCCCAGGGTGGAGGTTTAGGTTATAGTGGCCTCTCGGGCAATTCTCTGGCCTGTGAATTTGATACTTGGCAAAACGCCCAGGACCCTCCATATGATCACATAGCATTTGAGAGCGGTGGTAGTGTCAATCATAATGTGGCAGGCCCGGTTCCGGCATTGGTCAGTCAGTCAAACATTGATAACTGCCAGTGGCACACTGTTGAGATCATTTGGAACGTTAATACTCAGACTTATTCCGTATACTTTGACGGGGTTTTAAGATTGAGCTATACAGGTAACATTGTGGCTAATTTTTTCGGTGGAAATCCCATAGTAAACTGGGGTTGGAGCGGAAGTACCGGTGGTGGTCATAACCTGCAGCAGTTTTGTGTGCAAAGTACCTCTGACTGGGTGGCAGGGATCAACTATCAGTCTTGTAATCTCAATATGCAGTTTACCGATATCTCTACGTCTAACGTAGCAACAGTCCAAAGCTGGGCATGGAAATTCGGTGATCCATCTACAGGTGCTAACAATTCATCTTCTTTACAAAATCCAACGCATACTTTTTCAGCTGCAGGTACCTATACAGTTACGCTTATCATTACAGATATCTCAGGATGCCCCGATACATTTAGCCACATAGTTACTATAGCTCCCCCTATTACTTTGACACCTACCATTACTGATCCATTATGCAATGGCAATAGTACGGGCAATATCTCACTTGTGCCTGCAGGCGGCTTCGGACCCAGCGCCGGCTATGGCGGCTACCAATATAGCTGGAGTACAGGTGGTATAGGACCAACCGACGTAGGTTTGACCGCCGGTACATACAATGTGACTGTAACAGATGGAGTATGTACCTCCACTGCCACTTATAATATCAGTCAACCACCGCCGCTCACTGCCACCACATCACATACAGATGCGCCATGTGCTGGTACAGGTACCGCGACTATCACTATCAGCGGTGGTACTCCGGGCTATACCGGAGTAGTTTGGGACAATGTAGCTGGTTCTCCCGGGCCTAATACATTCACCTCTACCGGTTTACCTGTAGGTGTGGTAGTTGCCAATTTTCATGATGCTAACGGATGTTCAGCTATACTTACCTACAAAGAAACCATTAACTCATTACCTTGCGGATATACACTATCGACCTCTTCTACCAATGTGACCTGCTTCGGTGGTAATAACGGATCTGTGACCCTGACGGTCAACGGCAGTATAGGTGCTGTCACGATCACCTGGACCAATGCCGGTGGTACTACCGTAGGTACCGGAGCTACAGTCAACAATCTTCCTGCAGGTACCTATACTTATCATTATTCGGATGCAGCGAATTCATTCACCGGGACCGTAGTGGTCAACCAACCGGGAGCTGCAATGACCGTGAGTCTTTCGACTTTGAATACGACCTGCTCATACCTCAATAACGGCTCTGCTGTGGCATCTGTCACAGCAAACGGGAATCCGAACTATAGTTATGCCTGGAGTGTGGCGGGGCAAACGAACTCGCCTACGGCCACCGGGCTCAGTCCCGGCAGCATCACTGTGACCGTAACCGATCAAACCAACTGTACAGCCACAGCTACGGGTACTATATCCGGGCAAACGTTATTGACTGCGGCAGTGACGACGACACCAGACAGTTGTTTTAATGGCACCTCGGGCACAGCTACGGTAGCTGTAAGTGGAGGGACTCCGAATTATACATATCAATGGAGTAGCGGGCCTACAGGAATTGGAAGCGCTATTTTCAACGTCGCAGCAGGAAGCTACACCGTAACAGTATCCGATCATAACAGCTGTACAGCCACAGCCAGTGGCACCATCAGTCAGCCAGCAGTATTGACTGCTACGATTGTGGATAGTAATATAGCATGTTTTGGTGCCGCTAGCGGTACTGCCACAGTCACCCCGGTGGGTGGTAACGGAGGCTATACCTACTCATGGAGCAATAACCCAACCACAGCCACTATCTCAGGCCTCGCACCTAATACATATTATGTCACAGTCACAGACTCAAAACTCTGTACCGTAGTCGATAGCGTGAAGATCACTCAGCCGGCATCGGCATTAGCAGTAGCGGCTACACATGTGAATGTGAAATGTAAGGGCATGCTGACAGGCTCGATCACACTGACTCCTTCAGGTGGCTCTACGCCATATCAGCCTGTCACATGGTCTGATGCGGGCTCAGGACTCAACAGAACGAATTTAGCAGCCGGCACATACGGATATACTGTGACCGATGCACATCATTGCACAGTGACGGGTAGCATTACCATCACTCAGCCTGCTTCGGCATTTGCGGTAGCTGCTACACAAGTGAATGTATTATGCTTCGGGGCATCTACAGGTTCTATCACACTCACGCCATCAGGCGGTACCACTCCATATGCCACAGCACAATGGCTGGACGGTTTCATAGGTGATGTAAGAAATAACCTACCAGCAGGCACATACCAATATGGCGATTCAGATAATAACGGATGTCTGGTCACAGGTAGCATCACGATCACTCAGCCTGCATCTGCTTTTAATGTGGCTGTCGCTAAAACCAATGTATTATGTTTTGGTGGAACAACAGGTTCTATCACATTGACCCTCTCAGGTGGCACTACTCCATATGGTGTGGTGAACTGGAGAGATGGAGGAGCCACAGGCACGAGCAGAACAAACCTTGCCGCAGGCAACTACTCCTATATAGCTACCGACGGCAACGGATGTGTGGATTCTGCTACAGTCAGCATTACTCAACCGGCAGCAGCCTTTGCGGCAGCAGTAACCCAGGTCAATGTAAAATGTTTTGGTGGGGCTACCGGTTCTATCACTCTGGCCCTCTCCGGCGGTACTACTCCATACGGCACAGTGACATGGGCCGGCGGAGCGACAGGCACCAGCAGAACGAATCTGGTGGCAGGAGCTTATACTTACACTGCCACTGATGCTAATGGCTGCTCTGTGACAGCTACAGTGAATATCACTCAGCCTGCTTCGGCATTTGCGGTGGCTGCCACTCAGGTGAATGTATTATGCTTCGGTGCATCTACAGGTTCTATCACACTCACGCCATCAGGCGGTACCACTCCATATGCTACAGCACAATGGCTGGACGGTTTCATAGGTGATGTAAGAAATAACCTGCCTGCAGGTACTTATCAATATGGCGATTCAGATAATAACGGATGTCTGGTCACAGGTAGTATCACGATCACTCAGCCTGCATCTGCTTTCAATGTGGCAGTGGCACAGACCAATGTATTATGTAATGGCGGAACTACAGGTTCCATCACATTAACTCTCTCAGGTGGCACTACTCCATATGGTGTGGTGAACTGGAGAGATGGAGGAGCCACAGGCACGAGCAGAACAAACCTTGCCGCAGGCAACTACTCCTATATAGCTACCGATGGTAACGGATGTGTGGACTCGGCTACAGTTACAATTACACAATTGCCTCCGGTAGTGCCTGTAGTGACACAACTGGATAGTATCACCTGCTTCGGAGCCAATGATGGCAAAGTAGTGGTCAATGCTACAGGCGGTACTAGCACATATACTTTCGAGTTGGATGCATCGGGTACATTCCAGGCTACCGGTATCTTCTCGGGACTCACACCGGGCTCACATACGGTCACCGTGCAGGATGGAAACAACTGTACGGCAAATGTTACATTCAGTATTTATGAGCCGCCACTTGTTGTCGCTTCTATTATTACCACTGTCAATGATTCCTGCTTCGGAACCTGCGATGGTTTGATAGTAGCATCTGCTACAGGCGGTACAGCACCATATCAATATTCTATTGACGGGGTCAATTTCACAGGGTCTGGTACATTCAATAACCTGTGTGCTAATCCTTCTTATACCATCAATGTAAAAGATAAGAACGGGTGTCCAAGCAATATTAACGATGCGATCACTCAGCCTACAGCTGTAGTTGTTTCTCCGGTGGATTCCACAGCTCCAAGATGTAATAACGGATCTGACGGTTCGTTTACGGTGACTGCTGCGGGAGGTACAGGTGCCACATATACCTATTCATCCAATGGCGGACCATATCAGGCCAGTGGACACTTTGCCGGCCAAACTCCGGGTACTTATACCGTGACAGCTAAAGATGCAAACGGATGTACAGGCACATATTCGATCACAGTTCTTAATACAACGGCTAACTCATCTTTCACTGCTACCTCTATCAATGATTCATGTTTCGGAGCGAGTGACGGTTCTATTACCGTGACTGTGACAGGTACATTGACACCATATACTTTCTCATGGTCCAGTGGTCCTACCACACAGAATCTGACAGGTATCCCTGCAGGAACATATACAGTGAGGGTAACGGATGGTAACGGATGTGTGGTATACGGTGCTGACAGCACAACAGTCATCACTCAGCCTCTGCAGATCAGTGCGACCAATGTCATGACTCCGGTCAGCTGCTTCGGTGATAGCAATGGCTGTATTACAGTGACACCTGGCGGTGGTACTCAACCTTATACCAACTCATGGTCTAATGGCGCTACCACAGCTAACCCTTGCGGCCTGAAAGCCGGCGCATATAGTGACACTATCACAGATTCTTATGGTTGCAAATACACCTATTCGAATATATCTGTCACTCAGCCTACCGCAGTGGCAGTCATTCTGGATTCTGTAACACTCGTATCATGTGCAGGCGATAGTAACGGTGTGATATACCTGACAGATACAGGTGGTACTCCGGGTTATACCTATCTATGGTCGCAGGGCGGCACGACTAACCCTCTGACGGGTCTTAAGGTCGGCTCATATTCTGTCACAGTGAGCGACAGTCATAATTGTACCGTTACAGACTCGATCTATGTGGGTGTGGACAATCCATTAACCTTCAATGCATCTAAATCTAATGTACTCTGCCCTCCGCTTCATAACGGACGTATATCCATATCAGTGAGCGGCGGTTCACCATCATATCAATACATGTGGAGTAATGGCGCAACTACAAATGCCATATATAATCTGCCTGTGGGTATAGACAGTGTAACTGTGACTGACTCCAGAGGATGTAAGGTCGACACCGGATTTGTGATCACTAATGATTCTGCATTCTCTATCAAGGCCGTGCCTGACACCGCTACGATCAATCAGGGCGATATTATTCAGATCGCATTGCAGGTCATTGATGCCAGCGCTGGAAATATCTCAAGTATCGTATGGTCACCGGCCATTGGACTGAGTTGTGCAGATTGTCTTGCTCCCGAGGCATCACCATTTGTCACCACACAATATACCATTCAGGCTGTGACTGATAGTGGCTGTGTATCTAATAGCCAGTCGCTTATTACGGTCATACCTCAGCATCAGTTGTATATTCCAAATGCATTCACTCCTAATAATGATGGAATAAATGATTATTGGGAAGTATTCGGATATAAGAAAGCATGGGTATACTGCGAAGTGGAGGTATTCGACAGATGGGGTGAGAAAATATTTGAATCTCACGATATGAACTTCCAGTGGGATGGCAAATACAGGGGCACATTCGTCGAGCCGGGAGAATATGTTTATGTGATCAAAGTGGTCTTCGTAGATGATTACGTGGTCAATAACAAAGGCGGTATCACTGTCATAAGATAAAATCAAAGAAGCCTTGCTAATACAGCAGGGCTTCTTTTTTATAACAAAAATTTGATTCTAATGAGGAATTGATCGGCCAATTCCGATTTCATCAGACTATCAATACGGGGCATTTGACCTTATGTCTTACCGCCTGGATCGTTTCGCCATATACAATATCCTGAAGTCCTTCGTGACCATGTGATCCGATCACCAGCAGAGAAGTATTGAGTTCATTTACGATCTTTGGTATGGCCATCCTCGGACTGCCGAAGCTAAGTTTCTCTTCGATGTTATAACCCTGTGCCCTGAGTTTCTCGCCATAGGTCTGAAGATTTTTCCAGTCCTCCATGGTTTCATAATCGCGGGTCTCATCTCCTACTGCTCGCGCGGTGGCAGATTCGACTATATGTATCAGGTAGAATACAGACTCCTTGCCTCCCTGAGATATGCCATGCGTCAGGGCTTTGACATCGCTCGTCGAAAAATCCACACAGATCGCTATGCGTGGATAAAGCTGCTTTTCTATCAATGGTATCTCATGAGACATGCCATGTGTCAGGATCGGATATTCTTTTTTCAGACGGGTCAGGAGTGGATAGACTGTAGCCACTATCAGCAGTATGAATGCCACTATCAAAACAGGTAATAACAAGCCATAATAAAGGATCGGATATTGAGATAATTTGGAATGCCATTCACTTATCGTTTCAATGATCAGTTTGATATTTAAACCTACAATGACGATAGCGGTGACCCATGAAAGGATCCTGACAAGAGGGCTGATGGCAAATGTTCCCATTTTCTTTTTATCACTCACGAAGTGGATCAAAGGTATAACGGCGAAACCCAATTGTAAACTTAATACAACCTGACTGAATATAAGCATATCGCCCACTTTGTCATCTCCCAGATAATAGATAACAATAAGTGCTGGTATCACGGCTATGCTTCGGGTGATCAGCCTTCGGAGCCAGGGCGCGATACGAAGGTCTAGGTACCCCTCCATCACGATCTGACCGGCCAGCGTACCGGTGATAGTGGAACTCTGCCCGGCAGCGATCAGTGCAATGGCAAAAATAACAGGAGCTATTGATTCGCCCATCAGCGGGGCGAGCAGGCTGTGTGCATCCTGTATCTCAATGACCTGATGGTAGCCTTTGGTATAGAACACTGCTGCCGCGACGATCAGGATGAATGTATTGACGAAGAATGCGAGATTGAGAGCGATGGCGGAATCCCAGAAATTATATTTGATAGCACGGGCTATACTGTTTTGATCAGTACCGTTTCGGCGTGTCTGAACCAAAGACGAATGCAAATAAAGATTGTGTGGCATAACCGTAGCACCTATGATACCGATAGAAATGTACAAAGAGTTGCCGCTGAGTGAAGATGGAACGAAGCCATGAAACACTGCCGCCACATCAGGTTTCGCAAAAAACATTTCTACCAGAAAACATAAGCCTATCACAGACACGAGACTGAAGATCATGATCTCCATATAGCGTATACCCTTCTGCTGCAGATAGAGTATGATAAAAGTATCCAGCACGCCGATACCCACACCATACAGCATAGGGATGTGAAAGAGCAGATTAAGACCGATGGCCATACCCAATACTTCTGCCAGATCGCAGGCAGC
>CAIXBT010000301.1 GCA_903917755.1 uncultured Bacteroidota bacterium
GAACAGCTACAGCTACACCTGTAGGAACTATCAGCCCATGGACCTTTGCATGGTCGAATGGTACTGTTCAATCGGGTATGACAGGACCGTCTACCATTATTGGTTTATCTGCCGGTGCCACTGTCACAGTTACAGTCACAGATAACCTGAATTGTACATCTACAGCTACTATCACTATAGCAGGAACACCTAAACCGAATGCAGGACCGGATCAAACCGTTACTTGCTTCCCCGCTAATACCTCAGCCACAATGGCCGGCACGGGTACGGGAACATGGACTGCAATGGGAGGTAACCCCGGCACAGCAACCATCACAAGCCCTACCAGCCCTACTACTACAATAACCACATTCAGCGTGGCAGGTACTTATAATTTCATCTGGACCAACAGCGGGGGATGTACTGATACAGCTGCTGTAATTGTAACAACAAAACCCAATGCGGGCCCTGATCAGACGATCACCTGTGTAACTCTACCGGGAGGTACCGTCACTATGGCGGGAACAGGTACAGGTACTTGGACAGCACAGACCGGCAACCCCGGTACAGCCACTATCACAACACCTACCAGCCCTACTACGACTATTACGACATTCAGTGCAGGTGGCACCTATCATTTCATATGGACTAACGGCGGATGCTCAGATACAGCAGCAGTGATAGTTTCAGCCAAACCAAACGCAGGACCTGATAAGACCGTATCATGTGCAGTATTGCCAGGAGGTTCTGCTACTATGGCCGGTACAGGTACAGGAACCTGGACAGCACAGGCGGGCAATCCCGGTACTGCCACTATCACCACACCTACCAGCCCTACTACGACTATTACTACATTCAGTGTGGCTGGAACATATAAATTCATTTGGACCAATGGCGGCTGTACAGATACCGCACAGGTCACAGTCACTGCTAAACCCAATGCAGGTCCGGATCAGACATTGACTTGCATTACTCTTCCGGGTGGTTCAGTCACTATGGCCGGTACAGGTACAGGAACCTGGACAGCGCAGGCTGGTAATCCTGGTACCGCTACTATCACGACACCCACCAGCCCGACTACAACAATTACGACATTCAGTGCAGCGGGTACATATAAATTCATATGGACCAATGGCGGATGTACAGATACTGCACAGGTCACAGTCACTGCTAAACCAAATGCAGGTCCTGACAAAACCGTATCATGTGTGGTATTACCGGGAGGTTCTGCTACAATGGCAGCTATCGGTGCCGGTACATGGACTGCACAAACAGGTAACCCCGGTACTGCAACCATCACAACACCTACCAGCCCTACTACCACTATTACATCATTCAGTGCTGCAGGTACCTATTATTTCATCTGGACCAATGGCGGCTGTACCGATACTGCTGCTGTTTACGTCACTACCAAACCAAATGCAGGACCGGATCAAACATTAAATTGCGTAATGCTACCGGGAGGTACTGCTACCATGTTAGGAACAGGTATAGGTTTATGGACCCCTCAAGCGGGTAACCCCGGCACTGCGACCATCACCTCTATAATTAGCCCTACCACTACTATAACAAACTTTAGTACAGCCGGAACTTATAATTTTATCTGGACAGATGGATTATGTTCAGATACTGCAGCAGTTACAGTTACTCAAGGAGTCAGTGCAGGTCCTGATAAATTCATAAATTGTTTCCCGCTCAACTCAGCTGATACAATGGCTGGCTCGGGTACAGGTACATGGACTGCATGGGCTGGAAATCCGGGAACAGCAATCATTACTTCACCGACCAGTCCGACAACTACAATTACAAACTTCAGTGCAATAGGCACATATGCTTTCATCTTTTCAAATGGAAGTTGTGCAGATACAGCTTTAGTAACTGTGGCTGCTAACCCTAATGCAGGACCGGATATGACTGTCAACTGTGCTTCATTGCCGGGTGGCTCTACTACCATGGCAGCTACAGGTGCCGGCATCTGGACCGCATGGTCTGGCAATCCGGGAACATCTACTATCGACTCGATCAATTATGCAAATACAGTTATTACTAATTTCAGTGTAGCCGGTACATACTACTATGTTTGGGCAAACGGAGGGTGCTCAGATACAGCAGCAATAATTGTAACCGCTAAACCAAATGCAGGACCGGACCAAACTGTAAACTGTGCCATCCTGCCGGGTGGATCTGCGACTATGTCAGGCACCGGCACGGGTACCTGGACAGCAGATGCCGGAAATCCGGGCTCAGCTATTATCACTTCACCTACCAGCCCGACTACGACTATCACTACATTCAGTGCAGCCGGTACATACAATTTCATTTGGACCAATGGAAGTAACTGCCCTGATACTGCTGTGATCACTGTCACTGCTAAACCGGATGCAGGCCCTGATCAATTTGTGACTTGCTATCCGTTAAACACTACCGCCTCTATGGCAGCTACAGGCACAGGTACATGGACAGCGCAAACTGGTAACCCCGGCACATCAGCTATCACTTCACCGACTAGTGCCACCACTACTATTAATGGATTCAGTGCAGCGGGTACATATTACTTTATCTGGACTAGCGGAGCATGTACAGACACGGCAGCAGTCACTGTTAGTACTAATCCTAATGCAGGACCTGACCAAACCGTTAGTTGTGCTATACTTCCCGGCGGATCTGCTACCATGGCAGCGGCAGGTAGTGGTACCTGGACTTCGTCGCCGAACAATCCCGGTACTGCTACTATCAGTACACCAGGTAGTGCGACCACATCTATCACGACTTTCAGCGCCCCTGGTACCTATAACTTCATTTGGACCAATGGCAACTGCGCTGATACTGCGGCAGTAATCGTAACGGCTAAACCTAATGCCGGTCCGGACACTTCAGTTTGCCCGAACACTACCGCTACACTCAATGCTGTCGGAACCGGCTCATGGTCTTCACTGGCCACCAACCCAGCCACCACTATCATAACAAGCCCTAACAGTGCTACAACTACAATTACCGGTTTCAGCCTGCAGGGTAGTTATAGTTATATATGGACAAGTGGAGGATGTACTGATACAGCTTCAGTAATTGTATTCCCATCACCTACAGCTAACCCAACTGCTGTCAATATTTCCTGTACTAATCCAACTGGTATAATCTATGCAAATGCAAACGGGCCAGCTCCTGTCACTTATCTCTGGAGCAATACTTCGACAGCTGACAGTATCACTACAACCACAGCCGGTACACTATATACAGTGACAATAACTGATAACAATACATGTACTACAACTGCAACCGATAGTGTAGGTAATAATATTGTTATTGTAAACATTGCCGATAGCCTGCAGGATGTGACTTGCTATGGTTATAACAATGGAAAGATAGTCCTGTATGTAACTCCTGCAGGTACCTATTCATATTCTTGGAGCAATCGTGAGACCACAGATTCTATCTCCGGTTTATCACCGGGATCATATCAGGTCACAGTGACTGATCCTACAGGATGTAGCAGCACTGCGACATACACGATCTTTACTCCCGGTCTTGATACATTGAGCGTAACACCACAAGATACCCTCATTGTATTAGGCGACACCATACAATTGAATTCAACTCTGACCGGGTCTTATGTACCTCTTAGCTACTCATGGACACCGACCACAGGACTGAGTTGTACAAATTGTCCAAACCCGGTATTAGTTCCAGTTGATACAAACAGAGATGTATACCAGTTAGTTGTTACATACAATAACGGATGTACCGTTGTTGATTCTGCTATAGTTCTGGCTAAGCCTCATGATCTGCTTGGAGTACCTGATGCTTTCTCACCTAACGGCGATAATAGAAATGATCAATTTGTGATCTTGGCTACAGGTGTAAAGGATTTTAAGATGAACATATACAACAGATGGGGGCAGGAACTATTTACCACCACAGATATAACAAAGGGATGGGATGGTACTTATAAGGGTAGCCCACAACCTGAAGAAGCATATACCTTCTTCTTTACTATCACATATATCGATGGCAAAGTAGTCTATAAGGAAGGATCATTTATGCTATTCAGATAACCCTAACATGACATAAAGTTTAAGAAGGCTCCTGAGATATGGAGCCTTTTTTATGGGCTAAATGCAATGATAAATGTCAATGAGATTAAAGACATCAATAAATCAATTGAGCGTCAACCAGTGGGCAAAACGACCATTTGCCCCAAATTAGGCTGAATTTTGACCTTTTGTGGGCGAAATAAATTAAATCAATAATTAAATCATGACTTTTGTCAGTCTAATTCATGAAATATATCAAATTAATCCGCTATAAAGTTGGTAGTTTTATCCCATGAATATATCGTTTCATGGTGCTGCCCGTGTTGTGACTGGTAGCAAGCACGTTATACAATTGGACAACAACAAGAGAATTTTGCTTGATTGCGGGATGTTTCAAGGCCATCCGCAGGAAGCTGACCGATTGAATAGAGATTGGGGTTTTGATCCTTCACAAATTGACTATTTAGTTCTCTCACATGCACACATTGATCATTGCGGCCTGATTCCTAAACTGGTAAAAGATGGCTACAAAGGCAAAATATTCTGCACACCGGCCACACTGGATATGTCGAAAATCCTGCTATTTGACTCCGCGCGTATTCAGGAGGGTGATGCTCACTTTCTCAACAAAAGACTTGCAAGACAGAACAAAGCTCTCATAGAATCGCTGTATACTGAAGAGGATGTAGAAGTCGCTCTCCCACATTTTGTGACCGTAGATTATAATAAGCCCTTTCAGATCGATGAGAATATTGAGCTGCTCTTTACGGATGCAGGTCATATTATTGGCAGTGCCGTAGTAAACTTGAAACTGAAACGTAAGGATGGAAGCAATACAAGATTGACCTTCACGGGAGATGTGGGAAGGTATGGTGATGACATTATCAATTCACCGCAGAAATTCCCGCAGGCAGATATCATCATCTGCGAATCCACCTATGGAGATAAATTGCATGAGCCAAGTGAATTGTCAGCCAAAAAGCTACTGGACATAATAGTCGATACTTGCCTCAAAAAACGAGGCACCCTGATCATACCTGCATTTAGCGTAGGACGGACACAGGAGATCATATATACTCTCAGTCGACTGCAGAGTGACAAACTATTGCCACCGCTCGATTTCTTTATAGATAGCCCGCTATCTCTTGAAGCTACCGAAGTGACCAAAAACCATCCGGAATGTTTCAATGAGCACTTGAAAGAGTTCATGAAAAAAGATCCAACTCCTTTTGATTTTAAAAACCTCCATTATATCAAAGATGTGGAAGGCTCTAAAGAGTTGAATGACCGCGAAACTCCATGTGTGATCATCTCTGCTTCAGGCATGGCAGATGCAGGCAGGGTGAAACATCATATTGCACATAATATCGGAGACAGCCGCAACACAATTTTGCTGGTAGGATATTGCGAGCCGAATTCTCTGGGTGGGCGTTTGGCAGCAGGAATCAAAGATGTTACTATCTTCGGTGAGCCCTTTAAAGTATCAGCAGAAATCAAACAATTACATTCTTTCAGCGCACATGGTGATTATGAGGATTTATGCGATTTTTTGGCTTGTCAGGATCCGAAAGAAGTAAAAAAGCTATTTTTGGTACATGGGGAATATGATGTACAGCAGGTATTCAGAAGCAAATTGATAAAAAAAGGTTTTGCGGAAATAGAAATACCACAAATGCATCAGCAATATTCAATCTGAAAGCAATGGAACTACACAAGAAATTAAGTGATATAGCCTTTGAGGCACTTTTCAATTATGCTACAATTGGGATCATCACTGTAGATATGGAGGGCCGTATCATCCTGGCCAACCCATATGCACTCTTTCAGTTTGGTTATGATGGCGAGGAACTGGTCGGACAGCCTATTGAGATCCTTATACCCGGCCGATTCTCGCACGGACATGAGCACAAGCGTGACCAATATACACGCAAGCCACAAAGCAGACCTATGGGCGTGGGGCTTGATCTCTTTGCTAAACGTAAAGACAACACAGAGTTTCCTGTTGAGATAAGTCTAAGTAATTATAAGATCAATAATCGCACATATGTGATCGCGTTCATCATTGATATCTCCATTCGTAAGGAGAATGAGCGTAATATTCAGGCGCAACAGGAAGAAAAAGAAAGAATAGCTGAAGAATTGAAATTGCTGAATGAACAGCTTGAGCAAAAAATAGAAGGGCGTACGATGATGCTACGTGAGACCCTCCACCAGCTGGAGAAATCCAGAGATGAACTGACAGAAGCACTGGAGAAAGAAAAGGAACTGAATGATCTGAAATCCCGCTTCGTATCGATGGCCTCTCATGAGTTTAGAACGCCATTGAGTACTATCTTATCTTCTGTATCTCTGATAGATAAATATACGCACGAAGAAGAGCAGGACAAAAGGCTCAAACACATTCATAGGATCAAAGCTCAGGTCAGAAATCTCTCGAATATTCTTGAGGAATTTTTGTCTCTCGGCAAGTTAGAAGAGGGCAGGGTCATCGAGAAAAAAGAAGAATTCAATGTCAGAGAAATGACTGCGGAACTGATCTCAGAGATGAGCAATCTGGCTAAAGAAGGACAGAATATAACCCTGACCACAGAGGGAAGTCAAATTGTTTATCTGGACAAAAGCCTGCTTCGCAACATATTGATAAACCTGATCTCAAATGCACTGAAATATTCAGGAGATCATAGTGAGGTCAACTTGACGATCAAACATGATACCGATCTGGTCACTATCAGTATCAAAGATCATGGAATAGGAATCTCAGAAGAAGACCTCAAACATCTTACAGATAGGTTTTTCAGAGGAACCAATGCGATCAACATTCAAGGCACTGGTCTAGGCCTTCATATCGTAAAAAAATATCTCGAGGTGATGGAGGGCCACATTAAATTTTCAAGTAAATTAAAACAAGGAACAGAAGTACTAC
>CAIXBT010000302.1 GCA_903917755.1 uncultured Bacteroidota bacterium
TGTATGCAGTCTCTGATCTGAATAGTGAGGCGCTCCTGCACCTGAAATCTGCGTGCATAGACATCTACGATACGGGCCAGTTTGCTCAGGCCTACGATCTTGCCGTTTGGGATATAAGCTATATGTGCCCTGCCATAAAAAGGCAATAAATGATGCTCACATAGAGAATACAATTCAATGTCCTTGACCACCACCATCTGGCTATGCTCTTCATGAAATATAGCTCCGCGCATGATCTGATAGGCATCCATATGATATCCCGAAGAGAGAAAATGCATAGACTTAGCGACGCGCTGAGGTGTTTTCAGCAGACCTTCCCGCGTCACATCCTCACCCAGTGTTTTCAATATCTCTGAATAGTGTTCGCTTAATTTGTCTACAGATTCCTGATTATAATTTTCCATTTTTTGATAATTCATTGGAAAGTTTTGTTGTTTTAAAGAATAACAACAAGTTAATTCATTTGTTCACTTTTTCTCCAAAATACTCCACGTAAATATTTTCTGTTTCGACCAGTTTGACACAATGAAGCTCACAACCAGCCAGATGCGGTTCTATCCATTTCCATATCTGAATGGCTACATTCTCAGATGTCGCCATGATGTCTTTAAACTCAGGAACATCGAGATTGAAATTTTTATGATCCAGCCGATCCACTATCTCGCGCTTCATGATCCGGCTGAGAAGATGTGCATTGATCACGAAACCTGTGTCAGGGTCAGGCATACCTGTGACAGTTATGAATACATCAAAATTGTGACCGTGAAAATTCTTATTCGCGCACTTGCCAAATACTTCGGCATTTTTCTCCGGGCTCCAGTCATTCTTATATAGCCTGTGTGCACCGTTGAAATATTCTCTTCTCGTCAGATAGACCATGATATATACGACCGATCGCCGTTTTATGATTACTCAGTAGTGGGCTCTGTAGCTTGCTTTGGTTCCGGGTTAGCATCAGGTACTTCAGTCACTTGCGTATCTCCTGTTTCAGTAGTTTTTGCATGAGACTTGTTTTCATCAGCTACATGATTTCCTTCCTCTTCTTTTCCTTTAGTACTTCTGCCCGCCTGTTTCAATATGCTTTCAAGGGTTTTTTGAATGTCCCTGAGTTTGTCCTCTTTAGATGTGATCGTCTCTTTGATCTGCCGTATGCGTACTTTGAGCAGTTGCAACTCCAGTGATTGTATGCGTGGATTGTCGGCTTTCTTATCGAAATACTCCATATCCTTTCTATCGCGCTCGAGACCTTTTTCCATTTTGTATATCACATCTTTGAGACCTGTGATACGCGACTCATATTTATCGCTGAAATATTTATTGCGCTGCTCACCTATATAATGGAAGGCATCGTCAAATGCTTTTCTTACAGCAGTTTCATCAGACTTCAGGAATCTTTGATTTCTGATCTCATGCTGCAATGCTTTGATATCTTCATGCAGCGTCTTAAAGTTCGCCTTTTCATCTGCACGAAGTTTGATCTGATTCAGTCTTTCGGCTATGTTGTCACGTACACTATTAGAGCTTTTCTCAAATTCAGCACTTTCGGTTTTGCGGAATGTTTTGAGCTGCTCAAATATTGCATTGACATCTTCCTTTATCTTATCCAGTCTGTCCTGCGTGATATTTCTTTCTTTCTTATGCTCCAGCACACGCTCCCAATATGATTTGGCATCTTCAAAAAGAGATTTATCATAGCCATGCAGATCTGTCGAGCGCTTCTTGAGGTCTTCTAACTCCAGCAGATAGCTCTCCCAGAGCTTATTGGTAAGCAACTGTACTGCCCACTCGTTTTGCTTATGACGTATCTCGCCTGTCTTGTCAGACTTGATATCATCGGGCAGTATACTGTCAGCATTGATATCGGGAAAAATAGTTTGAGTCCCTTCGGGGAAAGAAAAAACTCCGCCATTGACCCAGTCATTGCTCAACGCGTCCATTAACTCTTTGTTAAGAAGCTTCTTTGGGATAACATGAAGATCAAGGCGAAACTCCGCTTCTTTTAATTCGTAAGCGAGTACTACCTCTACTGAGTCTTTCACATTTCCTGTTGTGATAAATCTTGATTGCATTAAATTCACCGATTATAAGGGAAGGCGAATTTACGAATAATAGAGAAATAAAAGAAAATGGAAATAGCAGAAATAGAAAATGCCTTAAAGCGACCCCTTCCGGGCAAAAAAGCGCAGTTCATTATGGCGCCCGGATACAGACCGGATTACGACCTCGAAGATGTAATGAAATTTCATCCGAAGATGGGCGGAGTGCTGCTATTGCTTGATCCTAACGGTGATGAGATCAGTATCGTCCTCACCCTTCGCAAACAATATCCTGGTGCTCACAGCGGTCAAATGAGCTTCCCCGGTGGCAAACAGGAATCAACTGATCGGGACCTCACACACACCGCGCTGAGAGAAACATATGAAGAAATAGGTATTGCACCGCAGCAGATCAAAGTGATCGGACAGCTGAGTGAGCTCTATATTCCGCCGAGTAATTTTCTGGTATATCCCACCGTAGGTATCATCACAGAGCATGTGATCTTTAATAAAGATGAGAATGAAGTAGAAGAGATCGTAGCGATACCGCTATCGTTTTTTCTGGATAAAAACAGCCGCAGTACAACCAAAATAAAAGTGTTTGGAGATACAGAAGTCGATGTACCGGCATATAACTACAAACAATACACCATCTGGGGTGCTACTGCCATCATGCTCAGCGAGTTTATATATCTGCTGATAGAAAACTGATCAAGACAAAGTCCTGTTTTTTACCCAATTACTTTTGACTGCAACAGTATTTGCTGCTGACTTTACAGGTTTTGCTTTTCCTTCAAAAACATGTGCGGCGAGAAGTGCTGCTATTTCCATCTCAGCAGAGTCCTCTACCTTCAGGTATTCGGGTTTAAAATGTTTGCCGACGAAGTGTGTATCAAATTTGCCACTCACGAAATCAGGATGCCTGAAAACAAATGCGCCGAACTTCAGCGTGTTCTTCACACCCTGTATCTTATACTCATCTATCGCTCTCAGCATACGTTCTATCGCTTCATTGCGGTCTTTGCCATAGGCTACCAGCTTTGCTATCATGGGGTCATAATAGATAGGGATATCCATGCCTGCTTCAAATCCATCATCCACTCGCACTCCGGGGCCTTCAGGCTTTTTGTATTCTACCAGGCGGCCTATATCAGGTAGGAAATTATTAGTAGGGTCCTCGGCATATACACGCAGTTCCAGTGCATGGCCGCGTATGGCCAGATCATCCTGCGTGAAACTAAGTTTCTCACCGCGTGCCACTTTGATCTGCTCCTTGACCAGATCGATACCTGTGATCATCTCCGTGACGGGATGCTCTACCTGCAGACGCGTATTCATTTCCAGAAAATAAAAATTCAATTCTTCATCTACCAGAAACTCCACCGTACCTGCACCTATATATGCACAGGACTTAGCCACCATGACCGCCGCCTCTCCTATCGCTTTTCGTTTCTCAGGCGTGAGACATGAACTCGGTGCCTCTTCGATCACCTTCTGGTGCCTGCGCTGTATACTGCATTCACGCTCGAAGAGATAAACCGTATTGCCATAATTATCTGCGAGTACTTGAACCTCGATATGCTTTGGCGAGCCTACATACCGCTCTATAAAAACACTGCCATCGCCGAATGCATTGAGTGCCTCGCTCTGAGCACGGTGCATTTGTTCACCGAGATCTTCCGCTTTTTCTACCACGCGCATTCCTTTGCCGCCTCCGCCTGCTGAGGCTTTGATCAGGACTGGATAACCGATATTCGCGCAGAGTATTTTGGCCTCCTCCACATCTGTGATAGCACCGGGGCTACCGGGCACCATCGGAATATCAAATTTCTTTGCAGCATTTTTTGCAGAGAGTTTATCGCCCATTATCTCTATGGCTTCGGGTGTGGGCCCGATGAATGTGATACCATTCTCCTCGACCAGTTTAGCGAAGTGTGCATTCTCAGAGAGAAAACCATAACCCGGATGTATGCCGTCCACGCCCAATGTCTTAGCGACCTCTACGATCTTATCGCCTCGCAGGTATGACTCCTTAGATGAAGGGGGGCCGATGCACACTGCTTCATCAGCGTATTTGACATGTGGAGAGTGCCTGTCTGCTTCACTGAAAACGGCCACCGTCCTGATACCCATTTCCTTCGCCGAGCGCATCACACGCAGGGCTATCTCGCCTCTGTTTGCTATCAGTATCTTTTTCATTTACAAACTTCTTATTAATCGCAAAAAACGCTAAAGCGTTAAATCATTACAATTCAAATATAAAAATAGAATGAGAATACTGTTGCCGATTTATCAAGGTTGCTCTACAAATTCTCCCTCACTCTTGGCGATCACTACTGTAGCCAGGCAATTGCCTAATACATTGACAGATGTGCGCACCATATCCATGATGGCATCTACCCCGAATATCATATACACCGGCCACTCCGGCAGGTGAAAGGTAGCGATGGTGCCAAGCAGGATCACAAAGGAGGCTTTGGCTACGCCCGCTACACCCTTGCTGCTGAGCATGAGTGTGAGGAGGATAGCTAACTGTGTAGAAAAAGATAATTGTGTGCCCGATGCCTGTGCCACAAAAATAGTAGCAAGTGATAGATACAGAGTACTGCCGTCGAGATTGAATGAATAGCCCATAGGCAGCACAAATGAATAGACCTTCTTATGCACACCCAGTTTTTCCATAGCGCTCATCGCCTTGGGCAGCGCGGCATCTGAACTGGCCGTAGCAAATGCCACAGAGACCGGCTCTTCGACCGCTATGAGAAATTTCCGCAGTGGTATCTTGAAGTACAGCGCCACAGGCAGCAGCACCGCAAAGAGAAAGACCAGCAAGGCCGCTATGAGTGTCAGGATCAGCAAACCGAAATTTCGGAATATACCAAGTCCCATTGTACTGACCGTGTAGGCTATGGCTCCGCCCACCGCAAAGGGCGAGAAATACATGATGAGATTCGTGAGCTTAAACATGACCTCAGACAATATCTCTGCAAACCGCACTACCGGTGCCTTGATCTGATCTGCACACAGAGACACGGCTATGGCGAAGAGTATGGAGAATACAACTATCTGCAGAACGTTATTCTCAGAGATGGCTTTGGCTAGATTTTCGGGAACGATATCATAGAGTTGGAAATGCTTGCCAGCCTCGGGGAGTGTTTCGGGTTTTTCTATCATAGCTGGTTTCTGAATGCCTGCACCTGCCTGAGAAAAGTTTATGGCACCAAGCCCGATGAACAAGGCCAATGTCGTGACCACTTCAAAATAGATAATAGCCTTCAGGCCCATCCTTCCTACCTGTTTCAGATTAGAATGTCCCGCTATCCCGACCACCAATGTGCCAAACAACAATGGAGCTATGATGGTCTTGACCAAACGCAGAAATATTTTGCCCGTCACATTGAGTTCTTTGGCTGCCGCAGGAAAGTCAACTCCTATCACGACACCGATCACCATCGCGATAAATACCCACACAGTGAGTGACCTGGCCTGCCAACCGTAATAGATGAGCGGAAGCAGCAGCAGCACTCTCGCTATCGTATAGGCCGATGCAGGCAGATCAAGGCTGGCGCTGAATCCCAGATAAGTGAGCACAGCGATCAATAGCACAGATACGATGGCAAGTATCTTAGAAAGGTTATTATTCATAATCTGCAAAATATAAAAAAGGAAAGGTTATTGGAAGTGATTTTTATTATGTCAAAAAACAATCCGAATATTGCTATCGTATTGAACTAACTTTGCATCATGGTCATTCCCGGTATAGCAGGTAGATTTTCTCCGTTCAAGCAAGCTTTAGGTTGCGGGGCGCTGGCTTATGTCGGCATGATCTTCTGCCACTTCGCTTTCAGGGGAGATTCCTTCGAATTTATGGCTGCCTTCACGGGCATCGTCCTGTATTGCATCATGAATGCCGTGGTATCTGTCATGCACGAGTCTTTTATGAAATATACCTGGCCATCATGGATGATCTTCATAGCACTGCTGGTGATACTACTGCTCTCGGCCCGTATCATGTCAGGCATCAGCATATGGAAGCTGGGTGAGTACCGCATGATGCTGGGCAGTGTCATCGCATTCTATTTCATAGCCAGCCTGCTCGTCCGTGTGGTGCGGATGCTATGGGAATTCGCCGAAGCAGACGAGAATTGATGCCCCTAAACGGTCAGAAGAACAACACAAACCTTGAATATCGGTTTGGGCGCTTGCCATACTTTTATTATCCTTACATCACAACATTAAAGCCATGAGTATTATAGTCTCCCCATCTGTCCTGTCTGCTGATTTTGCTAATCTGGGCAGAGATATTGATCTATTGAATGAAAGTGAAGCAGAGTGGATACATATAGATGTGATGGATGGTGTATTCGTGCCAAACATCTCTTTTGGATTTCCGATACTGGAATCTATCAGCAAAAGGACTGAAAAATTTTGTGACGTACACCTGATGATCATGCAGCCGGAGAAATACGTCCATCAGTTCATCAAGGCGGGTGCTGATAATATAACTGTACACTACGAGGGCAACTGGCATCTCGACTCGATCATCCGAATGATACAGGAACAGGGCATTTCAGCGGGTGTCGCACTCAATCCATCTACCCCTGTCAGTGTGCTGAAAGAAGTGATCACACTGCTCGATGTGGTGCTGATCATGAGTGTGAATCCGGGATTCGGCGGGCAGAAATTCATTGCCAATTCAGTGAACAAAGTAAGAGAAGCAAAAGAACTGATCGAGCGGTCTGGTTCGCTGGCGCGAATAGAAGTGGATGGTGGTGTGGGTCTGCACAATGCCAAAGAACTGGCAGAAGCGGGAGCCGACATACTGGTGGCGGGAAATGCTGTATTCGGCAGCTCCGATCCCAAACACACTATTTCACAGATAAAAAATTCAGGTACGAAATAAAATAACTCATTAGCCGTTTCTGCGTGAAGATGCTTCAAAGAATTTCCTTTTTTATACTACTGTTCATCACTTTTGCACAAGTGCATGGGCAGGATATGGCATGGATCAAAGGTGCGCTGGCAGATTCGAGCGGCAAGCCTCTTGAGCTCGTAAATGTCATAGTAAAAGAAGACCAGAAATATGTCACGATGACAGATGGTAAGGGTGCTTACGAAATGAAAGTACCCGCCGGCCGGAAGATCACTATCGTTTTTACTTATCTCAATAAAACGCTTTACTCAAAAGCAGTCGAGCTGAAAAAAAATGAAGAGCGGCAGATCTCCTTTCAGATAGATGCACCGATCACTGTGCTGAAAGATGTCGTATTCACTGATGAAACAAATCGAACTCAAGGTATCACCAATATCAGTATACATGATATCATGATACCCGATGTGGGCGGTGGCATAGAGGCTTATCTGCTGTCTCAGACGCTGGGAATGAGAATGACCAATGAACTGAGTTCTACCTACTCGGTGCGTGGAGGCAGTTTCGATGAAAATCTGGTCTATGTAAATGACTTTGAGATATACCGTCCCTATCTGATGCGCTCAGGACAGCAGGAGGGCCTGTCTTTCGCCAATCCTGATCTGGTGAGCAATATCAAATTCTCATCGGGTGGATTTCAGGCGAAATACGGAGATAAGATGTCATCGGTCATGGATGTGACATACAAGAGACCTCAAAGCTGGGGCGGCTCAGTCTCTGCCAGTCTGCTGGGTGTCTCTGCACATGTGGAAGGATGCTCTAAGGATCCGAAGAAATTCACATTTCTCTTAGGTTTCCGGCAGAAAGACAGCCAGTACCTGCTGAACAGTCTGGATACGAAGGGCGAGTATTCGCCAAACTTTCTGGATGTACAGCTATTTTCTACCATCATGATCAATGAAAAATGGTCTGTCGAGATCATTGATAATTTTTCAAGAAATCAATTTGTATTCATACCCAATACCCAGAATACGACTTTCGGTTCGGTCAGCACCGTCAAGCAACTGGAGATGGCGTTTGAAGGACAGGAGATCGACAACTACCAATCCATCACAAATGGCATATCGTTCATCTATAAGCCTAAAGAAAATCTCCGAATCAAGTTTCTGGGCTCAGTATATAATGATCAGGAAAAAGAAAACTATGATATACGCGCTGACTACAGGATAGGTGATGTACAAACAGATCCGAGCCAGAGCAACTATGGTAAGGTGACCAGTTATGACGGGATAGGAGGTGTGCAGAACTGGGCCAGAAATACGCTCTTCATAGATGTCTATACAGCCGCTACCCGTGGATCATGGTTCATCAAACATCATGATG
Source organism: uncultured Bacteroidota bacterium (assembly GCA_903917755.1). GTDB lineage: Bacteria > Bacteroidota > Bacteroidia > Chitinophagales > LD1 > UBA1941. The sequence continues at coordinate 8,290 of CAIXBT010000302.1, forward strand.
TGCAGTGGGGAGTGGATTATAAACATGAGTCCATCATAGACAAAATATCTCAGTGGAATAGGCTTGACTCTGCCGGATATTCGCTGCCCTATACTGTGCAGGGACAGAAATCTTTTTATGGGGACTCTGTGCCGCTCAATAATTTCGCGGTGGTCAATATGGATGATCTGCTGAAAAGCAGTTTTAATCTGAACAGCAATCGTGTCACGGCCTTCATACAGGATACATGGCGCTTCGGAGACTCATCGAGATTCAGTTTCAACTACGGTGTGCGTTTTCAATATTGTGATATCAACAAAGAACCTTTTGTGACACCGAGAGTGCAGTTTTCGGCAAAGCCAAATCTGAAAAGAGACATCATTCTCACCATATCGGGTGGCCTTTATTATCAGCCTCCTTTCTACAGAGAGATGCGTGCATCTGATGGCACGGTCAATACTAACCTTCGCGCGCAAAAATCCGCACAGGTAGTAGCAGGCTTCAATTATGCATTCAAAGCATGGAACCGCCCCTTCAGTTTCGTGATGGAGGCTTACTATAAATATCTGTGGGATGTAGTATCATTTGATTACAACAATACCCTCATCACTTATTCAGGCAAGAACGATGCAAAAGGATATGCCACCGGATTGGATATGCGACTGAACGGGCAGCTGGCAGAAGGTGCAGAATCCTGGATCAGTGTATCGCTGCTCAATACCGCTAATACGATACAGGGAATAAATCAGACCGTTTATCTCGATGCGAAAGGCAATCAGGTGACCTTCATCAACTCTATCACTCAGCCCACCATCAAAGACACTGTGGTGAAGCCGGTAGGCGCTCAGCCACGCCCTACAGACCAGCTGGTGACATTCAATATGTTCTTCTCAGATCATATTCCGAGATGGCCTTTTATCAAACTCAATATCAATATGGCTTTCGGCTCGGGCCTGCCTGTCAAGGCACCTAATGCCACTTATTATTCCAATGACTTCAGGCTGCCATTTTACAAACGTGTGGATATGGGATTTGCCGCACAGCTTTGGGACCCGAAATGGGCCAAGAAAAAGACCCCGACCTCTAAGGCCTTCAAATCCGTATGGCTCAGTCTGGATATACTGAATATCTTCGGCATTCAGAATGTGGTCTCCTATATCTGGATCAAGGATTTCTACAATAATCAATATGCCGTGCCGAACAATCTCACAGGCAGAAGGGTAAATCTCAAGATAGTGTTCAATTTCGGTAGCTGAGAACGTGACTCAAGCGATGCCTATACATACATGGCAATTTACCACCTCTAACTCCTCCTAAAATAGGAGGAGAACTAATACAAAATACAGTGGGATGTTGGCTCTCCTCCTTAGATAAGGAAGAGCGGGGTGGTGGTGGACTAGGCAGAACCATACCATAGACTTTGATAGCAATACTTTAAAATTAGTTGCCTGACCAACAACTTCACCTAAACTAAAACAGCCCCCTGCATATGCAAATGGCTGTCTATAATTTGTCAATTAATTACAATACTTATTTTATAAACCCATTGCCGGATTTATTGATCTCCACCTTAGTGACACCCGGTTTGGCGATGGCGCAAGCCTGGATCGTCTTAGGGTCATTCATGATACAGACCACGTCGCCCTCTCTCAGATAGAGTGTATTGGTACTCATGCCGCCGATAGGCTGGCTTTTGCCGTCAAACACTTCTTTCTTCGAACCGGCGAATACCGTGATATGATTAGTACAATCATTCTTCAA
>CAIXBT010000303.1 GCA_903917755.1 uncultured Bacteroidota bacterium
GTTATCAAACCCATGCCTGTAGCTAATTTCACGGCATCATCCCTATGTGTGTTCGACACGGCCCATTTTCTATATACGGGAACCGGTACAGTGACAAATTATTATTGGGATTTTGGAAATGGCGCTACCAGCACCCTTCAGAACCCAAGCAATATCTATACCTCTACTGGCAATCAGAATGTGACGCTGGTCACCGTCACTCCTAATGGATGCAGAGATACTATCATCAAACCACTTCTGGTCAATCCGCTGCCGGTGATCACTCCTTCTTCTAATGTCCAGATATGCCCTTTCACCAGTACACAGCTTACGGCAGCGGGCGGCACCAGCTATGTATGGACTCCGGGTGCTACTCTGAGCGATTCGGTGATCAGTAATCCTGTGGCCAGCCCTAGGGCTACTACTACCTATTATGTGGTAGCTACAGATGCAAACGGATGCCGCAATAAAGACTCTGTGATAGTCAGTTTGTATCCTGTGCCTAATATCAATGCGGGACCCGATACTTCTATCTGTCTGACAGGTGCTAACTACCATACGAGCGTGCAGCTCACAGCTACAGGTGGTGTATCATATGTATGGACCCCGGCTACAGGCCTTTCGAGTACCACCATCGCCAATCCGGTAGCGAGCCCTCCGGCCAATCAGACCTACTATGTGACAGGTACCGATGCTAATGGCTGCAAACTCACTGACTCGGTGACCGTGTTCGATCTCGATCCGTCTTTGAATCTGATAATAGGTAATGTCAAAGCTATTTGCGATTTTGATACAACTACATTGAATGTATTGAGACAGGGAGATTCATACTACAACTGGAGCCCTAACATCGGCATCAGCGATCCAAGTTCTAACAGTCCTAATTTCTACCCTCAGACTACGACCACGTATATCTTTACCGTACAGAATTACTGCTATACCAAGAGCGATACGGCTACGATCATAGTGCATCCGCTGCCTCCGGTCGCCACTCAAGGTGTCGATTCTGTTTGTATAGGCGATACGGCACATCTGCATGCGAGCGGTGCCAATACCTATCACTGGCAGCCTGATCCGACATTGTCAGATACCATTATCGCTAACCCGTTCGCTACGCCATCAGTGACGGACATATACTATGTGACGGGCATAGATACATTCGGTTGCAAAAAGAAAGATTCGGTTCTGGTATATGTTTTCTTCCCGCCTGTGGTAGGTATAGGACCTGATACAGCATATATCTGTCAGGGTAAACCGATTCAACTCATTGCTACCGGAGGGGTGAACTACCAATGGCAGGCCAATAGTACCCTGTCTTCTCTCACTGTAGCCAATCCTATCGCGATACCTACAGATACCTCATGGTATTATGTCAGGATATATAATATCCATCAGTGCCATGCAGATGATTCTATACACGTCAATGTACAATTGCCGGTCACAGCCACCGCACAGTCGCCATTTGATATTTGTGTGGGCACCACTATCCAGCTTAGCTCATCGGGCGGATTCTATTATCAATGGACCCCCGCAGAATGGCTCTCAAACCCACTTATTTCAAACCCGAGCGCTACACCTGATTCATCTGTGGTCTATACCGTCAAGGTCTCCAATGACTGCTTCTCCGCCACTGCCAATGTGGACGTGACAGTGCATCAACTACCTTTCGTCAATGCAGGCAATGATACGGTGATCTTCAGAAACACACCGGCCACACTCAATGGTAGTACCAACGGCGTGAAATACTTCTGGTATCCGGGAGATACCAATAGCAGCATACTAGATCCATTTTCTCTCACCACACCAGCTACGCCACTTTATACCACTACCTATTATCTGTTTGCCACATCAGACTTCGGCTGTAATAATCGCGACACGATGGTGGTGACGGTAGAGTCATACACATTGCTGCTGGTACCTTCTGCCTTCACACCAAACGGTGATGGAGTGAATGATCTTTTCCGAATAGCCAGGTATCTGAATATTGAAATACTGGAAGAATTTTCAGTTTTCGATCGCTGGGGTGAGAAGGTGTATACCACAAACATCATCACAGACGGTTGGAATGGTACCTACAAAGGTCACCCTGAAGATATGGGAGTCTATGTATGGTTTGTCAAAGCACGCACCTATGATGGTCAGGAGATCCTGAAAAAAGGCAACGTGACCTTAGTAAGATAATCTATGTCTCTTAATTCTAAAATGCCCACACACAGAGTTATCGGTTTGATGTCTGGCAGTTCACTGGATGGATTGGATATAGCTTATTGCCATTTTGAAAAAAATAATTCCGGGTGGGAATTTTCTATAGAAAAAGCTGACTGTATAGCATACTCCAAAGAATGGACCGATAGATTGAGCGCTGTCCGCACACTCGATGGCAGGTCTCTCTGGCAGCTTCATGCAGACTATGGGCATCTCCTCGCAGACATGGTCAATGGCTTTGTTTCAAAAAATAATTTGAAAGAGAAAGTGGACCTTATCGCCTCTCACGGGCATACGGTTTTTCATTTTCCTGATTTGCGTTTCACCACACAGATAGGCGATGGTGCCGCACTAGCTACCGGTACGGGCATAGCTGTGGCATGCGATTTCCGCTCATCAGATATAGCACTCGGCGGACAGGGCACACCCATTGTGCCGGTAGGCGATCTGCTATTGTTCAAAGAATACAACTACCTGCTCAATCTCGGCGGCATAGCTAATCTCTCAGTCAAAACAGATGATAGGATCATTGCCTTTGATATCTGCGCCGCAAATCAGGTGCTGAATTATTATGCTGCACAAAAGGGTTTGGAATATGACAAAGGCGGTGCTATGGCTGCTGCTGGGCACCTGTTTGAGCCACTGTTGAAAGCATTAAATGCCTTGGAATTTTATCAAAAAGACTTTCCGAAATCTCTGGACAATGGTTTCAGCAAAGAGGTCATTATTCCTCTGATGGAAAGTTTCCAGATCAGTACGGAAGATAAACTTCATACCTACTGCGAACATATAGCGCTTCAAATAGCTGCACATATAGAGAAAGTTCAGGCGCCTAAACATGGCAAACTTTTCATCACAGGCGGCGGTGCATTTAATACCCATCTGACCGATAGGATAGCGGCGCATCGCCCTCTGTCGGTCTATATCCCCGCAGATGAAGTCGTAAAGTATAAAGAGGCACTCGTCATGGCTTTTATCGGTCTGCTCAGATGGCGAATTGAACCCAATGTGCTAAGCTCAGTGACTGGAGCTAGCCGAGACTCGGTCGGAGGTGCGCTCTATCATCCATAATGAAGTTTTCCCAAAATCATTTCCGATATTCGCTACATAAATTGTATTCCAGCCTCTCCTTTGGAGGGGGCAGGGATGAGGTTGCATTAAAATGATATTAGTCACCGGCGCAAATGGTTTATTGGGTTCCTATCTGGTCAGGCAGCTGATAGACAGGGGTGAGTCAGTGTGTGGGTTGAAGAGACCGACGAGCGACCTCACACTTCTCGGCGACTATGCTACCCGTATGGAATGGGCAGAAGGCGATGTGACAGATATTTTCTCTCTGGAGGAAGCGATGAAGGGCGTGGATAAGGTATATCATCTCGCTGCTCTGATATCTATGCAGGCATCTGATGCGGATAAGATGCTCAACGTAAATGCCGAAGGTACTGCAAATGTGGTCAACGCGGCGATAGGCAGTGATATAAAGAAGCTGCTCTATGTAAGCAGTGTAGCGGCTTTCGGCAGACCGGAACCAGCCGGGAGGATGATAGATGAAAATCTCGATGTCAAAGATTCAAAAGACAATTTCGCTTATTTCAAAAGTAAATTATATGCCGAACGTGAGCTCTGGCGGGGCATAGCAGAGGGTCTCAATGCAGTGATCATCAATCCCTCCACCATACTCGGCGGCGGCTTCTGGTCCATGCCACCTAATGCCCTCTTCGATCAGGTGTACCAAGGGATCCCGTTCTATACCTCTGGTATCAATGGTTTCGTAGATGTGCGCGATGTGGTATCGATAGCCATACAACTCATGGAGTCAGATATATCAGCAGAGAAATTCATCGTATCAGCCGAAAATTCAAGTTGGGCAGAAGTCATGTATATGGCAGCAGATGCAATGAAGGTCAGACGTCCTTATATCAAAGTCAGCAAACCTGTCGCCTCGCTGGCATGGCGGCTCGATGCGGTCAAATCGTTGTTTTCGGCTGCACCGCCACTGGTCACCAGAGATAGTGTGACGCTGGCCCGCAATGATTTCAAATACCGCAATGACAAAGTTTGTAAAACACTTCACTATACCTTCAGGCCACTGAGAGATACGGTGGCAGAGACTGCTGCTGCATATGTCAACTCTGTGAATGATAAAAAAGAATACGGGCTTTTGAAGTGATTTCGTGGATTTTCATCCTGTTCAGCAATGCTTTTTACTATTTTACTCCCATGATCAGAAGGCTATTCTATTTTCTTAATATCTGTCTCATTATAGTGCTTTTCTCGGCTTGTATGTCTTGCTATATCAGCCCTTCTATAGCATGGCCGCTGTCGTTTCTGGGTTTGGCTTTTCCGATAGCGCTCGTGTCGGTTTTTACTTTTTTGCTGCTTTGGGCTTTATGGCGGAAAAAAATATTTTGGTTAAACCTCTTCGTACTCCTGCTTTGCTGGCCTTTTGTCAAAAGCATTTTCGCCTTTCATTTTTCTAAAGCAGAAGAAAAAGGTACAAAACTGATGAGCTACAATGTCAGAAATTTCGACCTCTACAATTGGTCCGGCAATAAAAAGACACGCTCCAGAATCATGGACCTGATCCGTAAGGAAAACCCCGATATCATTTGTTTTCAGGAGTTTTACACCGATGATGAAGAGTTTCATAATGAAGAATATATCCGCGACTCACTGGGCTATAAATATCACTATCTCCATGTCACGGATGACAAATGGTACAAGAATACAGAGCATATGAAATGGCACCATTTGCTATGGGGTCTGGCAGTTTTTTCGCGCTATGAGATCGTTGATACAGGGCTGGTTCGTTTTGGTGAGAAGAGCGGCAATCAGTGCATATTTGCTGACCTCCGTATCGATGGCAAACCCTTGCGAATTTACAATACACACCTTCAGTCCATGCATCTGAATTATGATGACTACGATGCGATAGAGGAGCTAAGTGAAAATCAAAATACAAACTGGTACAGGGTCAAAAATATTTTCAGAAAAATGAAACATGCCTATGCGAAGCGTGCTGATCAGGCCAAAGCGGTGCATGAGCATGTGAGTGCACATCAGGGGCAGAAGATCGTATGCGGCGACTTCAACGATTCTCCGGTCTCATATTCATATCAAACCATCAGCAGCGGGCTGAATGATGCCTTTGTGGAGCGTGGCAAAGGTTTCGGAGAGTCATTTAATTCGAAGCTCGGTTTTTTCAGGATAGACTTTGTACTGCCTGACCCCTCTATCCGGGTCAACTCCTTTCGCAGCATTCATCGCACACTGTCAGATCACTTTCCGGTGGTGGTCACATTATCTCTTTAGATTATTTATGATAGCCGCACAATTAATTTAGCACGTCTTTTCTATATTTGACCTTATGCAATCGGAACTGAAGATCTACAATAGTTTATCAAGAGAGAAAGAAGTCTTTAAACCCCTCAATCCGCCCTTTGTCGGTTTGTATTCCTGCGGGCCTACGGTTTATAATGAAGTTCACCTGGGCAACCTGCGTACATTCACGACTTTTGATGTGGTGTACAGGTATCTGATGCATATCGGATATAAGGTCCGCTATGTGCGCAATATCACGGATGCAGGCCACCTGACCAACGATGCCGGTGAGGGTGTGGACAGGATAGAGGAGCGCGCGAAACTGGAGATGCTCGAACCGATGGAGATCGTGCAGAAATATACCAACAGTTTTCATGAAGTATGTCAGGAGTTCAACATCCTGCCGCCGAGCATCGAGCCCACGGCTACTGGACACATAGTAGAGCAGATCGAAATGGTCAAACGCATCATCGCAAACGGTTTTGCATATGAGGTAAATGGCTCGGTATATTTTGATGTCAAAAAATATTCGGAGCACCATGACTATGGCAAACTCAGTGGTCGCGTGGTAGAAGAACTGCTAGAAGGTACACGCGATCTGGACGGTCAGGATGAAAAAAGAAGTGCAGCCGATTTTGCGATATGGAAAGCTGTGACACCTAACCACATTCAGCGCTGGGTATCGCCCTGGGGCGAGGGCATCCCGGGCTGGCATATCGAATGCTCGGCTATGAGTTGCAAATATCTGGGCAAAGAATTTGATATACATGGCGGAGGTATGGACCTGAAGTTTCCTCACCATGAAGCTGAGATAGCACAGAGTGTCGGTGCTGATGGTATTCAGCCAGTGCATTACTGGATGCATGCCAATATGCTCACGGTGAACGGTGACAAAATGAGCAAATCAAAAGGCAATTCATTTCTGCCTAAAGAATTATTCGCAGGCTCACACCCACTGCTCGAAAAGGCATATGCACCAATGGCTGTGAGGTTTTTTATGCTTCAGTCACACTATCGTTCCACACTCGATTTTTCGAATGTGGCACTGCAGGCAGCAGAGAAGGGCTTTGCAAAGCTGATCAATACTTACAAAACTTTGCTCGCGCTGAAATACATAAAAGATGATGCGCAAAAAGTCGGGACAGAGATCACAGAAGTGAAAGCACTATGCGAAGAGGTCTATGACAAAATGAATGATGACTTCAATACGGCAGAGGCGATAGCTATCCTTTTTGAAATGAGCAAAAAGATCAACTCATACAAAGAAGGTCTCATCAGCATCAGCACACTAGACGAAGAGACTTACAGCCGTTTGTATACCGTTTTTGTGGCCTTCATCAGAGATATACTGGCTATAGATAAAGAGGAAAAACATGACGATGGACTGGCTGAGGGCCTGATGGGTGTGATACTCACGCTTCGCAAAGATGTGCGCGACAAAAAAGACTGGGCGGCTTCTGACAAGATACGCGATGAGCTCTTGCGTCTCAGCATTCAGGTCAAAGACGGCAAGGAAGGTACGACCTGGAGCAGGAATTAGGGCTGTTGATCCCCCTTTATAAAGGGGCAGGGGGATTTTTTCTCAAAAAGAATTTGCAAATACAAAGCAAGCAATTGAATAATCACATAAATAATTAATGAAAAAACTTCTTTTAGTTCTCCCTTTTATAGCCCTGCTGAGTTCATGTGATTGGTTCAAAAAATCAAACAATAGTGATAATGTGCCTCCGGTGCAGGAGGCTCCACTGGCTGCCATACCTGCATTCAGTGGCGATTCGGCTTATGCATATACTAAGGCACAGGTTGATTTCGGTCCGCGCATACCCAACTCTTCAGCTCACGACAAATGCGCTGACTGGATGGTCAGCGAGCTGAAAAAATGGGCCGATACCGTCTATGTTCAAACCTATACTGCTACCGCCTTCGATGGCAAGCAGATCAGATCGAAGAATATCATTGCTTCTTTTAATCCTAAGGCTAAGACACGCGTATTCATCAGCTCTCACTGGGACACTCGCCCTATAGCAGATGAAGATGACCATGATCAGGACAAGCCGATAGATGGCGCGGATGATGGCGCCAGCAGCACTGCCGTAGCGATGGAACTGGCACGCGCCATTCAGGCCAAAAAACCGAATATAGGAGTGGATATAGTGCTATTCGACAGCGAAGACTATGGACAGCCCGGCGATAGCAAGCTTCCGCATAAGGAAAACACCTGGTGCCTCGGTTCGCAGTACTGGGCCAAGTCGCCTCATGTACCCGGCTATAGGGCGGATTTCGGTATCAATCTGGATATGGTCGGCACACCTGATGCTGTGTTTATACGCGAAGGGGTATCGGTGAAAAGTGCCGACTGGGTAAGCCAGTATGTATGGGGCCTCGCAGCCAGAATGGGCTACAGCAGCCTGTTTCAAAGCCGAATCTATGGCGGTGTGACAGATGACCACTACTATGTGAATGAATACGCTCACATCCCAACCATTGATGTGATCAGATATAATGAAGATGGTTTTGGCAAATACCACCACACGCATAAAGATGTGATGGGCCTGATCGATCGGCATGCGCTGGAGTCAGTAGGCAAAGTAATGCTTCAGACCATCTATCAGTATGATGCTGACAAGGCCAAACCGGCGATCTGATCTACTTATACAAATTATAATCGCGCACATATTCCCAAACCTTATCCGGCAGGAAATACTGCATGGAATGACCCAGTTGAATATTCTCGCGAATGAAAGTGGCAGAAATGTCAAGCAGAGGCACATCTAAAAATCGCACACATGCCAGATCGGGAAATGGATTTTCACATGCTCCATCGCGTTTATAGACGTATATATCGTGGTTCTTTAAGATCAGCTCATAGTTTTTCCATTTGTGCAGCGACTGCAGATTGTCACCGCCCATGATGAGGCTAAACTCATGATCAGGGTATTTTTCTTTAAGATGTGTGAGCGTATCTATGGTATAGGAGGGCTTAGGCAGTTTAAATTCAATGTCTGATGCGCGCAGATTCTTATTGCCATCTATGGCCAGCTGAATGAGGTGCAGGCGGTCATATTCATTCAGCAGGCTTTGTTTTTCTTTGAAGGGATTCTGTGGTGAGACCACCATCCATACCCTGTCCAGATCTGTAGTTTCGCAGATATAGTTGGCTATGATCAGGTGCCCGTTATGCACGGGATTGAAGGAACCGAAAAACAAACCTATTTTCACGCTTGAATATTAATTGGACTCTAAACTAATTATCAATTATCAATTTTTAATTTTTAATTGCACTCATGCTTATCTCAAGTCCGCAAAACCCTAAGATCAAATCGCTGAAAAAACTCGACAAAGCCTCAGAGCGCCGCGAGCAGGGTGTTTTTGTGATAGAGGGTATACGGGAACTATGTCTGGCCGATGAGATGGGCTATGAGATCACGCAGTTATTCGTCTGCGAGGAGCTACTCATCTATGATGAGGTCTATAACATAAGGAAATGCAAACTACAGGGTACAGAGACCTTTACAGTCACAAAACAGGTATATGAATCGGTAGCTTATCGCGGCACTACCGAAGGCGTGATAGCCACCGCACATCCGAGAGCACATACACTGGACTCATTAAAGCTCGCTGCCGATCCGCTCATACTCGTGATAGAAGGTGTAGAGAAACCCGGCAATCTGGGTGCTATGCTGCGCACCTGCGATGCAGTCAAAATAGATGCGGTGATCATTTGCGATACCAAAACCGATATTTACAATCCTAATGTGATCCGCTCCAGTATCGGTACGGTTTTTACCAATCAGATAGCAGTGGCATCTGCATCTGATGTGATCACATTTCTCAGGGACAATGGGATAAAGACCTATGCTGCCGATCTCAATGTTACGGAAAGCTATTATCAAAAAGATTTTACCACGGCCACAGCTATCGTAGTGGGCGATGAGGCTAACGGCCTGTCATCTGAGTGGGTACAGGCAGCAGATGAACGTATCAAAATACCGATGCTGGGCAGGATCGATTCGCTGAATGTATCAGTGAGCGCTGCAGTACTTCTCTATGATGCAGTAAGACAAAGACAGATCGTTTAAGCTTCTTCGCTGTCTATATCTGATGTTGTAAACATTGACCCGAAAAGATCCTTGAACTGTACACTGCGTTCCAGCATTGACTTACCGATCTGTGAGTGTTCTGCCAGTGCATGAAGCACGAACTCCATAGCAGTGTGTCGTTCTGTGGCTTCGAGTTTAGGCATGTAGGTGTCCACCAGCTTGCCCAGCCCTTCTATGGAGTCTAGTGATTTGCGATAGGCAAATTCATCTGCATTGAGCATCAGGTCGAGAGCTTCGTTGCTAGAAAACCAGTCGAGGATGGGCTGATAAGGTGATGCGGTTTTTTTCTTTTTTAGTTTGCTCGGATCGGGAAAGAACAAAAGGAAGTAATTGCGAATGGCTTTGCCGATCAGGTGCTGGGCTACCATCGCTGCACCTTCCTGTTCCCCTTCATATACCAGCTCAATTTTGCCATTGATGGCGGGTACTACACCCCACAGGTCGCCTATACGGGCTATTGTGCGCTCCTCATTATTCAACATCATACGGCGCTCGGCAGTAGAAGCGAGATTCTCATAAGCCGATATCGTGAGTCTGGCACTGACACCGCTGCGTGCATCTACATATTCACTCTGACGTGCTTCGAATGCTATCTGCTCGATCAGGTCTTTGAGGATATTTCCGATAGTGATACTCTCTCGCTGCTCGGGACTGAGTCTCGCCTCCTGCTGTGTGATCTGGCGAGAGAGCGCTGTGGTCCGGGGATAATGGGTCAATATCTGACTGCCTATGCGGTCTTTGAGCGGGGTCACGATGCTGCCGCGATTGGTATAATCTTCGGGATTGGCAGTAAAGATAAACTCCACATCGAGCGACATGCGCACCTTAAATCCGCGTATCTGTATATCACCCTCCTGCAGGATATTGAACAGGGCTACCTGTATCCTGGCCTGCAGATCCGGCAGCTCATTGATGACGAAAATGCAACGGTTACTGCGCGGTATGATCCCGAAATGTATGACCCTGTCGTCTGCATAACTTAGTTTGAGATTGGCGGCCTTGATAGGGTCGACATCGCCTATCAGGTCAGCTACAGATACATCGGGAGTAGCGAGTTTCTCGGCATATCTTTCGCTGCGGTGCATCCACTCGATCGGGGTTTTATCGCCCATCTCTTCTATCAGTTCTTTGGCATATCGTGTGATGGGCTTGAAAGGGTCTTCATTCAGTTCGCTGCCTTTGATCACCGGTATCCACTCGTCCAGCAGCTCTGTCATCTGACGGGCTATACGGGTTTTGGCCTGACCGCGCAGACCCAGCAGATTGATATTGTGCCGCGAAAGAATGGCCCGCTCCAGATCAGGAATCACCGTGTCTTCATAGCCTAGTATGCCTTTGAATATCGTCTCGCCGGCTTTGATATTCATGATAAGGTTGTCTCTCAATTCATCTTTGATGGATTTGGGTACGTAACCTGTTTTTTTCAGGTCTCCGAGTGTTGGTACTTTCATTGTATTGTATTTTTTAACCACAATAGAAATATTGATTTTCTATGTTTTCTATTGTGATCTATGTGGTTTAAATTAGCGCACTTTTCTTTTTTTATTTCTTTCAAAATCTTCAAATAAATATTCTCCTAAACCTTTCAGGCTCGTGTAGAAAGCCTTGCCTTTATTAGCCTCGGTAAACTCTTCAACAAAACTCTGCAGATATGGGTCAGATGCGATCATAAAGGTCGTGATAGAGATCTTCAGTCTCCTCGCAGCACGAGCCAGATTGAGGCATTTATTCACGATCTTTCTGTCCAGACCCCAGCTGTTTTTATAATACTGCCCGTTCTCTTTCATGCAGCTTGGTTTGCCATCTGTGATCATAAAAATCTGTTTGTTGGCATTCTTTCTTTTATGAAGCAGGTCCATGGCCAGTTCGAGGCCTGCGGGAGTATTGGTGTGATAGGGGCCTACCTGCAGATAGGGCAGGTCTTTGACCTCGATCTGCCAGGCATCATCGCCGAAAACGATAATGTCCAGCGTGTCTTTAGGGTATTTCTTTTTGATCAGTTCGGCCAATGCCATCGCTACATTCTTGGCGGGAGTGATACGGTCCTCGCCATAGAGTATCATGCTGTGAGAAATATCTATCATCAGCACAGTGCTGGTCTGTGTCTTATGCTCCTGCTCACGCACCACGAGATCATCCTCATGCATCATAAAGTTCTGTATGCCGTGATTGACCTGTGCGTTTTTCATGGATTCGAGCATTGCTATCTGCTCTACAGAGTCGCCGAAAGTATAAGAGCGAAGGTCGCTGCTTTGTTCATCTCCCTGACCGGTGAATCCCGTTTTATGATTGCCGCGATTGCTCTTTTTGAGTTTGCCGAATACGCGTTCTAATGCAGATTCACGAATGGCCTGTTCGGTCCGAGCGGTGATACTGAAATTTCCCGTGCCCTGCTGTTCTTCTTTCAGATAGCCACGCTCACGCAGGTCATTGATGAAATCTCCGATACCGTAACCCGAATTTGTGAGTTTGTATTCTTTGTCCAGCTCGGTGAGCCAGCTCAGTGATTCTGACACATCGCCACTGGTATAGGTGAGCAGCTGTTTGAACAGGTCAAATAATTTGTCAAAAGGTGTTTGGCCCTGCGGAGTATATTTAGTAAATCGATAACCGAGCATAAATAAGGTTTCAAAATAGCCATGCTATTCATCAATAAAAACAACAACACAGGCCCGAAGGTTCACTTCAATGCATCAATAATGTGGTTTTCCAATCTGCTCTTCGGTATGAAGCGATGCAGAATGGTTCCCTTGCTATCTATCAATACCATGGTCGGTGTGCTGACCGATACATACTGGATGGCCGGATTGGGATCTGCCGTACGGCCACATAGTACATTGGTCCAGGGTAGTTTTTTGTCTGCTACAAATTTTTTCCACTTCTCAGGATCAGGTTCGATAGAGATCGCAAATACATCAAATCCTTTGGCGTGATATTTTTCATAATACTGTTTTATAAAAGGCATTTCCTCTCTACAGTGAGAGCAGTCAGATGCCCAAAACAGGAGCAAGGTGCATTTAGACCTGTCCACCACTTCTTTTAGCGAATGCGGGTTGCCGGCGGTATCGGGGCCGATCGCGTCGGTATAGGTTTGCCCCGGCATGACGCGGCTAATATTTTTGAGCCGAAGGTCCATCACGGGATTATTGACGGCTGTTTTATTGGTGCCGGTATTGTACCAGGTGATGAACATTCCCAGCATCTTTTCTTTTTGCTTACGAACCAGTTCATCAAAAAGCAGCCCGGCACTTCTGCGAAATACGACCGGGTTTGGTTTGATCTTTTCGGTAAAGTAGATCAGAAATTGATTTTCTTTTGAAAGTTTCGGTTCTATCAGAAAATCAACATAGTTGGCGATCATATCCTTATAGGTAGGTGCATTGAAGATGGAGGAATCAGAAAAATCCACATTTTCGAAAAATCCTTTTCTGAATTCATCGACTGTGCTCTTTACGTTTTTTGCTATCAGGGGCATACGCATTTTGCAGAGCACATCTGCGGTATAGGTGCCCTTGAAATTTTGCTGTATAAGGCTCAATTCATGGGCATATTCAGACAAGAGTTTATGCAGTTCTTTTGCGCAGCTGTCTTCATTTTCGCAATTGACGAATTGAGATCTCAGTTTGGGATCATAGATACTGCCGAGTGCTTTAAAGGTCTTGAATGCATCATCTTCTCTCGACTTTTCGGTGCCGATATCTTTCAGTGTTTCCCCGTCCAGCTTGATATTGATCGTAGTGGTTTTTTCAGCAGCAGAGAGCATCACATCATAGGTGGTATGCAGAAAACGAAGACTGAAGAGAGAGGCCTTGGGTACGTCTACCTTAAAAGAAAAAGCACCGTCTTTGTCGATATTAGCTGTCCCTGTGTAGCTTTCGTCGCCATATGAATGAAGGATAGCGGTAGCCGGCATGCCGCCGCTCAAGAGGGTTATTTTGCCTTTTAGCTCAACTGCCTCTGCGGATCCAGTATTCAAAAAGCCGAACAGAAAAACCAAAAGGATAGAATAGATGTTGCATTTGCTCTTTACCATAGTGTAAAACTATGAATAAAAAAAGTCATTGCAGGAGACTTTAATTGTTTTTTGGGATATGAAATAAATCATTTATCCAAGTCCCGGTATGCTGGGCATGATGCCCTTCATTTCACTCTGCATCACAGAGTCAGACTTGATCAGCGCCTCATTGAGCACTGCCAGCAGCTGTTTTTCCATTTCCTTAGGGTCCATCTGCTGTTTGATCTCGATAGCAGTGATCTTGCGGTTGCCGTTGACGGTGGCTTTTATGTATTGATTTTCTTCCGAAACTGTGATAGTATCCAGTCTGCTTTTGACATCGTCCATCTTGGATTTCAGTTCCTGTAGTTGTTTGAGTTGATCGAGAAAGCCCATAAATTAGTATTTGAGTAGTTAGTATTGAGACAATGAATTTAGCTTTTCATATTTTCAAATTGCAATGGAAAACCGAAGTCCTGCCTTCTGAGGTCTGACATTACGCCTTGCAGTTCGTCGATCTTTTTGCTGCTGACGCGTATCAACTGATCCATTTGAGCTGCCTGTACTTTGGTACCACCATCTTTGATGGCCTTACTTATTTTTTTCATGGCCTCTTTGTCGAGACCGTTTTTCATCTTAAGGTCTTTTTTTATCATCGGGCCGGAGGGATAGTGCTCTTTGCTCACGTCATAGCTGCGCGGATCGAGCCCCTGCTTGCCTCCGCGAGAGATGATGATCTCCAGAACGGCATTGAGGCGCATCTCGTTTTCGGTAGTGATCTTCATGGTCAGCTCCTTCTTGTCAAAATCTATTTCCGTTTTTGATCCGCTGAAATCATAGCGATTTTGAATTTCCTTTTTGGCCACATTGATGGCGTTTTCAACCGTTTGCGGATCTACTTTGCTGACTATATCGAAACTGGGCATGGTGGTTTATTTTCAGGGCGAAATTAAGATTTTTGTATGGAAAAAATCAATACAGTTTATCACAGAGAACACAGAGAAAATAGAGGAACAGCCGAGGAGGAGACAAAGACAGTAATCCTTATTTCCCCTGTGGCCTCTCTGTATTTCTCAATAAACTCTTCTCTGTGATATCAGGCTGTATTGTATTTTACACATACTCCACCTCTTTCAAACCAAAACGATAGTATCTACCGTTCGATTCGATGATGAGTTTGCCTTCTTTGGTCACTCCGCTTATTTCGCCGCGAAACTCCTGACCGTTTTTGCGGAAAGTGGCTGTCTGATTGTATTTGTAGAGATGTACGGTATAGCCTTTGTCCAGAAAATTGAAATGCAACTGACGCAGCTGGAGATAGTACTTCTCGATATAGCTGTTGAGTTTGCTAATGACCGTATCCAGCTTTATTTCCTGTCCGGTGATCAGTTTGACAGAAGTGGGATTGGGCAGATCGGGGCCAAAAGTGGTCTGATTGACATTCAAGCCGATGCCGATGACAGAAGAACTGATCTGGCTCCCACTGATGATATTTTCTATCAATATGCCCGCCAGTTTTTTATTCCGATAATATATATCATTGGGCCATTTGATCCGGATCTCGTGGCCTGTGATCTCCTCGCACAGTTCCCTGACGGCCAGACTGACGGCCATATTCAGAAAAAACTGCTTGTCTGCCGAGAGAAAACCGGGATATAAAATGTAAGATGCTGTCAGGTTGTGCCCCGGTTCGGCCTGCCAGCGGCTACCGGCCTGGCCTTTGCCGGCAGATTGCTCCTCAGCGGTGATCAGCGTGCCTTCGGGCGGCTTTTTGTCTCCTATTAAATTCTTGGCGTAAGAATTAGTCGAGTCTACACTCTGAAGCGATATGTGATTTGTACCAACGAAGAGTGTATCTGACATGTTTGCATATATAATGAAAAAACGTGAAGCAAAGAAATGAATGATGTGAACAAAGTGTCCGGTATCAACTGAAGATGCTCATTTGGGGGCTTAATATTGGTATTCTTTCGGATTTGTGAAAATGAATTACTTTTGACGGAAATAAAAAATATAAATTTTGGTTAAAAAGAAAACGGGTGACACCGAAATACTAAAAGATCTTGTCATAGAAGCGATCTTAGAAAAGAAGGGACAGGATGTGGTAAGCCTTGACCTGCGTGACATTCAGGATACTGTATCAGACTACTTTATTATTGCGCACGGAGACTCTAATACACAGGTGAATGCTATCTTTCAGAGCATTCTCGATGCTACTAAAGAAGCCGGCCACAGACCATATCATTCCGAAGGGATGAAAAACGGCGAATGGGTGATAGTAGATTATGTCGATGTCGTAGCGCACATCTTCTACCGCGAAAAGCGTGATTTCTATATGCTCGAAGAGCTGTGGAATGATGCAAAAGTTACAAAACATGATCCAGCTGCTGCAATAAAACCAAAAGTGGTACGTCAATCCAATAGGAAATACGCACCTGTATCTGAAGATACACTGGAGGATATAGAGAAATCATTGCCTGCGAGCGAAAGGACACCTGCCAAAAGAGAATTCATAGGCAGGCCCTATGCCAAAAGGAATGCAGAGAAGAAAGAAGCCGGAAAAAAATCGGCAGACAAGACCCCGAGGGATAAAAAGTATGCAGACAAGAAACTAAGCGACAAAAAGTTTGTAGACCAAAAGATCCAGGAGAGAAAAGCAGGCAAAAAAACACCTGCTGCTAAGTCTGCTGCAAAGAAAGCTCCGGCCGGAAAAATATCTGAATCTAAAGTACCGGCAAAGGGCAGAAAGGCTGCGGCTCCTAAAAAAACAAGTACAAAGAAGAAGTAAAAATGGAAAATAACGATAAGGAAAAAACCCCTAATAAGCCTTTTTACAGAGACCAGAAACCTAAAGGTGGAGAGGAGGATGGAGGGTTCAAATTCAATTTTGTCTGGGTACTGCTGCTGATAGGCGTAGTGCTGGCACTGATGAATCTGCCTCTGTTTCAGCATCGGACCGAAGAGATCAGCATGACCGATCTGCGCAAGCTGATGATAGATCACGAGGTCAAAGCCATCGAGATAGTGGGTGCCAAAGAGGGCCTCGTCTATCTGGATTCTGCTGCACTGACCCTGCCGAAATACAAAACCCTTGCGAAGAATAACTTTTTCAACAGTACTAATCTGGGTCCTCATTTTTCTTTCACTGTGGCATCGAATGATAAGTTTGATGAGTTTATGAATACCTTCTACAAGGAGCATCCGGAGGTAAAGGAGATCAGTGTTTATTATAAAGAGAAAGGCGACTATAACGGAATAATCGGTTGGGTGATCCTGATTGGCCTATCATTCCTGTTTTGGATGTTTATGCTGCGCCGTATGGGCGGCGGCGCTATGGGTGGCCCGGGCGGAAACATATTCAATATCGGAAAATC
This sequence comes from uncultured Bacteroidota bacterium, assembly GCA_903917755.1. Taxonomy (GTDB): domain Bacteria; phylum Bacteroidota; class Bacteroidia; order Chitinophagales; family LD1; genus UBA1941. Next base: position 16,974 of record CAIXBT010000303.1, read on the forward strand.
CAAAGCTATCCTGTTTGATAAGGATGAAAAGATCAAGATCACATTTGACGATGTGGCTGGTCTCGACGAGGCAAAAGAAGAAGTACAGGAGATCGTGGAATTTCTTAAAAACCCTAAGAAATATACCATTCTCGGTGGCAAGATACCCAAAGGTGCATTGCTCATAGGCCCTCCGGGCACAGGCAAGACGCTGATCGCAAAGGCTATGGCCGGCGAGGCGCAGGTTCCTTTCTTCTCTATATCAGGTTCCGATTTCGTAGAGATGTTCGTCGGGGTAGGTGCATCGCGTGTGCGTGACCTCTTCAGACAGGCACGTGACAAGGCCCCATGTATCATATTCATAGATGAGATAGATGCGATAGGCCGTGCCCGTGGCAAGACGCTCGTACAGGGCAATGATGAGCGCGAAAGCACACTCAATCAGCTACTGGTGGAGATGGACGGTTTCAGCGGAGAGAAAGGTGTGATCATCATCGCCGCGACCAACAGGCCGGACGTACTCGATCAGGCACTCCTCAGACCGGGTCGTTTCGACAGACAGATATCTATAGACAGGCCCGATCTCAAAGGTCGTGAGCAGATATTCAAAGTGCATCTGAAGGCCATCAAGACCGGCAAGGATATAGATCCATTGAAACTGGCCGCACAGACACCGGGATTCGTAGGCGCTGATATTGCAAATATATGCAACGAGGCTGCCCTCATAGCTGCACGCAAGGAAAAGAGCGAGGTCGAATTTGAAGATTTCAACGATGCGATAGACCGTGTGATAGGTGGTCTCGAAAAGAAAAACAAGATCATACAGCCTGAAGAGAAAAAGATCATCGCCTATCATGAAGCGGGACATGCCCTCTGCGGCTGGTTCCTCGAGTATGCGCATCCGCTCGTGAAGGTCTCTATAGTGCCGAGAGGTGTGGCAGCACTGGGCTATGCTCAATATCTCCCTAAGGAAAAATATCTGGAGACCACAGAAGAGATGAAAGACCGTATGTGTATGACCATGGGAGGCAGAGCAGCAGAGCGTGTGGTATTCGACAGGATATCTACAGGCGCTATGAGCGACCTCGATGTGGTGACCAAAATGGCTTATGCGGCGATAGCCTATTATGGAATGAATGAAAAGGTAGGAAACGTATCGTTCTATGATATGGTCAATAACAGCACGTTCAGCAGACCATATAGCGAAGAGACCGCCAAAATGATAGATGAGGAAGCCCGCAAGTTCATAGATGAACAATATGTACGTGCACAGGCCCTGCTCAGAGATAAACGCGCCATGCTGGATATATTGGCAAATGAACTGCTGACCAAGGAAGTTATATTCAAAGATGACCTCGAGAGGCTGCTGGGCAGACGCCCTTTTGATAAGCAGGAAACAACAGAACCGGACAAGTCAACCGAGTCGTCTACAGGAAACACTGACTCAGCTGCCAGTACCTGATAAGTAAAATTAATCGATCAAAACCGCTCTCATTTGAGGGCGGTTTTTTTATTGTCTGGGCTTCCCCGAGATTTTCTATTTTCGTAGATATGAGAAGATCCACCCTGATTTTATTTCTGCTAGTCACGCTGTACAGCTATGCACAGGAGCTGACTATCAACGAAAGCGGCAAGAAACTGAAGAAATTTTATCTCGGTCTCGATGTGGAGCACCTCTGGCTCGCAGGAGGCCATGTCAATTGTCAGACTGGATTGCCGGATGCGCCTTCCACCACAGAGATCGAAAAGTCACATAGCTCGGTATTTGTAGCAGAACTCTGTCATCGGCAGGGGCTCTACATCCTGAGGCCACCACAGCACCCGCAGGACATGCTGGCCAATGATCAGTGCGACTGGCTGACCACTGCCGAAGCCAAGATACAGGGCTGGAACCTTATAGCAGGAGATGATATCTACAAACAGGCGCAGGACTATGCTAACAAAGGGCATGTGGTCGTTGCTATCTATAAGAATGCCGCACCCAATGCCACCGGGCACGTAGCAGCGGTGATGCCCGCACTTATTTCCTCAAAAGAGCTGTCTGAAGAGGGCCCTAAGATCATCATGGCGGGCACGCACAATTTCAACAATATCTCGCTGAAAGCAGGATTCAAGCACCACGTTACTACCTGGCCCGCATCGGGCATTCTCTTCTACTATAATGTGAAAGAGACAAAATAAGGGCAGGATCAAAAGCATTCATAAAGCGCTTTCATAGTATTTAAGATATATTTACGTCGTGTCAAATTTCTCCCGCATAGTAGGATATCTCAGGCCATACCGCTCGCTCGCTGTATTTAATTTTCTGTTCAATGCGATGTCGGCAGTGTTTTCGCTCTTTTCGGTAGTGATGGTCATCCCGCTGCTGCAGTTGATATTCAATCAGGTGCCGGAAGTGACCGAAAAGCCCGTTCTCACTGCCAATGCCAACTCTATCCTGCAGTTCATCAAATATGTGCTGAGTACCGAGAAAAGAGTGTCGGGGCCGGCTACAGCCCTGCTGGAAGTCTGTATGGCGCTTATTCTTGTCATCTTTTTGAAAAACTTCTTTCGCTATATGGCGCTGCGGGTGCTGTCGCCCATTCGCACAGGTGTGATGAGAGACATTCGCAATGAACTATTTGACAAATTGCTTTCGCTGCCTTTGTCATATTACTCCAATGAGCGCAAAGGCGATCTGATCACCCGTATGACGGACGATATCCGCGCCATAGAAGGCGGGATATTCAGCATGCTGGAAGTCACCATCAGCGAGCCGCTCAATATCATCCTGTCGCTCTCCTGGATGCTCATGATAAGCCCTAAGCTGACCCTTTTCGTCTTTGTGATGCTGGGTGTGATAGGCATATTGATAGGAAGTGTGGGCAAAACATTGAAACGCCAGTCGCTGAATATTCAGGATACGGTCAGCCGCATCATATCCATACTCGAAGAGACCGTCTCCGGTCTGCGGATCGTGCAGGCATTCGGGGCTGAAGGTTATAAGAAGCGCCAGTTTCATGAGACCAATCAGATCCTCTACGGTCAAGGCAATAAGATCAACAGAAGATATGAATTATCATCACCTCTTACAGAGTTTCTTGCCATAGGAGTGTTCAGTCTTGTGCTATGGTTCGGTGGTGGCCTGGTGCTGAAGGGTGAAATGGAAGCAGCTACATTTATCGGTTTCATAGCCATGTTCTCGCTGCTGATACAGCCTGCCAAGAGCTTCTCTACGGCTTTCTATAAGATCAATATCGGCCTAGCATCATCCGAACGGATATTTGAGATACTGGATGCCGAAAACACGATCATCGAAGCGCCGGATGCTAAGCCTGTCAAGGGATTCAGTCAGGCTATCGAATACAGGAACGTATCTTTCTCTTATAAAAATAATCAGCATAGAGAGATCCTGAAAGGTATCAGCCTCCGGGTCGAAAAAGGCAAAATGATAGCACTGGTAGGTCAGTCTGGAGCCGGCAAAACCACACTGGTAGACCTGCTGCCGCGTTTCTATGATGTGCTGTCAGGAGAGATACTGATAGATGGCCAGGACATCAGACAGGCCCGAGTGGCTGATCTGCGCGGACTCTTTGGTATTGTATCTCAGGAGCCGATCCTGTTTAATGACACCGTACGCAATAATATAGTCTTTGGCAAAGAGGACATCAGTCAGGAGCAGATCGAGGAAGCCGCAAGAGTGGCCAATGCGCATGACTTCATAGTCAGACTGCCGCAGGGATATCAGACCGTGATAGGGGACCGTGGCGGCAAACTGAGCGGCGGGGAGCGCCAGCGGCTCACGATAGCCCGTGCCGTGCTGAAAGACCCACCGATCCTGATATTGGACGAAGCCACATCGTCACTGGATTCGGAGTCCGAAAAGCTGGTGCAGGATGCACTGGCCAAACTGATGAAAGACCGCACTACCATTGTGATAGCGCACAGACTGTCTACGATCCAAAATGCCGACGAGATCATCGTAATGAGCGATGGAAAGATAGCTGAACGCGGCATTCACGCTACACTGATGCAGCAGGGTGGCATCTATAGCAAACTAGTCGAACTTCAGGCCTTTGAGTGATATGTATTGTTAAATTAATTACATGTGTTTATCTTATATGTTTAAGACATATCGTTTGTTATGAAAAATCAGTCATTCGAATGTCAGTAACGTTAACGAATTATAAAAAAAATTCGTTCGCATAAATTCTCCCCCATTTCAATCTAACTATTGCGCAAACCTATACAGGATGCGGATTTGATGCGTTACATTTGCAATAGCGAAAGAGAAAACTTGTTCACTGATAAAAAAGGCCCGTTGATGATTTAATCGGTTTTTGGCAAAACAAAACAACATCTCAGCCGTCTATAGATTCAAAAGTCGATTAATACATATATAAAATAAAAAGGAGAGTGTCATGAAAAGGTTAGTATTGTTTTTTCTGGGTCTTACTATAGTTTCAGCCCAGCTGTCTGCTCAAAGCGTTTCTAAAACTGAAAAATTGCTGCCAAGTACTCAGGCGGTAATGAACAGTGTGGTCAACCATCCCGATCTGATGGTGATAACGGGCAGGATAATCGATGCAGAGACGCGACTACCTATCACAGATGCTAAGATCAACTTCGATAAATTCGGGGATGAACTGGTGAATGCCGCTATCGACAAGGAAGGCAACTATGCACTGGCGATCAATAAAAATGAGATCGGAGATCAGATCAAAGTGATCTTTAAGATAGAAGGATACCAGCGCTACATAGCCAAAGCTATCAAGTGCAACAAGCCTATCGTAGATGTAGACCTTAGCCTGTGGCCTGATGACAATAAGCAGCCCAGCACAGCTAATGTCAAATACACACTCAGCGATGATCCGTTCAATATGCTTGTGATCAAGTTCTGATAATTGTGCAGGTTTATTTTTGGTATAGAAGTTAGCCCCCGTCATCGGGGGCTATTTCATTTCAGATATATCGACTTCGCCTGTTTGGCTGTCATGGTACCGATACGGGCAGCCAGCAGCTGATGAGAAAGCAGTAGTGACCGTAGCTCAGCTTCTTTTTCGGGTGCCACTGATATCAGGAGCCCACCACTGGTCTGCGGGTCGCAGAGCGTGAGCAGAGACTCGCCGCTGATACCCTCTACTTTGGATTCGAAGGTCTTCCAGTTTCGCATAGTATTATCAGGATAAATGAATTTTGCGGCCAGATCTTTGACATGATCCAGCAGAGGGATTTCATTATAATATAATTCCGCACTGAGGCTGCTGCCCTCACACATCTCCATCAGATGCCCTATCAGCCCGAATCCGGTCACGTCGGTCAACGCATGAACATACTCCATCGGGCCTAGCTCGGCACCGATGCTATTGAGTCGGGACATACCGGCTATGCATGGTTTCATATCTTCAGGGCTGATGAGTCCTCGCTTCAATGCAGTGGTCAGTGCGCCAGTACCCAGCGCTTTCGTCAGATATAAAATATCTCCTGCCTGAGCATCGGAATTCTTTTTGATATTGGAAAGCGCTACCTGACCATTCACAGACAAACCGAAGAAGGGCTCCGGGGCATCAATAGTATGACCACCGGCCAGCGATACACCCGCCTGTTTGCAAATATCCTTCGCACCTGCCAGTACCTTTTGCGCCAGAGCAGGAGGCAGCTTCTGTACAGGCCAGCCTAAGACAGCTATCGCCAGGATCGGTTTGCCACCCATCGCATAGACATCGCTTAGAGCATTGGCGGCGGCTATCTGCCCGAA
>CAIXBT010000304.1 GCA_903917755.1 uncultured Bacteroidota bacterium
CCCATGCGATTGATCGTAGCTACCAGCGAGTCATTGACATAGATCGTCGCAAAGTCAGTGATACCGTCGGTAGAGAGATCAGCATGACGTTCCTCGGCAAACTTCTTCTCATACTCGATATATCCGTATCCCGTTATAGCACCGATACAATATCCCGTCTGAGGCATCTGCTCCATCGGCAAAGGCTCTTTAAAATCAACCTTATTGGCCCAGATGGTTTGTTTGAAAAAAGGCAAAGCCTGCAGCTCTATCTTATCGATCTTCATGCTCGCTATCGGGCCGGGCACATCGGGCAGCGACCTGTGTGTGACGCGCTGATAGACCGCGCGAAGCGAGTCATAGAGCGGGATGCGGTGGCCGCCCTCATCTATCGGGGCGCCATAGTCATAGCTCGTCACTACGGGCCACACTTCATGCGCGGGGCCGGAGTTGGCACCATTCATAAAACCAAAATTGGTGCCGCCATGTATCATGTAGTAGCAGAAAGAAAAGTCCGTCTTCAGCAGTGCCTCGATATGTGTTTTGTACTTCTCCACATCGCGATGAAAGACATGCGCATCGCCCCAGTGCGTGAACCATCCGGCATATTCTTCGGGAATATAATAAGGCCCTTTCTTGCTGAAATATCGATGCACGGTATGGCGGGCAGTGCCGAGAAACTTGCTGTCATTGGTGCCCGGAAAGATGCCATGGACATGACCCATGCGGGCGAAGTTGACGATGGGAATGATGCCGCCGTCGCAGGTGAAAAGCGTATGCGTGAAGCCCACCTCGCGATAGAAGTTGAGCAGTTTGTTCTTGTATGAATCGGCCTTGTGCTTAGAGATATTGGTTTCGAAAGCGAAGAAGCCGAATTCATTTTCGACCTGTGTCATGATGATATTGCCGCCCTGCTCGATGAATAGCCCGTCGACCTGCTGATACACCTGCCGGAGATACATGCGGCATGAATCGAGAAAGGCAGGATCATCGCTGCGCAGCTTTGTGTTCATCATCCAGTATGGGAAGCCGCCAAACTCCCATTCGGCGCAGGTGTAGGGGCCGGGGCGCAGGATGATATACATACCTTCGGCTCTGGCAGTCTCCACGAATGCACGCAGGTCGTGATTGTCATTGGTCCAGTCCCAGACACCGGGAGCGGTCTCGTGATAGTTCCAGAATACATAAATGGAGATCGCATTGCAGCCCATCGCTCTGGCCATCTCGATACGGTGCTGCCAGTATTGGCGCGGTATGCGGGCATAGTGCATCTCGCCGCCATAGATGCGCATGGCGGTATCGTTCAGCATGAACTGACCATCGCGTATCTCAAATTTCTGAGCGCTGCCTGATGGCTGCAGGGAGATAAATACCAGAAGTAGAAGGACTAATTTTTTCATATATAAAATTGGCAACCTAAAGATAATTTTCCTGATGGAATAATGCCTATAAGAAAATGATACTTGCACCGTGAGAACATAATAGTTGTCGGTCAGACGACAACGGCGGGAAAATTAGTTCCCTCCTAAATCCTCCCTGAAGGGAGGAATAAATACAAGCTTGCAGGTCGCTGTTTAAGCCCCCTTTAGGTGGTTTTGGGTATTGCATTGGCACACGGATGACAAGGATCAAACGGATTAACGTGAGTGAATTTTCTCTCAGCGTCTCTCAGCGTCTCAGCGGTGAAAAATGTATTATTACAAATCCCCCAGCCCCCCTTTACCAAAGGATTTGCATTCATTTCATCACCGTAAATTTTCCCGGCATCATTTCTTTTCCTTTTTCATCTATTGCAATATTTGCGTCATAGATTTGTCACAAATGAATGATTGCTATATTTAGTTGAAATTAGTTGATAAGCATGCCATCTATCAGCACGATATTATGACATTGAGTAAGCGACATATGGTTATCCCTGGCTTTGCGGCCATCCTGCTCGCGGGCTGCCGAAGGCTTGATGCAGTGGCCTATTCGCCGCTCGTCACACCCGAGCAGTTTCTGCAGCATGCCCCCTGGATCAGGATACACATAGCATCACTCCATTTTATTTTTTGTCAGCCCACTTCCACCTTCATTGTATATTTCGTGGGGCTGTATGCGCTCTATGCGGGCTATAGGTCGCTATCAGGCACAGCAGACCGCTACCGGATCTATATGGGCATCGGTCTCTGCCTCACGGGTGCGGGTGCGCTATGCGCGGGTACGAGCTATCAGGCGCTGGGCTACGAACTCAAATGCGCCGGACGTGACACCTGCACATGGACCAGCTGGTGCGAAGTGATATACATGCTGCTGTCCATGCCCGGTATGAGCGCATTTCTGATAGCGGGCGCATATGCCGCCGCCCGTGGACGTCTGCGCACAGCCATCATCTGCTATGCCTGTATCAGTGCGGTGCTATATGAGGCCCTGCTGATCTATGGCGCTATGGTGCCGCTGCGGTTTGTGGTCTCGTTCGATCTCTTTGTGCTCATCTCGCTGCCATCATTGCTCATCCTGCTTTTCTTATATGCACGGGCATGCAGCATGGAGAGAAGCAGCAAGCATCTCTATCGCCGAAATGTGTGGATCATCTTCACTGCTGTCAGTGTGGCCTATTATGTCTATATGCTCTCGGGTGCAGCGGAGATGCTGTGGCAGCGCGGTGTTTGGGTCTCGGAGAATGATGTGCTGCACTGCGGTATGATCTTTTGGGTATATTATATCATAAGTAAAATGCCGAAGGAATAAATGGTCAAATATTTTTCAATCATCCTCTTCACTCTATGTGCGAATACATGTTTTTCGCAGAAAATATTGATACTGAAAAACACGCTCACCGCTCCCGGCGAGAAGCATGTGTATGTATCGCAGGATGTGTTTGACTCGGCGCTGGTCTATTCGCCATCGGTGCTGAAAGGCAGTGCTGACAAGGTATTCATCATACCGGTCGAGATCGATTCTATAACGATATGCGGCATAGATGAAGGCTTCGATGCTACATTTGGAAAGACTATCACACATAAACCACCGGTATATAAGATCAAACATATCGCATCATTCCCTGCTGATACGATAGTGATATCAGGACTTGCTTTCAGAAATTATTTTCACCGCCGAATGCTTACCGCTACTACATCAGACTATAGAGCGGACTCGACAGGCAGAGATAAACCTGAAGATATACCGGAGAATGAATCGGCTAAATTTCCCGATAGCATACCGATGCCGATGGTGGTAGTGAGCGGCAGCCATGCAGGTGCGCGTATGAGACTGACGCGATCTGAGGGCAGCAGCGATTCATTCACCATGACCGATATGGTGAGCATGCGTTACACATATCAGACGCTGTTCTTCACTATTGAGATCGACCTCGAAGAAAAATAGCAGACAGCAAACCCTTTCCACCACTTGGTTTGAAAATGATACCCATCATGCCTTGTATTTTACAAACGGATTTTCATAACTCTTTTTTTTCTTATCCGTATCTGCATACATCACGTGGAGTGAAATGATTATTAACCATTCTGATCACCACAGGTCAGGATAAGTTTTAAATGGAAAATATGGGAGCTGTAAGAGATATTGAACATGATGACATGTCGAAGATCATTTTTAGAAATGAAGAATCAGGAAGCTCGGGAGAGCAGATCAGAGCCAGAGATCAAAAACTATATATGGCCATGCTGATGGGCAATCATCATCATAAGGTCAGGATACTCTTTAATACTGATGATGGTGAGATGGAAGTCTATGCACGCATATGGGCGCGTACCGATCAGTATGTAGTGCTCAAAGGTGGTGCATTCATTCCCACCAGTTCGATCATAGATGTGGATCTGGGTGAGGGATAATAACACTGAAACTTTACACGTATATGCTGTCTAGTTACATGTTTTTTTTTGTAAGAGGCCCCTTTCTCACAACAAGAAATAAGTAATCGACATCAAGGTTTCAAAAGCCCTGTAACTTTTAAGATAGCTTTCGGTAAACATACATGCAGCCTGCATTTCAACCGGGCAAGGAACATTGAAAATTTGAATAAATAAACCTTTTTTATGGACAATTCTTTACAGAAACTGGAGCGCGAAATAAGATCATTGAAACATCAACTACCGATGCTGGATGAGAATATGCAGGCGAGAGTGAGAGAAGAAATTTCCAATCTCGAATTTGACCTGAACTATCTCCAGAAAACAATACAATTTAATGTCATCACACCGGCTATTTCGTTTCAACGCGAAAGAGCAATGGCTGTTTCCTGAGCGATATATTCGCACACTAAGAGCAAGAACCCTCCTAAATCCTCCCTGAAGGGAGGACTTGAATACAAGGCTCTGCCATTGGCTGTTGCTCCCTCTCCTTTGGGAGAGTTGAGGAAAATAATTTCACACAAAGAGCAAAGGGCAGGGGGATTTGTATTTCAATTTTAATTTCCCCAAAAGATTTCTTCACTCAGGCTCAATGCATTTCTACTCAGAGAATGCGATGACTGTTAATCCCCTTTTTTAACCCGCCGGAATATTATATTTGTGAGAATAAATCGCAAATATGTCGCAGCTTATCCCCGAAAATGTGAGCCTGTTCGTCCGCTGGTGGTTATCATTCGGACTGCTGGGTGCGCGCTATCTCATCTTCGCCGGCTCCGCCTATCTGCTTTACTATGTGATCAAGCGGCAGGATTGGCTCTTTATGAAGATACAGCAGAAGATGCCCGAGCGCAGTCAGATCATGACCGAAGTCGGATACTCTGTTCTTACTTTTACCGTATTCGCATCAGTGGTTGTGGCCATTCGTTTTGCGGTCATAAGCCATATTCTCGACACAAAGATATATCGCAATCTGTCTGACCACAGTCTGATCTATTATATCGCCACTACGATCTTTATCATCATATTTCACGACACATATTTCTACTGGGCGCACAGGCTCATGCATCATCCGCTGCTGTATGAGCGCGTACACAAGGTGCACCATCTGTCCAAAGACCCTACGCCCTGGGCATCGTTTTCTTTTCATCCCTATGAGGCCGTGCTTGAGATCCTTTTTGTGCCCTTTCTGATATTCACGCTTCCCTTGCATTTTTCATCGCTGCTCATCCTCTCTATGTGGCAGATCATTTTTAATGTGATGGGGCATCTGGGCTATGAGATATTTCCTCACCGTATGTTGCAGCATCCGCTCTTCAAATGGCTCAACACATCGACCAATCACAACATGCATCATAAGTATGTGACCTGCAACTATGGCCTCTATTTTAATTTCTGGGATAGGGTGATGAACACTAACCATGTCAAATATCAGGCTACCTATGAGGAGGTGACCGCACGCCGCAATGAAGGCTTCAAAAAACAGCAAGAACAGGAGGCACAGGTCACTGAGCCCATGCTTTGATACGTGGCAGCCCACCGTTCGTTTTTATTCATTTTTGCTTAACAAATAATATTTTATTTTGCCGGGAAACTCATACACATGTCCCACTTCACACTCGACCGCAGATCATTCATTCGTTCGCTGGCACTAGCCGGTGCAGTAGCAGGTCTGCCCGCTGCCGCATTGGCCGCAGAAGATACCAAACCCACTCCCAAGAGGCTGCTCCGCGTGGCGCATATCACCGATATACATGTGCAACCCGGCCGTGTGCCTGAGTATGGCATGGCGGCGGCGCTGCATGAAGTGAACGGCCTCAAAGACCGTGCAGACTTCGTGATCACAGGTGGCGATGCGATCATGGACAGCTGCTCGCAGAAGAAAGACACGGTGCAGAACATGTGGAAGACATTTCACAGTATCATGAAGGGCGACAACTCGCTCGATGTGCATCACACCATCGGCAATCACGACCTATTTCATATCAGCCTCAGCGCATCGAGTTTCCCTGATGCTAAAAAATGGGCCTGCGATGAGTTTCAAATACCAAAACGCTATTACTCTTTTGATAAAGGGAAATGGCGCTTTGTGATACTCGACAGCGTACACAAAAAAGTGATACCCGGATATGTGGGTCGCCTCGATGATGAGCAGCTCGACTGGCTCAAAAAGACACTGGCCGACACCCCGGCAGATATGTTTGTCTGCGTGGTGTCGCACATCCCGATACTGGCCGTGTGTACGGTGTTCGATGGCGCGCGGATGCAGTTCGATCAGTGGCACATAGGCGGTGGCAATATGCATGAAGATGCCAAGGTGCTGAAGGACCTTTTCTCTCAATCTAAAAAAGTCAAAGCCTGTCTGAGCGGACACATACACCTGATAGATGAACTGGAATATAACGGCACCAAATACTACTGCAACGGTGCTGTGTCAGGGGCCTGGTGGGGCGGCAATAATCAGGAGTTCCCGCCGGCATTTTCGGTCATGAACTTCTACGACGATGCCTCAAACAGCCGCGAACTGCATTATTATAATTGGAAGACCAGTTGATAATGGATAATGTACAATTGATAAATACCATCGCCTTCTTCGTGCCACACGAACCGAAACATCTGTCACACAAACCGAAACCTATTTGCGGCCGTGGATCTTGCGGCGGTGCTGTTCGCCCCAGGTGCGCAGCTCTGTGATCACCTTCTCCAGAGACCTGCCATGCGGCGTGATCGAATATTCCACTACCGGCGGAAACGCATCATAGACCGTGCGTTTGATGAGTTGGTTCTCTTCGAGCATCTTGAGTTCTTTAGATAGCATCCTGTCGGTGATACCCGGTATCTCGCCCGATATCTGCGTGAAGCGCTTATTGCCGAAGCCCAGCGAAATGATGATAGGCAGTTTCCACTTGCCACTGAGAATGTCGAGTGCATCGCGTACGGGCAGGATCATCTGCACACATTCCGAATGGTCCCGTTCCTGTTTTTTTGCTGCCATGTTGTTTTATTGCTCTGCTATACAAAAGGGTAGTACTATATATTGTATAGCTAAGATAGGAAATACATTTTAGAGCTAGTTTGATTTTTATGAAACAAACAATACAAAGCACACTGGAATTTCCTCTCTACCTCTGCGGTTAATAATTGCATTTCTATGTCTTCTATGTTCCTTTGTGGTTCATGTATTGGGCTGTTTCACCCCTCTCCTCGGGAGAGGGCAGGGGTGAGGATGTAATTCCCGCCTGTTCAAGCGTCCTCGCTTGAACATAAACCAAACACGATTGACATCGTGGGCTAGGGTTTTTCTATGTTTTCTATGTTCCCTATGTGGTTCATGCATTTGGCTGTTCCTCCCTCTCCTCGAGAGGGGCAGGGGTGAGAATGTATTTGGCTGTTTACCCAGTGAAGGTTGCGGTATTCCCACAACATACATATTGTATTAGCACCCTGATAATATCTGAGATAAAATGTTCTAAAACAATTACATTTGGCATATAGCCTTTAAGTTTTTCGATGAAGAAATACACCACCTTCCTTTCTGTCACTCCGATCGTCATAGCCCTATTGACACTGGTCGGCTGGGCATTTTCTATCAATATACTTATATATCCATTCTCTAATGTAGTGATGAACCCCGTCACGGCTATCTGCATCATCCTCTGCGGGATATCATTTTTATCTTATTACAAATTAGAATACAACAGGTTCAACCATGCCGTCTGGATACTGTCAGCCATCATACCGATGACACTGGGGCTGTTTCTTTTGATCCGCATCATAGGTATAGACCTGCATCTGGATCAGTTGCTGTTTAGCAGCTATATCACAGATCAGGCCACTCACATGATGCAGAAACGCATGGCTCCCAATACCGCCCTTAACTTTATACTGATCGGTACCGCACTACTACTGGCCAGAGTAGAGCGTGACTGGAAGCAAAGCCTCGGAAACTATCTGATGCTCGCGGCTTTTGTGATCGGGATCTTCGGCTTCGTGGTCATTTTATTTCATGTGCCCAGAGCGACCCATCTTCTGCCCATGTCTCTGCAGACCGCATTCTGCTTCATACTGCTATCGCTGGCTTATCTTTACGAAAACAGCCATCGTGGATTCATGTGGGTGATAGGCAGCGAAAATATAGGCGGCAAAACTGCCCGCATGTATATACCCATTGCGGTCATACTGCCGGTATTCATAGGCTACGGGACCCTCTATCTGGCGGGGAGAATTGAGTTCTCTACCGAACTCGGGGCTGCCGTGCTGGTCATCAGTATCATGTGGGTATTCTTTATGGGCATCTGGTACATATCTCGCGATCTCAATATATCCGACTCAGCACGCGTGCAGCTCGAGTAGCTCTATCAGCGCATGGTGCTGGAGATAGAAGACTACGCTATTGTGCTGCTGGACAAAGACGGGATCATTACCAACTGGAATATAGGCGGAGAAAAGATCAAGGGCTATACTACTGATGAGATAGTGGGAAAGCATTTCAGTGTTTTTTTTACTAAAGAGGCTCGTGATGCGGGCATACCGGAGCAAAACCTCGCCTCAGCACTCAAAGATGGCCGAGTGGAGAATGAAGGATGGAGAGTGAAAAAAGATGGCAGCACCTTTTGGGCCACTGTCACCCTCACAGCCATACATGATGCCGCAGGCCTGGTGATAGGCCTGACCAAAGTGACCCGCGACCTGACCGAAAGAAGGAATGCCGAGATGGAACTAAAACGCCAGGCAGAGCTATTTGACCTCATGCCCGATGCCGTGGTCTATGGCACTAAGATGGCTATCACGAGTATGAACAAGATGGCCGAAGAGTTATTTGAAATATCTGAAGCCGAGGCCATCGGCCGCAACATGACTGATATAGTGACTGCGGGAAATAGTGCCCCACCCGATGATGCACGAGAGCTCATATGGGGCGAAAAGGGATTTTGGAAAGGGGAGATCGATTTCACCACCCGCTCCGGCAGAAAGGTCAGCACCCTCACATCAGTCAAAAGGATCGATTCAGATGGTATAAATAGTGACAAATGGCTCGGGATAAATACTGACATCACCAGTCTCAAAGAAACCCGCCAGCGGCTCGAATATGCGCTCGACAGTATGGTGGCAGGACTCTGGGAGTGGAATTTTTCAAAACCTGAACAGAGCTGGCTGAGCCCCCGCTTTCAGGAAATGATCGGCTATTCTAATAATGAGCTCATCATTTCAGAAGAGCTGTATGCCCTGCTGCTGGCACCCGAAGATCTGGAGACTGTGGTGACTTTTTTCAGGCAAAAAGCATCTGAGACATCTACATTTGAGTCGCAGGTCAGGTTCAGGACCAAGAGCGGCACCTACAGATGGTTCTCCATAGCAGGCAAGACCAAACTGGATGCCGAGGGCAAACCCAGCTCCATCATAGGCTCTATCATCGATATAGATGAAGACAAGAAGGCGCAGGAGGTGATAGAGATGCAGGCATCGCTCATACAGATGATGCCCGATGGTATCATTTATGCCGATATCAATAACACGATCATCAGTATGAACAGGGGCGCCGAAAATATGTTTGAGATCCGAGCAGATGAGGCCATAGGCCGAAACATAAAAGACCTTATACCCTACACCGTGATAGGCAGTACCAAAGAGGCCGACCGCCGCGAATATCAGGAGCACGGATACCTGAGGCATGAGATAGAAATGACCAGCCCCACCGGCAAAAAAATAACCGCCCTTGCCACCATCAAAAAATATGACAAGATCAGAGGCAATGAACCGGGCTGGGTCAGCATCTATACCGACATCAGCGCCCTGCGCCTCAACGAAGAACTCAAAGCTGCCAATAGCTATCTGGAGCAGCTGGCCTTCATCACCGCGCATGATGTCAAGTCGCCCATACTCGCCCTCAGCGGCCTGACTGACATCATAGCAGACTCTGCCCAGCTCCGGCCCGAAGACAGAGAAGTACTGAAGCTGCAGAAAGATGTGATCAGGCAAATGCAGCGTACCAATACAGGTCTCAATGAGATACTGAAGCTCAGAAACGGTCTGCTATCCAAAGATATTCAAAACACCGAGCCACTCAGACTCGACACCATCATAGACAGTGTCTCCTCTATGGTGCGTCGCGATCTTGACAAGGCCGATGCCCTGCTGGAGGTCAGCCTGCATGACATGGCAGACATTCAGTTTTCGTTCTTCTACCTGCAGAGTGTCTTTCACAATCTGATCTCCAATTCTATCAAATACCGCGACCCGCAGCGCCCGCTCATCATACGGTTTGATGCGCGAAAGGGAGATGAAGACACCTTCATTTTTACGATCTCAGACAATGGCTTAGGATTTGATATGGCACGCCAGCGAGATAAACTGTTTGGCATCTTCAAGCGCTTTCATGAGAATATCGAAGGCACCGGTGTGGGGCTGCATATAGTCAAGTCGATCATCGATGCCTATGGCGGTGAGATCAGTGCAGAGAGCGAAGAGGGCGTGGGCACTACATTTGAGATCAGGCTTAAGATCCCTATTGCTGAGTCGACCCTATCAGGTTGAGGTCGGGAATATTGGCAGCGATCAGATCTGCCACCTCATGCTGCACTTCGGTGCCGCGATCTTTGGCATACCACAGATGCAGTTCTTTTTCAAAATCATCCCAGCTTATCTTGTCCTTATTGTTACGAAAGTTCTCGTATATTTTCAGTCCTGTAGCAGGTCTTGCACCCCATCGAAACATTTCATGGCCGCTCTCCACATCGAATGCAATGAGCTTAGGCACCGCTCTCGAACCGTTGCTCAGATAGAGGTCCATCAGCTGCGGTTCTTCTTCTTTCAGTATGATACGCATCTCTATCTTGCCTCCCGCTCCTTCGGCCATACGCTCCAGCACGGGCAGCGTCTGCGCACAGTCGCCGCAGTTGAGATCAGCGAACACATACCAGCGCATATCCGACTTGAGTGCAGAGAGACAGTCCTGCACCGACTCAGATAGCTGCAGTATCTTATTCCACTTGTCCATGCGCTGATAGTTGAGCTTGCGAAAGTCGCCCTTGGCACCCTCAGGCAGAGGAGGCATCACAGGCATTTTTAATATTTTGGCAAAATGAAGTATGTACGTATGGTAGCTATAGGTTTTAGCACTGTTGAACTGGATCATGATAATGAGAATTAAGCGGCGCTAAAATACTTCAGATGCGAGGGATGAATGGTAACATTTGTTACATAGCCACATGACAAAAGTCAAAGACTATCTGCAGATGTTTCACTATTAGTGATGGAAATAATGCTGCCCGTAGTGAAATAATTCTTCATTCGTTCATACTCTTCATTATCTGTATAGCGGAGGCAGATACCCACGCAGCCACTGCTGTCATTAGGTTTGAAAATAATCTACACAACGCTCATCGGATGCTTTCGATCAGCTGCGATCATCATACCCCGGCTTATTACACCATCGAGTATATATCCTGCGAAAACGCAGCATTTGCGGGAGCGAAAAATATAAATGCAAATACAAAGCACCCTCGATTAAGATGCTTTTTCATCAAAATCGAAAGGCTTCATTCGGGCCTCATCAGGAAGGGCATTAGGATCGTCTGTAAATTGGAAGTATAAAATCTTGCGCCAACTATCAAGACCTAATTTTTCTTTCCAGGTATCTTTCAGATCGGCCAGCCATTTCCAAAGTTTTTCAGTCTCTTCGAGATTAAAAAATCTATGCGGTGCCAAATTAAGCTTCTTGATGTTGTCAATATCCTCCCCTATCCATTGATAATCTTCACGGGCATATCCATTAACTTTCTCCAGGCCGGGCCCATCGAGGTATGTATCATCTTCATTGGTATACAGAGCATATAACTCCCCGTTCTCGAGCAATATTTGTTCAGCAGTGATTGCGTCAATAAATTTCTTAGTGGCTATCACGGCATTTTTAAAATCATCAGGATCCTTCATCTGTCCGCCTTCTACCAGGAAATCAAGAAGCCAATACAAAGCCTCCTTGCCGCGCAGAAAATCAGCTTCAATACCTACTATCTTATCAAAAAGATGTGAATCAACTATCTTATTATCATATGCAGCAAGTATCCTATATGCGTATGGAATGAAATAAGGGTATTCTCCTATGCTATAATACTTGTCATTAATAAGTCCGTATATGTAGCTTCTGTTTGCCATGAGTTTGGGTTTTAAATTAAATATACAAAATTCCATAACGGACCGCACCCCGCTCAGCAGCTCGAGGACATCATCAAAGCCGCTTATAGACCAAAAGGAAATCACTTTGCCACTGCCGTGGCGCTTAATCGCTGTTGTGATTTGGCTGCTTGTCCCCCGCTGGCGGGGGTAGGGGGGTGAGAAAAAGCATTCTTTTTGCTGCTGATGTTAGAGCGAAGCGTCACCAATCATTCAAAAATACTCCTTATCATCCGTCAGCAGGTCGAGTTTGTTTTTGAGAAAAGTGGTGAGCTTCTGCAAAATATAAAAGGCCAGAAAACCCAGTGCCATTCCGCCCCAGAGCCCGCCTATCAGACCGAAGATGATAGCCGTCTTGACAGTCCACCACTTGAATATCTCATTGAGCACATACATGATAAGGGTGCCTGCGCAGAGGCCGCCGGCAGAAGAAGAGAGCACGATGAATGTCTTGAAACCCTGTGCCAGCGATCTCCTGTTGAGCCCCACCATGACCGATGCCGACACGATACCGAAGCTCACGAGAGCGAACAGCAGCAAGATGCCCGATACGATCATCACTACGCCGCATGCCACAGCCGCCAGCAGCACTCCGAACATGATCAGCACACCGAAGAAGAGCCCCGGCGCGAAGTCGTCATCGTCCCTCACCTGTGCAGCCTCAGTGCCCGTGCCTGATGGCGCGCCCTGCACCATGCTGTGATGCACGCTGGTATCTCGGTCCATATCCGTAGCACAAACAGTACCCGCCATCAGCGAGAATAATATCGTGGCAATGATGATAAGTGATTTCATACATCTAAGATAATGGATAATTTACAATTGGATTTCCATCCCCTAGCCCCAGCGGGAGACATAAAGGCAAATGGCTGTTGTGATTCGCTGTTTCCCCTCCTAGGTGAGGATGTATTGGCTGCTTGTCCCCCGCTGGCGGGGGTAGGGGGTGGAGAAAAACCGGTTATCATTCTATGTTTTCCATGTTCCTATGTGGTTAATGTATTGGGCTGTTTCTCCCTCTCCTTGGGAGAGGGCTGGGGTGAGGATGTATTGGCTGCTTGTCCCCCGCTGGCGGGGGTAGGGGGTGGAGAAAAAGCATTCTTTTTGCTGTTGATGGCGTAGCGAGGATGATATCTGAATGATGCTGATTTTGATTTTCTGATAGCATCACTATCAATTTCGTACAGGCATAATTGATTTCCTAATTGATTTTCGAGAGGTTGAATTTCATTTTTTAGATAAATCATGAAAATATGTATTCATCTCTTTTTTAATAATTTACAATAAAGCCTCAAGCCCTTTTTTTATTACTTAGCAAAACAATTCTAAAATCAACACAAAAATCAAGGTTTTTGAGCAATAGTTTGCTCTATGGAAGTTGAAATATTTAACTTAATATTGCTATATTTGCATTGTGATTCAAACAATGTTCTTTCAAATTCTAAGACTCACCACGAGCCACACGAAGGGAATATGAAGCAGCCATCAGCAGCACAAAACTCATCACTGCGAGCACAGCGATCAGTATAGCGCCGGAGCGGTTGCGTTCTTTTATCACTCTGATCAGATATGGCTCATCCAGCGGCCTGCGCCACTTCTCGGCATATGGATGGAAGACCCTGTCGCCGCTTATCCGGCCCATTTCATCGAGCAGCTCGGTGATGTTGCGCTGATATTTTTTGTCAGCCTTCTTTTTCCATGCATCATAATAGCTCCAGCTATCGCCTATGTCATATGTCGGCAGCTCCTGCACCAGTGCCGCCAGGCCGCAGTCATAGGCAGTGGCGGCAGAGTCATCGCGGGTCAGCAGCAGATATCGGTGCAGCCCCAGCAGCGCATAGATGTGGCCATTGAGTACACGCGGTGTATGTGCGGCAGTGTCGGCATACTCTTCATACCAGCAGCCCGCAGAGTCGGTATACATGAAGCCGCCATCACGCACCGGCACGTAGAAGCCGTTCACCAGCAGTCGTGCCTGATCGAGATACCGACGTTCGTGGCTGATCTCATAGGCCATCGACAGCGCCTCTATGGCCCTGCCCGAAGCCAGCCCTGAGCACCAGGGCACAGAGACCTCGGGATAGAAGGGCTGCTGCCAGTCATAGACATACAGCGCATAGCCTGCGCGATGAGTCATATGATCGATGAGCCACTCTGTGCAATGAAAAAATTTGCGCCGCGCCTCCATATCATTGCGCCGCGTGATGAGCGTATCATAAGCTATGGCATACATGGCCACGATGGTAGGATTGTAGCGCTGCTGAGAGGCCACACTGCCGTTGGCTGCATAGCACACATAGGGTATGCCGAGCGTGTCCGCCATGATGATGCCCGAAGCAGGCGGCAGGCTGTGGTAAGCAGTTTTGTAAAAAAGGCTTCGGACTGTTTCCTCCCATTCATCGCCCTTGCGCTCTGCTATCAGCAGTGCCAGCAGTACAGAAACTACAGCCAGGATCAGGACGACACTCTTTCTCAATCGCTATTTTGTTTGTATCAAAAATACCAGCTATCGCCAAAGTGGAGTTATGATATCCGTCAGCACAATTGATAATGGACAATGGATAATGCACCTTTTTGCGAGAAATACCCTCCTAGATCCTCCCTTCAGGGAGGACTTAAATACAAGGGTTATACATTGGCACGCGGATGACAGGTATTTATATAGATTAAAGTTCATTGCGATATGATTCCACCCCCTGCCCCCGCCAGCGGGGGACAATGAGCCGCTTCGTGTTCTTTGTTCTCTATGTTTCTATGTGGTTAATGCATTCTGAGAGAAAAATGTATCGGCGGGAAAATAATGACTGTGCGATTCGAAAATTTTAATTATTCTAGTGTAGCAAAAAACCAATCAGTATCATGGCACATTGTAATTTTAAGATACCATTTCCTGAATCGTCTGAGGAACTGCTCATCATCGCTCACAAGTCTATAGCAGAGCATAAGGGCATTTTCGAAGGTGATACTAAATCAGGTCATTTCAGCATACCCATCGGCATCGGCCACATAGAGGGCAACTATACCATAGCTAACTCAGAGATCAGCATCGACGTGACCAAAAAGCCCATGCTCGTGAGCTGCAAGATGATAGAAAAGCGCCTCACAGAATATCTAGAGCCGCCCAGAGACTAAAATTTCATACTTCTCATCAAACATTAACATTCAGAGCTGGTATATCAAGGATCGGTTCAGCACTATTTTAGCTAAAAAAAAGAGGCTATCTCGCATTTGAGACAGCCTCTTTCTTTATCGATCTTTCAGATATTAATGATGAGGTGTAGTATGAGTAGGCGCAGGAGTGCTATGCTGTGCCGGCGCAGAACGCTGCGGTGCAGGTGCAGAACGCTGCGGTGCAGGACTGCTATGCTGCTGCTGCGGTGCAGGACTGCTGTGCTGCTGCTGAGGTGCAGGGTTATTATGCTGCTGCTGAGGTGCAGGGTTGTTGTGCTGCGGGGCAGGCTCATAATGCTGCGGTGCAGGATTGTTGTGCTGCTGTTGAGGAGCAGGATTGTTATGCTGCTGCTGTGGTGCAGGGTTGTTATTGTGATTCTGCTGAGGAGCAGGATTATTGTGCTGCTGCTGAGGAGCAGGGTTGTTATTGTGCGTCTGTGTAGCAGGAGTATTAGTATGCTGCTGTGGATTGTTAGTATTGCGCTGCGGCTGCGGCTGCGAATTAGGATGCGGTGTAGCAGGATGTCCTTCTGCACCAAAGTGCTGACCGTTTGCCCTGTTCATAGCTGTCACAGCAGGTTTTCCGCCATTAGCCGAGGCATACTGACTTCTGTCACTTCTGGCAGTATTCACATGAGATGCCTGCTCAGGAGTATGTCCCATGTGTCTTTCGCTCGCGGCCATACGCTCTGCCGGTGTGGCATCTGCCCTGATACCGCCGGCGCCGTTGAAACTGGCACGACTGCCGGAAGTAGTATGCACCACGGTACGGTCTACATAAGTAGTATGTACCACGGTCACATCTACGCGGCTCACGGCAGTATTGTACATAAATGCACCTCCTTCCCATCTGCCGCCATAGAAGCCCGTGCCTCCGTAGCCATAACCGTAATTCACGCCACCGTAGAAACCGATGTGCTCACCCCAGTATCCATCATGGAATCCGTAAAAGCCACCTGCATAACCCCAGTAGCCCGGAGTCCAGAGGTATCCTACCTGCGGAGGGTTGGCCCATAGACCTGGCACCCAGTAGTATCCACCCAGACCCCATCCCCAGTAGCCAGGGGTCCATAGATATCCTGCCACAGGACATGCCGGCTGCTCATATACAGGCATTTCGGGTGGTGCCTCCCTGATAGGGGCATCGGCCTGTACACTGCCTCCGTTATTGGCTGGTGGCGGGCCGTCTCCGCCTCTTTCATTGATCACATCGCGAGATCCGTTTGAATAGACGATCATATAGACATTGCTCTTAGGCATATCATAAAGCGGACCGTCCGGGTTCTCGGCTTTGCGATATTTGATCACATTCACACCTACTTCTTCGACTTTTGCTTTTACCACATCGTCATTGCGCATGATGATGTCGTCCTGCGAAAATGCAGACGAAAAAACAAAGACAAACAAAATAGTGAGGTATGAAAAAGGTGACAGGATTTTTTTCTTCATAGTGGATTATTTAGTTAATGAATGAATACAGAGGCTCTTGCAA
>CAIXBT010000305.1 GCA_903917755.1 uncultured Bacteroidota bacterium
CCGCAAATTCGCGTGTATAATGTGTCGAGCCGAGCATGAATTTTGCCCGCTCGAAATATGGCTGCAAGGTTTTTTTCCAATCCTTGATATCAGCCCATATTTTATTTGTATAAAAACTCTCTTTAGGCATCATATGTGTATTGGCATATACCAGCGAGCCGCCGCCCACTCCTACACCTGATATGATAAAGACCTGTTTGAAGAAAGTAAGTTTCTGAATACCGAAACATTTCACTATTGGCATCCAGAGATATTTCGCCATATTCCAGTTGCTGGTCGGATAGTCTTCATTGCGCCATCGTTTGCCTTTTTCAATGACCAGAACTTTGTATCCTTTTTCAGAAAGCCTCATAGCAGATACCGATCCGCCGAATCCTGAGCCAACCACTATATAATCAAAAGTATCCTCCATATTTATTTATAGTTTTGTATTCTTAATCAAAAGGAAGTGTAGCTTTCTGATATTAAAGATATGAATTCACAATATAGTTGATCATATAGTGATGAACTTATTGCTGATAAAATTCAAAAAGACAATAAGTCGTTGTTGCAAAAGTTATCAAAAGGAATAAATGAGTAAATCACCATTTGAATTAGAAAATTGGCAGCTGCAGGCCAAAAAGCCATTCATCATAGCAGGGCCGTGCAGTGCTGAGACCGAAGAGCAGGTGATGCATACTGTCAAACGTATCGTGGCTGCTACTGACAAGGTGGGGATGATCCGTGCGGGAACCTGGAAGCCACGCACGAGACCTAACTCATTCGAAGGAGTGGGTGCTATCGGTCTGCCATGGGTCAAAAATGCCGGCCGCGCAGTAGGGCTGCCTGTAGCTGTAGAAGTAGCCAACTCCGGACATGTGGAACTGGCCCTTAAAAACGAAATAGATGTGCTATGGATAGGTGCACGGACCACCGTATCTCCATTCATCGTGCAGGAGATAGCCGAATCGCTGCGTGGTGTGGATGTGCCTGTCATGATCAAGAATCCTGTCAATCCTGACCTTGAATTATGGCTGGGCGCCATTGAGCGATTCACGGCGGTGGGCATCAATAAGATAGCTGCCATACATCGTGGCTTCTCTACTTATGAGAGCTCAGCCTATCGCAATCCGCCTATGTGGGAGATACCGATAGAACTACGCCGTCGCCACCCGCAGATACCGATCATAGTCGATCCGTCTCACATGGGAGGCACTCGCGAACTGATTTATCCGCTGGCTCAGCAGGCTATGGATATGGGATTCGAAGGTCTGATGATCGAGACACACATCAATCCGGACAAGGCCTGGAGTGATGCCAAACAGCAGGTCACACCCGAACGTCTCGCTGAGATATTGGACCAGATCATAGTTCGCCAGCCGCATATCATGAATGATGACCATCATGAGATGTATGAGCTTCGCTCAAAGATAGATCGCATAGACAGCTATATAATGGAGATGCTGGCCGAGCGCATGGGTATATCAGAACAAATAGGCAGGTTTAAAAAAGCAAACGGGCTGGCCATCCACCAATCTGCAAGATGGGCTGCCATAGTACAGCGTGCACTCGAAAAAGGCAAAAGAGGTGGCCTGACCGAAGATTTCATATTAAAACTGTTTCAGCATATACATAATGAAAGTATCGTTCATCAAAGTAAAGTGATGGGAGACGAATAATCTGCATATCAACTTTGCACTTGGAGTATGGGTATAGTTTTATAATTTTCCGCCGCAAAAAACCACCATGTGATGTCAATAGAAACTACCAAAAGAATAATAGTGTCTCCGCGCGGATCTCAGCTCAGCTGCAAAGGCTGGGTGCAGGAAGCAGCATTGAGAATGCTCTGCAATAACCTCGACCCCGAAGTAGCCGAACGCCCCGAAGATCTGGTGGTATATGGTGGAATAGGCAAAGCTGCCCGCAGCTGGGAGGCTTTTGATAAGATAATCGAATGCCTGAAAAATCTCGAAGAAGATCAGACGCTCATGGTACAAAGCGGTAAGCCCGTAGGCATACTCCGCTCGCACAAAGATGCACCGCGTGTACTGATAGCCAACTCAAACCTAGTCGGCAAATGGGCTACCTGGGACCACTTTCGTGAACTGGAAAAAAAAGGCTTGATCATGTATGGACAGATGACCGCCGGCTCATGGATATATATCGGTACACAAGGGATCGTACAAGGCACCTATGAGACATATCTATCTCTCGCCAATCAACATTACAAAGGTACACTGAAAGGCACACTCAATATCACTGCAGGCCTCGGCGGAATGGGTGGTGCCCAGCCTCTCGCCATCACTATGAATGAAGGAGTGGCGCTGATCGCAGAGATGGAAGAATGGCGTATCAAAAAACGTATAGAGACCAGATATCTGGATGAATATTTCAGCAATATAGATGAGGCAATAGATCGTTCGCTCGCGGCCAAAGCTAAAAGCGAATCGATCTCTATCGGAGTCGTCTGTAATGTGGTTGACCTTCTGCAGCGTCTCTTAGATCGCGGCATCACTCCTGATACACTGACCGACCAAACCTCAGCACATGATGAACTGATCGGATATTTTCCTGAGGGTCTGACGGTGGAGCAAGCACGTATACTACGTGAAGCAGACCCTGAGCAATATCGTAATCGCTCCTGGGATACGATGGCAAGGCACGTGAGACAGATGCTCGAACTGCAGGAGCGTGGCGCTATTACTTTTGACTATGGCAATAACCTGCGCGGTCAGGCCAAGGACAAGCGCCAGGTGATGAATGCATTTGATTTCCCCGGCTTCGTGCCGGCATATATACGTCCGCTATTCTGCGAGGGCAAAGGGCCATTCAGGTTTGTGGCACTGAGCGGCGACCCTAACGATATCCATGTATGCGATGCGAAACTCAGGGAGCTGTTTCCCAATGATAAAGGCCTCAACAGATGGCTCACGATGGCCAATGAGAAGATCGCATTCCAAGGGCTGCCTGCGCGTATCTGCTGGCTCGGCATGGGCGATAGAGAGATAGCAGGACTGGCGCTGAATGAACTGGTACGTGAGGGCAAGGTCAAAGCGCCGATCGTGATAGGACGTGACCATCTCGATACTGGCTCTGTGGCCTCACCTAATCGCGAGACAGAAGCGATGATGGACGGTTCTGATGCCATCGCTGACTGGCCTATCCTGAATGCATTGATCAATACGGCCGGAGGTGCGAGCTGGGTCAGTTTCCATCATGGTGGTGGTGTCGGTATGGGCTATTCGCTGCATGCGGGTATGGTGATCGTGGCAGACGGTACGGATGATGCACATATACGCCTCAGCCGGGTACTCCACAATGACCCTGCTATGGGGGTGATCCGCCACGCTGATGCTGGCTATGAGATCGCGAAGGCTACTTCTAGGAAGTATGGGCTGGATATATGACATACAATTGACAATGGAAAATTGATAACTGATAACTGATAATAGAACGGATATTTTTACTACATGATTCAATTATCACCTTGAAAAACTTTTTACTCTCCATATTATTCTTGCTTTTCTATTATTCAGGGTGGACACATCAAATGGCTCCACAATTAAATAAGATAAAGGTTTGGGAATATTATAAATATGAGAACAGTAGTTACCGGAATTACGCTCTCGTAATAAACACTCAAGACACTGACATTATACTAACTATTATTAATTATCACGGCTACTATGGTAAGCCTGATCCACCGGGTGTAATAGTTTTTGACCGAGGACCTTGGTCTCCAACAGAGGACTCTTCGAAATGGGGTAAATTAGTGATAAATTCTGGAGATACTTTTCAAAGCGGTATCAAACTTAAGCCACACGAAAAAAAGATAATTCCTGATTTCTTTGAATCAATACGAAAAGGATCATTTTATAATCCCTTGAATAAAATAGGTCCAGCTCCATTTATCCATATCGCAGTATTGGCAAATGGCCAATATGCGGGCGATTATACTATAAAGAAAATAATCCTGCCCGATTCACTTCCTAAGTCGGGAATTATTTACTGCTTAAGAATACATTCAGAAGAGCCCTTGCCGTTGTTTGTGCATTTGTCTGAAACCAGATTTAAGCCAACGAAATCATATGATTTAACAGTATATCGTTTTAAAAGACCGGATATGGATACAGTTGAGATAAATGCTGTGGATACAAACAAGCGTCTTGATAAATTCTTCGGATTACCTTGTTATAAGCCATCAATATTAACAGTCAACCCTTCACGTGAGGCCTATGTCATTTCTGAAGAAAGAAATGTTAAGGATGTAATGCGCATGAAATTGATAAATAAAACGAATGAAACAAATATAACAATCAAAATGCCCGACGTTCATAAAATAGCTTTTGTTGGAATCGATTTTATTTGTTTGAGTCCATTCTGGGGGCGAAATCAAAGGGTGGAGATATTAATACCAATGAACATTAAACTATAATATTTGCTTGTTTATTTATCATCATTCCCAATCATAAATCAACAATCATAAATCACAAATAGCCTCACCTCACCGCCATTCTCCGGATCATCACTGAGAATACTGATGGGAAGTGCCGCTTCATCCAGATGCCAAGCTTCTCTTTGAATCCTCCTACATTCACTTCTTCCTTGCCAGCTTTGATAGCTGCTATGATCTGTCGTGCGGCTTCGGGAGATGTCAATCCGTTAGCGGTGCCGGCATCCATTTGATTGAGTTTGGTACCAGCCGCTGTGAGTGCATTCATGGATACATTTGTCTGGATAAAACCGGGACAAACAAGTAGGACTTCCAACCCATCTCCATAACATTCTGTGCGCAGCGAATCAAAGAATCCATGCAGGGCATGTTTTGAGGCCGAATAGCCACTACGCCAGGGTGAACCAAATTTTCCCACAGATGAACTGATAGTGACTATCATACCGCTTTTATTCGCCAGCATCGATGGCAGGATGGCCTTAGTCAGTGCTATGGTACCAAAAAAATTCACCTCCATGATCTGCTTATCTACCGTTACGGGTGTATCCTTAGCCAGAGAGCGTTGACTAACCCCTCCATTATTGACCAGAATATCTACTTTCTCGAATCGATCCAATACCTTTTTGACCTCTCCAGAATAGTCATCATTCTTAGCCAGATCCAGTGGCAGGATCAGATAATTTTCATCACTTAGAGAGGCTTCTTTTGCCACCCTTTTGAGCTCCTCTTCCCGCCTCGCAGAGAGAATGATCCTTGCGCCTTCTTTTGCAAAAGCATGCACCAAAGCTTCCCCTATTCCGGAGGTTGCGCCCGTTATCCAAACTATTTTTCCCTGCAGTTGTTTCATTCCGTGAATCTAAGGTTTTTGCGTTTTAGATACGTTAATATCAGCCTATATAGTTGTTTTTCATGCCAATGGTATTATTTCACCAATCATTGTCATATTAATCAACATACCACTTCCATGAATGAATGATTCAATTATTTTAATTTTTTCTAATTGATTATCAAATAAATAAAATAGGTGTTCGAACAAATTTAATTAAACACTTGTTTGAATTAAACGTTTGTTTAAACTTTGCACCATGATTCAGACAACAGAACATATCGACAAGAAAGAAGTGATCCTTACGGTAGCAGAAAAACTGTTTTCGGAGCAGGATTTTGATGCAGTGAGTGTAAGAGACATAGCAAAGGAAGCGAACGTGAACATTGCGATGATCTCCTACTATTTCGGTTCAAAGGAGAAACTATTTGAGGCGCTGATAATACGCCGCCTAGAGTCTTCTCAGATCATTTTGAGATCTCTCATTACTAATGAAATGACAGGCGGCGAAAAAGTACATGCTGTCATTGAATATTACATTGACAAGCTGATCGACAATCGAAACATTCACCGAATGATAAACCGGGAGCTGTCCAGCAATAATCGCACGGATCTGCGAGACCTGCTCATGGAGAAGATAAGAGGCAACAGGGAATTCATCAAAGGACTGATGGAAGAAGGCGTGAGAAAAAAAGAGTTCAAGCCTGAAATGGATATAGACATGACCATCATGAATTTTTTTGCCACCATTCAGCATACCGTAGGTGCCTCATATTATTCATGCGATATGTTTGATAAAAAAGATGAGAACGAACTTTTCACGCCCGAATTTAAAGACCGTCTGAAGAAATATTTCAAAGACTTATTTACTCATAATTTACTCATAAATCGATAAACAATGTACGTATTCAAAAAAACGCTGATAGCCTTCCTGCTACTGAGCTTTGCTTCGGGAGGATTTGCGCAGACCAAACTCCTCACACTAGAGGAAGCTATAGATCTCGGTATGAGCTATAACAAACAACTGAAGGTAAGCCAGACACATATCGGCATATCAGATACCAAATACAAACAAGAGTTGGGACAGCTCGCCCCCGCGGTTTCTATCAACTCAGGTATCACCCACAACAGTACTAATATCCCCGTACTAGGATTCCCCGGAGGGCTCTTCGGCCCATCATCGGGTATCATCGGCGCGACACTCCATGACTACTACCTCAACAGCCTCAATATATCTCAGGTGGTATTCGCAGGTCTCAGAGGCTGGAACACACTGGCCATGACCAGAGAGCAGATCCGCGCAGCACAGTACGATCTGGCAGCAGACAAACTGACCACCAGAAACAATATCATAGTGGCCTACTACAATCACTACAAACTGATAGAATCAAAAAAGGTAGTTGCTGAAAATATCAAGGTGCTCCAGCAGCGCCTCAAGGATGTCCAAAATCAGCAGACCGTAGGTATGGCATTGAAAAATGATGTGCTTCAGGTGCAGCTATCCATATCAAACCTCGAGCAAAGTGCGGCAGAAGTCCAAAGCGGTATAGATGTAAGCAACTACAACCTGACCATCATGCTCGGACTGCCAGACAGTACTAAGATCGAAATAGTAGAGGCAGGATTGCTCAGTGACAAGGCTGAGTTTGATATCAATAGCGGCCTGAAGAATGCACTGGTGAAAAGACCCGAGATCAAAGCAGCAGATACCCGTCTTGATATTTCACATAAGTCCTTAAAAATAGCCCGTGGATATTATTCACCGGTGATCAGCGGAGGGTTCAATTACTATTACAACAATCCCAATCAACGGGTGTTTTTTGAATCTCATTCAGAGTTCGACCACTCTTGGGACATAGGTGTCAGACTGAGCTGGAATATCACCAATCTATTCACGACACAGTTTCAGACCAAAGAAGCCAAGCTGAATATCCAGCAGGCAGAGGCGCAGCACGACCAGCTGAGCGACAATATCAAAATGGAAGTCAATTCAAATTATTCAGCTTATAAACTGGCAATGGACAAAATACAGCTGAATAAACAATCTATCGAGCAGGCTAAAGAAAATCAGCGCATGACCAAAGATCAGTATACAAACGGCATCAAAAACATAACTGACATGCTCAATGCAGACAACCTCGTGACAGTCTCTGAGATCAATATGCTCAATGCGCGAATAGATGCAGAAATCTCCTATTCCAAACTTTTAAAATCAACGGCTAACTAAAAGATAATAGACACTAGACTTGAGACATTAGACCAATACAAAAGCAACAAAAATCACAAACCAACAATCATAAATCAGAAATAAAATAATAGTCATGGAAAATTCAGAAGAAACAAAAAAGAAATTTAACCCTACACCATATATACTCGGTGTAGTAGCAATAATCCTGCTCATCTTCATCGTCAAAAAAGTCTCTTATGCTATGCATAATGAAGATACCGACAACTCACAGATCCAGTGCAATATCAACCCTATAGTGCCCAAGGTAGCAGGCTTCGTAGAACAGATCAGGATCGAGGACAATATTTTCGTGCACAAAGGCGACACACTCATACGCATAGATGATCGCGACCTAAGGCTGAAAGTAAAACAGGCCGAAGTAGCACTGGCCAATGCAGAAGCAAATGTAGATCTGGCACGCTCATCAGAGTCTACTACCAACGCCAATGTAAACGTAGCCAATAAGGATATCAATCCTGCACAGAGTGCCATAGATGCAGCACAGATCCGCTTATGGCAGGCTCAGCAGGACTTTGACAGATTCAAGAGACTGCTTGAATTGGGTTCAGCCACACAGCAGCAGTTTGATAATGCTAAAGCAGCCAAAGATCTCTGTGAGAAACAACTCGAGCAGGCACAAAGATCAGTGGCTACCTATCAGGCCAGGTTGGCTGCATCTTCTTCTAATGTAGACGTGAGCGCAAAAAATCTCAAAGTAGCCCAGATACAGGTAGAACAAAGACAGCAGGAGTTGGACATGGCGAAACTGAATCTCTCTTATGCCACCATAGTCGCTCCATGCGATGGATATGTGTCTAAGAAAAATGTGCAACCGGGTCAGCTCGTAGCTGTAGGCCAGAACCTCTTCGCGCTGGTAGACGAAAGTGAGATATGGGTAATGGCGAATTTCAAAGAGACCCAGATCGAAAAGATGAAGGTGGGTCAAAAGGTAAAGATCGAAGTAGATGCATATCCTGACAAAGAATTCGAGGGTTCGATACAGTCTCTCTCCGCTGCCACTGGTTCTATGTTTGCGCTCCTGCCTCCGGATAACGCTACCGGCAACTTCGTGAAGGTAGTACAACGTGTACCCGTAAAGATAGTGATCGACAAAAATCAGAACAAGGATTTTCCGCTCCGAGCCGGTATGAATGTGAAAGCGACAGTCAAGGTTTCTTAAATGTTATTAAATAAAAACTGAATTATGGTATTTCAAACATCAGGCTTCACATGTTATATGACCTTGGAGCGTATGGGAATAATGTCACTAAGAGTAAGCATGGGTTATGTAGACTTGAGGAATGAAGTTTATGAACTGACATTTGATATTTAAAAAAATCTAGTGATGTATTTGTATTGCTTCAATACTCAATACTAACTGCTCAATACTAATTAAAATGGATCAAAATTCAACCTTAGAGTTTGGTTGGAGGCGGATTATCATCACGATCACCGTCATCACCTGCTCGCTGCTGGAACTGATAGACACATCTATCGTAAACGTAGCAACGACACAGCTCATGGGCAATCTGGGCTGCACACTGAGCGAGATCAGCTGGGTAGTGGCAGCATACAGCATCGCCAATGTGATCATTGTACCTATGTCCACATGGCTATCTATCAAACTGGGACGCAAAAATTATTTCGGTGGTTCGGTCATCCTCTTCACACTTGCATCAGCCATGTGTGGTATGTCAGATAATATATGGGAACTCGTCGGTTTTCGTTTTCTGCAGGGAATAGGCGGAGGTGCGCTTTTGGCGACCTCTCAGACCATACTCACAGAAATATATTCGCCAGAAGAGCGCGGCAAAGCCAGCGCCATGTATGGACTGGGTGTCATCATGGGGCCTACCCTCGGACCTACCCTCGGAGGTTATCTGATCGAACACTATAGCTGGCCAATGATATTCTTCGTGAATATTCCAGTAGGTATCATTGCTGCCTTCCTTACATTCACATTCATCAGAGATGTGAGCTATGTCACACCCGAGATGAGAAAAACCAAGGTAGACTGGATCGGTATTATCTTACTGATAGTCGGTGTGGGAGCACTTCAGTTAGTATTGGAGAAAGGCGATGAAGAAAACTGGTTTGAGGCAGGTTACATCATCGTGTCTACTGTGGTGGCAGTCTTAGGCCTTGTCGGATTCGTATTGTGGGAATTTAATACAGATCACCCTGTGGTGGATCTTCGCGTATTGGCCAAAGGCAATGTAGCAATAGGCACAGTTTTGTCTTTCATATTAGGCTTCGGGCTTTTCTCTTCTGTATTTATATATCCGGTTTTTGTACAGCGATTCTTAGGATTTACAGCTTTGCAAACAGGTCTTTCATTGCTCCCGGGGGCGCTCGTCAGCGGATTTATGATGCCGGTGGTGGGTATACTCCTGAGCAAAGGGGCCAAGCCTAAATATCTGCTTCCTTTTGCATTCGGCATTTTCGCGATATTCACTTTTATCATGTCATCTATCATCACTCCACAGACCGGCGAAGACAGTTTCTTCTGGCCACTGATAGTGAGAGGTATCGGTCTGGGATTTTTGTTCGTACCACTCACTACTATGTCTCTGGGTGGTCTCAAGGGCAAAGATATCGGCTCAGCAGCTGGTCTCACTGCCATGATACGTCAGCTTGGTGGATCTTTTGGTGTAGCTATATGCTCGACTTTTATCACACACATGACATACGTTCACCGGGCAGACCTGGTAGCACGCACCACTCTTTATGATGGGGCCACAACTCAACGATTGCAAGTGATGACACAGGCTATGATGGCCAAAGTAGGAGATATGGTAAAGGCCACCAATATGGCTTATGCTACATTAGAGTATACAGTCACTCAACAAGCTACAGTATTGACCTATATCGATACCTTTCAGTATTTGGGAGTATTCTTTATGCTCGTCATACCACTCATATTCCTGGCCAAGGATATCAAACTGACCGAGAAGATCGATACATCAGCACACTAGTTGATACTAAGCACTGTGGGCTGAAAGAGATCGCGATTTTGGAGCTGACGATCATTTCTACTACTGCCTAAGAGGTTATAGGCATTTTGAAACGGAATATTCAATCCGGGAAAGTAAGCCACCATGATCTGAATGAAATCTATATTGAGATTCACATTCCTAAATCTGAATCCCATGCCTACACCCGGTTGGAAAGTATTGTTTTTTACGGTTTGCTGAATGATGGCGAAGTCTGAAAAAAGAAACATACTGGTATTGAAACCAAGTATCTTTTTCGGAGCATAAAAATCGATCTCATAGTCCAATGCGTAAGTAGTATTGCCCTTCAGTTGATTTGAATAGAGGCCTCTCAGCCCACTGAAATTATCGACTGACACCTGCCTGCCGAAAGGTCTGTCATAGCCCCATTTGCCATAGAAATTTATGATCTGACGGAGGCTGGCACGACCCAGCCTCTGATGTATGGTGTAGAATGTATTTCTCCAGTCTATCAATAGCTGTGAGTAGTTGTTGATGACCGGAAACCCTCCGAATTTATACTGGGTAAGAAAATACCCGACGTTTTTAAAATAATGTCCATACTGCATTGACGCACCTAGATATGTACGACGTAGCAATAATTCATCATCCTGAAACCCACCAATGATTGCACCACTGATGCCTTTGGGAAAATACTCAGCCTGCACCAGCCCGTAGATATTGTGGTCCACATAATAATCCCATTGCGCAAATCCTATAGCTCCCAGGATATAACTCTGATCAAGAAAACTAATAGTCCCGTCAGCACTGTAAATGTATGGTCGCTGAGGATAAGCTACCCGCACCATTCTGGCCGATACTATTAATTTATATAGCGGATGTCTCGTCGAAATCCTGTCTGGGAGATTGAATGTTTTTGCCATCCAAAAATCCTGAGAGTTGACCTTGTTTGGTGCCAAGATAGCAGGCCCTTCCTGAGAAGGAACAATGTACCGCTGATCATAATAATTGATAATGGCGCGCCCTGCCCATTCTGTCTTGCCCGAGAAGAAAGCCCTGCTTATTACGAGCTGCCCGCCTCGTTGAATATTATCAAAACGCCCGGACACAGCCACATCGACATGGCTGGCTACTATGTTAGAATATACATAAGTAGCTGCAATAGTATAGGGATTATCCAATCTGTAATTGACTGATGCTGCTAAACTAAACTGCTGAGGGAAACCTAATACATTACTAAACACGGGGCCAGTAGTGATACGATTAAAATCTACATTGGTCTCAAGACTCCAGTTCCATCGGTCGCGTATGTATATCACCACATCTACTGCATCATTATCTACCGGAAGGATCAAGAATTTTATGTCTTTATAAATGTTTTTTAGCCAGAGGTTACGCTCCGTATCTGAGAACGCCAATGGGTCTACCGTCTCACCTTCTTTGAACAGCAATTCGTTTTTTATTACTCCTGTGCGCGTTTTATTCTGGATCTTATTTGCGAATGTTTGAAATCTGGTAGGGTGATAATTATCAGGATCGTCTATATCTACACCGAACGGATAAAGCACCTTGATGGTAATGGTATTGATCTTCTTTCCCTTAATACTTTCATAGGCTGCAGGTCCCTGCAGCGGTCGATCCACTTTTCTGTCATTGTATTTGGCGAATGACAAAAAATGTATGGTCTTTTGGATATTTTGAGATGCCTTTTTTAAAAATGGAGATAGTGTGTCTGAAGGGCTAGCATACACTGCAGTATCAAATATCAGGTATGCAGGCCTAATAGTATCATGCTGCGCGGAGCATATACCCGCCAGAAGAATAAATGTGATCAGACATGTGGCATTTTTTATCATTAGCTACTGTCTAAAGATACGCAATAATCAATCGATAAGTTATCTGCGATCACTCTTAGAGCATAATGCTACAGAGTAAAAGTACGAGTAGGTCCTTAATTTGACTTACAGGACAAAATTCATCTACTCCTAAAATAAGAAACCCCTCCACTCTGAAGTGAAGGGGCAAAAAAAAAATATTATATCTCCTCCCTTCGAATGGGAGTTATGGATTTAAGCTTCAAGAACTACATATCCTCCTATAGCACCCGGTACTGAACCACCAAGCAGGATAAGATTTTGTTCAGCCATGATCTTTACGATCTTGACATTTTGAGTTTTGATACGAGTACCACCCATGCGGCCGGCCATACGCAGACCTTTCCATACACGTGATGGATCTGAAGATGCACCCAGGGAACCAGGAGCTCTCTGACGATCATGCTGTCCGTGTGAGTTCATACCTACACCATGAAATCCGTGACGTTTTACAACACCCTGAAATCCTTTTCCTTTTGTGACACCTACTACGGCTACTTTTTCGCCTTCAGTAAATATCTCAGGAGCGATCAGTTCACCGATTGCTTTTTCAAAATCAAAATCACGAAATTCAACTACCTTTCTTTTTGCAGGAGAGTTAGCTTTTTTAGCGTGGCCGAGTTCAGCTTTATTAGAAGCTTTTTCAGTCTTATCATCGAAGCCCACCTGAACTGCTGAGTATCCGTCTGTGTCCACAGTTTTAACCTGTGTGACTACATTACCTGATACATCGAGTACTGTGACTCCTACATACTTTCCATCTGCGAAGATGCTGGTCATTCCGACCTTTTTTCCAATTATTGCCTTCATTGTTTGTTTTTTTAGCGGAATCGCGGCTCAGCGCCGGGACTCATAAAATGATTAAATAAATACTAATTCTTTATTCTCATCCCTCCCGAAGGAAGAAAGGAAACAGCTATAAAAGCTGCCATTTATATTTTTACTCTACCCGTTGCACGTTTGCAGACACCATCCTTTCGGCGGCGAGGGCGAGAAGGTTACTACGCCTTGATCTCTACCTCCACACCACTTGGCAGCTCTAGTTTCATCAGTGCATCTACGGTTTTAGACGAAGATGAATAGATGTCTATCAGCCTTTTGTAAGTGCACAGTTGAAATTGCTCCTTAGAGTTTGCATTCACGTGCGGTGAACGCAATACGGTAAAGATATTTTTGTGTGTAGGAAGTGGCACCGGTCCGCTTACTACTGCACCTGTGTTCTTCACAGTTTTTACAATCTTCTCTGCACTCTTATCCACCAGATTGTGGTCGTAAGACTTTAGCTTGATCCTGATCCTTTGACTCATTTTGAAAGAACGTTTATTAGAATTGATTAAAAATTATTCGTCTATTGGTTTAAGTTTTCCGGTGTTTTTGGCCATGACCTGTTTAGCCACACTCTCCGGTGCAGGCTGATAGCTCCAAAACTCCATGGTAGATGTAGCACGACCAGATGAAAGAGTACGCAGTTGAGTCACATATCCGAACATTTCGCTCAGTGGCACTTTTGCTTTGATCACTACTGCATTCATTTTGGTTTCGCTGCCTTCGATGATACCTCTTCTTCTGTTGAGGTCACCTATCACACCACCCATATTTTCTTCAGGAGAGATAACTTCGAGTTTCATGATCGGTTCGAGGAGTACCGGTCCTGCGAGTTTAGCAGAGTTACGGAATCCAAGCTTAGCTGCAAGCTCGAATGACAATGCATCTGAATCCACTGCGTGGAAACCACCGTCAAACAAACGAACGGTCAGAGCATCGATCTCATATCCTGCGAGTACGCCTGTCTTCATTGCCTCTTTGAAACCTTTCTCTACAGCCGGGATAAACTCACGCGGAATAGATCCCCCGAAAATATCATTTACAAAAGTCAAACCAATTTTAGCATCTTCTGTTTCTGCAGTGGGTCCGATCTCAAACTGGATATCAGCATATTTACCACGACCACCCGATTGCTTTTTGTACTGCTCACGGTGTTCGATAGTCTTAGTCAGTTTCTCACGATAGTTTACTTGAGGAGCACCTTGGTTCAGTTCTACCTGAAACTCACGACGCATACGGTCTACGATGATCTCTAGGTGGAGCTCACCCATACCAGCAATAATGGTCTGGCTGGTTGAATCATCGAAACTCACACGGAATGTTGGATCTTCCTCAGCCAATTTGCCAAGGGCCATACCCATTCTGTCCATATCTTTCTGAGTCTTAGGCTCTACCGCGATAGAGATCACCGGCTCAGGGAATACCATACTTTCCAGAACGATCTTATTTTTCTCATCACATAGTGTATCACCTGTGCGTATGTCTTTGAAACCTACACCTGCGGCGATATCACCTGCCTCTACGCGAGGTACTGAGTTTTGTTTATTAGCGTGCATTTGGAAGAGACGTGATATACGCTCATTCTTTCCTGTACGTGTGTTGTATATATATGAACCTGCGTCCAAACCACCAGAGTAAACTCTGAAGTAGCACAGACGACCTACATATGGATCGGTTGCTATCTTGAATGCCAAAGCTGCGAAAGGTCCTTCTACAGTAGCCTGACGAATCATCGGCTCGTCAGTATCCGGATTAGTACCATGTACTTCTTTTCTGTCAGTAGGTGACGGAAGGATAGCGCAAACTGCATCTAATACAGCCTGTACACCTTTATTTTTGAATGAAGATCCGCAGAACATAGGAACAACCTTATCAGCGATCACAGCCTGACGCACAGCAGCACGGATTTCCTCTGCGCTGATAGAGTTAGGGTCTGCGAAATATTTTTCCATCAATGTGTCGTCAAATTCTGCTACCTGCTCAAGCAGTTTCTCACGATAGATCTTTACATCTTCTACCATATCGGCAGGTATAGGCACTACTTCATAAGTCATACCTTTATCCTGCTCATTCCAGATGATAGCTTCACCTGTTACCAGATCCACCACACCTTTGAAGTGTTCTTCATTGCCGATAGGAAGCTGCATTACTAATGGGTTAGAACCCAGCATGGTACTCACCTGATTGACACACATCATAAAGTCAGCACCCTGACGGTCCATCTTGTTGACGAATCCCAGACGGGCTACACCATAGTTATTGGCCAGACGCCAGTTAGTTTCAGACTGTGGTTCTACACCATCCACTGCACTAAACAGGAACACCAGACCTTCCAATACACGGAGTGAGCGGTTCACTTCTACAGTGAAATCCACGTGACCCGGAGTATCGATGATGTTGATATCATATTTTTCACCTTTCCATGACCATGAGCAGCGTGTAGCAGCAGATGTGATCGTGATACCACGCTCCTGCTCTTGCTCCATCCAGTCCATAGTAGCTGCACCATCATGCACCTCGCCTATCTTGTGGCTTACACCTGTGTAATACAAAATACGCTCAGTCGTAGTAGTCTTGCCAGCGTCGATATGCGCTGCGATACCAATATTTCTCGTGTGGGTGAGATCTTTTCCTGCCATTGTCTTCTGTGTATTCTTCCCTGCACAGGGGGCTTTTATATCTTTTTATTAAAAATATTAACCGCCAAAGCACTAACCTGACAGATAAGTGCTTTTGCGGTTATTTGTTTCTTTTTTAGAACTTAAAGTGAGCGAAAGCCTTGTTAGCTTCAGCCATACGGTGTACATCTTCACGCTTCTTGAATGCACCACCTTCACCTTTGCTCGCTGCGATCAGCTCGTTAGCCAGTTTATCTTCCATGCTCTTACCATTTCTGGAACGTGCATAAGAGATGATCCACTTGATACCAAGTGATTGTCTTCTCTCAGGACGCACTTCAGATGGCACCTGAAAGTTAGCACCACCGATACGGCGGCTTCTTACTTCTACTGCCGGAGATACATTCTGTACCGCCTTTCTCCATATTTCAAGAGGATTTTCTTTAGTACGCTCTTCGATCAGATCGAGTGCATTGTAGAAAACTTTGTATGCCACAGCTTTTTCACCTTCGTACATCATGTTGTTCACAAACTGTGTGACAACCGTGTCACCGAATTTAGGATCCGGCTGAGGGAATCTCTTGGGTGCTCTTGCTTTTCTCATCTTATTTGTTTTTCCCGCAGATAACACTTATTACCGCGGATTTTTTTATTTCTTGATTCTTAAATCTTGACTCTTGGTTCTAAAATTACTTCTTTTTAGCACCTGGTTTGCCTGCTGCTGCTGCCGGAGCACCTGCTTTAGGACGTTTAGTGCCATATTTAGAACGGCTCTTCTTCCTGTTTTCGACACCTGCGGTATCCAATGAACCTCTCACGATGTGATAACGCACACCCGGAAGGTCTTTCACCCTACCACCACGGATCAGCACGATAGAGTGCTCCTGGAGGTTGTGGCCTTCGCCCGGAATGTAGGCTATCACTTCTATTGAATTGGTCAGACGCACCTTAGCTACCTTGCGGAGAGCTGAGTTTGGCTTCTTAGGAGTAGTAGTGTACACACGGGTGCAAACACCTCTACGCTGCGGGCAGCTGTCCAACGCGCGGCTCTTTGATTTGGCGCGAATAATTGTTCTTGACTTACGTACTAACTGTTGTATGGTTGGCATTAACGCTATTTTTGGGACGGCAAAAATACTTTTATTCCTTAGAATTCACAAATATTGAATGAAAAAATGTTCATAAAACAGATTTTGAGCGATTTTATTGAGGAAAAAGGCACTCAAGCGCTCATTGGCAGGCAATGAGCCGTCTAATATTTAAGGCAAAAGACAAATTTCAGATGAGACTCAGAAATGTTTCAATCAATTAAATGCTCATTTATATCGATACTGACCTTCGTCATAGATATTTAAGCGGCAAAACGGTCTTTTTGCGTTTTATGCCAATCACGAAAGAAAGCAATAAGGTCGAACTACTATCTCCCGCGGGTTCCTGGGAGTCTCTGATGGCCGCTATCCAGGGTGGCTGCGATGCCGTATATTTCGGAATAGAGCAACTGAACATGCGGGCCCGGTCTTCTATCAATTTTGTGATGGAGGATCTGGCAAAGATTTCCGCTATAGCCAAAGAACATCATATCAAAACCTACATCACGCTGAATACTATATTATATGATCATGACCTTCAGCTGATGCGTACTATAGTAGATGCAGCTAAAAACAATGGCATCGATGCGATCATAGCATCGGACCATGCCGTCATGAATTATGCCAGAAAGATCGGCATGCCTCTACATATTTCTACTCAGGCCAATATCACGAATATCGAAACTGTAGAGTTCTATGCCCAATATGCTGATGTAATGGTCATGGCCCGCGAGCTGACCCTCGATCAGGTATCGAATATCGTCAAACTGATAAGGCGCAGAGAGATCACCGGCCCTTCGGGCTATCCTGTGGGTGTTGAAATATTCGGCCACGGTGCGCTATGCATGGCTGTGTCAGGAAAGTGCTACCTGAGTCTGCATTCGCACTTCGCCTCGGCCAATCGCGGCGCATGTGTTCAAAACTGCAGGAGAAACTACATAGTGACAGACAAAGAAGATGGTGTGGAACTGGAGATAGACAATGAATATATCTTTTCGGCGAAGGATCTTTGCACTATCGATTTCCTTGACAAGATATTAGACACCGGTATATCTACCCTTAAAATAGAAGGGAGGGGCAGAAGCGAAGATTATGTCTACATCACCGCTAAATGCTACCGCGAGGCGATCGACGCTCTAGCCGAGGGCAGCTATACCAAAGAAAAAGTCGAAGGCTGGAAAAAACAATTGGAAACCGTCTACAACAGAGGCTTTTGGGATGGATATTATCTGGGCAAAAAAATGGGTGAATGGAGCAGTGAATATGGTTCGCAGGCTACTAAAAAAAGAGTCTATGCCGGAAAAGGCACGAACTACTTTGACAAAATAAAGGTCGGAGAGTTTCTGCTGGAGTCTCAGCAGCTGGCAGTAAATGATGAGGTCATGATCTCCGGTCCCACTACCGGCCTGATTCAAACTACGGTCAGAGAACTGCGGGTAAATGGCCAGCCTACTGATGTGGTCAGACGCGGCGAACTTTTCTCTATGCCTGTAGAAACAAAGATCCGTCCATCAGATAAGATATACAAAGTAATAGACCAATGAGGGTGAGGATCATACAATACCGCAACAACTGTATAGGCTGCAATGCCTGTGTGGAGGAAAACAAGAACAGATGGATGATGTCGCGCAAAGACGGTAAATGCACCCTGATAGAAGGAAAAGAAAAAAACGGGTTCTTCAGTATCATAGTGCTGGAAGATGAATACGAAAGTGCCAAAAGCGCAGCAGATAAGTGCCCCGTGAGGATCATTCAGGTACAAAAAATCAAATAATATGGGATATCACTTTTCAAAGAAAGTAGCATACGATTTCGACAGAGCCATCGAACGCATGACAGAAGAACTGAAAAAAGAAGGGTTTGGCATCATCACCGAAATAGATGTCAAAAAAACCTTCAGGGATAAACTGAATGTAGACTTTCCGCGATATAAGATCCTGGGCGCGTGTAGTCCGGCATTTGCATATCGGGCCATACAGGCAGATGACAAAGCCGGAACAATGTTGCCATGTAATATAGTGATACAGGAACATGAGAACGGGCAGGTAGAAATAAGTGCCATAGATCCCGTAGCATCGCTAATGGCGATCAGAAATGACGAGATAGTCAATATCGCAACTGAAGTGCAACAAAAGCTGAAGAATGTAATAGCGAATCTATAAGCTGATCCGATTTTTATTTCGCATTTTACCGACTTTCGGACTTCCCGACTTATTTCGTATTTTTCGCCCTGTATGAATACAGAAGCAGCCACCGCCAAAGTAGAAAAAAAGATCACATTAGAGCAGTTTAAAGATGAAGTGCTAAGCGACTATAAGGTCGTCATTTCATCGCGAGAGATGAGCCTCATGGGCCGCAAGGAAGTGCTGACCGGCAAAGCCAAATTCGGCATATTCGGTGATGGCAAAGAGCTCGCTCAGATAGCACTGGCCAAGTCCTTCAAACTGGGTGACTGGCGTAGCGGATATTATCGAGACCAGACATGGATGATGGCACTGGGCGAACTGACCGTAAAGCAGTTTTTTTCACAACTATATGCTAATCCCGATCCGGGTGCAGATCCGTTCTCATCGGGCAGACAGATGAATGCCCATTTCGCCACTCCTTTTCAGGATGCGAACGGCAAATGGCTCGACCTCACAAAAAGATATAACTCCACTGCCGATGGCTCGCCGACCGCCTCACAGATGCCGCGTTCGCTAGGGCTAGCGCTGGCCTCAAAACTATATCGTGTCAATCCCGAACTGGCAGGCGAGTTTCCGGGTTTTACAAATAATGGTGACGAAGTTTCTTTTGTCTCCATCGGCGATGCATCTACGAGCGAAGGCTTATTTTGGGAAACCATCAATGCGGCCGGAGTACTCAAAGTGCCACTCGCTGTGAATGTATGGGATGATGAGA
>CAIXBT010000306.1 GCA_903917755.1 uncultured Bacteroidota bacterium
CGGTGCCCCCTATCAACAGCCCAATACATCCTCACCCCGGCCCTCTCCAAAGGAGAGGGTGTGAACAGCCACATCATCGATCAGGCCAAAACAAAAGCCCCACGCATCCCGATTTTATCCGGGCGGAGGGGCTTATAATATCCTTTTAGCTGTTGTTGACTAGATCAGTTTCACTGCACCTTCACCGACCACATATCCTTTCTGATATACCTGTACCTTGTAGGTGCCGGGGTCAGAGATATTCTGGTTCCAGTAGACCACTACTTTTTTGTTTTTCTGGTCCCAGTCTATGTCGGCTTTTTTGCTGTATTGCACGGGGTTTGGCGAGTCTGCTGTAGGTATCGTACCTGAACCCTGATCGGCCACCGCTATGGTTTCGCCTTTAGGATTGATGATACGTACATAGAGGCTTAGCACACCCGGGTCGAGCACTTTGTTTCCACCCGTTTCAAAGCTGATCCTCAGCTCTTCGGCAGCCTTCACTCTCTTCACAGCTACTTCCTTGCCATTGTGTCTTTTCTTGATGGCTTCGACATCCACCTTGGCGAGTTGCAGCAGCGAACCGGTTTCTACCTTTTGCGACAGGTTTTTGTTTATATCGCTGAGGTGGGCAGTATTGACCCGCTCCTGATCCAGTACCTGCGCCAGCTCCATATTCTGATTGTTCAGCTGATGGTTTTGTGCAGTCAGTTCACCGATCTGTTTGGTCATATCTGCTATGGTAGCCTCATACATGGCTATCATACCTTTGGCCTTAGAGAGTTCGGCAGCGGTCAGGTTGCCTTTGTGCAGCAGTCCCGCTATTTCTTTTTTCTCGCGGTCTATCAGCATCTGGTTTGCGGCTATGGTTTTGTCCATCTCCTCATTCCGGCCTATGTATTGCTCTATCTCGGTTTTCTTCACATCGAGCGTATCAGAGAGATTTTTGAAATCTTTCTCTAATGCCGTCTTTTGAACAATGACATCGGTCTTAGCTTCAGATGTGGAATAAAGTAGATAGAGCGTGCCACAGTTGAGGGCGATCAGTAGCACTATCGTGGCGAAATAGATCTTCTTGCTTACTGTGCCTTTTTCATTGCTTTCCATGATTATTGTTTTTAGTAAAAAAATAATAAGGTAGAGCTTTATGACATATAGGGTTTTGGTTTTTATACTATTAATACGGCTGTCGGCATCGTTTTATTGTATGAAATGCAAAGTATGTGCCAAAATACGCGCTAACATACAGTGCCACAGTGCGATTAAGAATTGACAATTAACAGCCATTAACTATGCAATATTAGGGCAATGGCATAGAGACGAAAAGGACATGGATTGCATATAGGGCTGATCGATATCAGTTTCTTTAGGCATGATTGAAATCGTGGGCTACCATGCATCAATACTTTTGATTGCGATCAGCTTTCTTGTGATAATAATGTAATTTTATACAAAGCACAGATGCAAAGTGGGAAAATAGAGACGGGGAAAATAATAACACTAAGATAAATGAGAATAATAATTGCTGCATTATTTATTTGTTTGTTTTTGAATGTAGATGGTCAAATTGATACCATTAAATGGGTTCAACAATCTTCATTACCCGACGTTATTCAGGGAAATGCAGTTGGATGTTTTCTTCTTGACAGTGATTTCTATGTGGTAGGAGGAGAAGGAGGGGCTTGGGGATCTATAAGTGCAGTATGGAAGTATCGTATTCCTACAGATAGTTGGGTGCAACTTGGAAACCTACCTTTCGGGGGAGCCAGTTCGGGAGGTTCATTTATGTTAGGCAACACAGGGTATTTCTTTGGGGGATACAAGACAGGCTCTCCTAATTTTACCTTTTACAAAGACATGTGGTCATTTGATGCTACGCCGCTACTGTCATACACGGGTATTAAAGATGTGAGTAGTGATGTAGATTTTAAGGTTTATCCTAATCCTGCTTCGCATGATAATGGTATCTCTATCTCAACATCACAGGGCGGCAGCATCCTATTCTATGATGCGCTCGGTCGCGTGCTTGACGAGCGTATGCTTATGCATGGTACAAATCAAATCAAGCTAATAGCAGATGACGAAGTGGTCTTCTATCGCGCAACGATGCAATATGGTGCAATAGAGAACGGGAAGGTAGTTTTTATTAAATAGTATGCAAAATTCCCCTAGCCCCCTTTGATAAGGCAATTATCACTTCAAGTAACCCAAGTATACAATAAATATGGTAACTATATATATTTTTACGCTAAATAATAGAGATGCCGAATCGTTGGGGAATACCAAAAGAAATTGAACAAATAGTCCTAAATAGGGACACAAGTTGTGTTTACTGCGGCATCCCGTTTAATAACTTAGACAAGAATATAAAAACAAGACGAACTTGGGAACATATTATTAACGACATCAGAATAAATGGAGATGAAAACATTGCATTGTGTTGTGGTTCATGCAATGCAAGTAAGGGCAATAAAAAACTTGATGAGTGGTTAAAAAGTAAATATTGCTTAGCTAAAAGAATAACTAATGATTCTGTTGCTTTGGTAGTGAAAAATTATTTGGAAAAAATAAAATTAAGCTGACCCACTACATCACAATTATTGACATCCATCATAGACATGCTATTTTCCGGTAGGCTTCTTTTTAAGCCCCTTCTTAGTGGGGTATTTGACTTTCTCCATAGCTTTGTCCACTTTGCTCTTA
Source organism: uncultured Bacteroidota bacterium (assembly GCA_903917755.1). GTDB lineage: Bacteria > Bacteroidota > Bacteroidia > Chitinophagales > LD1 > UBA1941. Next base: position 2,683 of record CAIXBT010000306.1, read on the forward strand.
TCAGCCCTTACAAGGGCTTTCATTGCATCATCAAATGATAAGTCTGTCTTTACTACTATGTCTTTGGTCTTTGCCATGTTTTATCTTATTGTAATTCTTGAATGTCAAATATCTCATGGAGTTTAATAATCTTATATAATACAGGCTTATTTTTTATCGTCAATACTTCAACATCTACTATATATCCATGATTAAAAGGATTTGTATCTCCCTTAATCATGGCTTCCTTTATTGAATCAGATTCAAATGTTACCCTCAATGCAGATGGGTTTATTTTTTCTATAATGCCCTTGTTACCTGTATCACTTTTAAGATCATTCTTAGCTTGATTCCAATAAAACAAAACCTTAGTATTGTCTCCATCTAGGGTCTCTGGAATGTGTAAGGCTTTTATCTCACTTTGAAATAAATTTTGCAGGGCATTTGATTCAACAGAATTGAAGGATGATTTATATTCAACGTTCCCATTTACAACTGTTATAAAATTCACTTGTGACCCACTGTCTTTGGCAACTGGGTTAAAAATATTTGATAGGTCTTTATAGTCGCCCTCATTTAGTTGTGGCTTTTCTCCGTCCTTTTTTAGAAAATAAGCCCCTATGTTTCCTATAAATTTACCAAATTCTATCACCGTATTTACGTGTTCAGCAAATGGGATTGCTCCAACACGAGCTATATCATATAAGTCCAAAATAACACTGCCTGTCCTAATTTCTTTGACATACAACTTGGCTTCTCTATCTATCTTGCTATCTGCATTTTTTGAAGCGTATGACGCATACTGATTACCAAGAGCCACTAGGGACTTTGTAAGGTCAATCAGTTCTAATGGCTCTTTATTTTTTATCTCAACAACAAGGTGCGTATCTTGAATCTCCATTATGCTATGAGTTGTTTGTAGGTTAATCTCTTATCACTACTCAAAGCTATTAAATTTTGGAAGCGTTGCACTTCCGAATGTTTCCTAGTATTCCACTTGTATTCAAATTCGTCTACATAAGCATCCAAGTGGTCAGGGCTGACATGATGGTATATGCCATAGATACCTCTCTTTAACTGGCTCCAAAATCCCTCGATTCCGTTAGTGTGAAATTCACCTTTTACATATTCACCCTCTTGGTGATTTACCACAACATGATTCATTTCAAAATTAAGGTCTTTATAGCCACCGTGAGCATCCGTAACTATTATTGCATCCTCACCGACCACATCGCGTATGATAGGCTTTACAATGATGCCTGATTCGTTTTCTACCTTCATTGCTACCAAGTCACCAGTGCGGTCAAATACTCCAAAGACAGCTACCTTCCCACCTGTACCGCGTCCATATTGTTCGGCTAATGCTTTACGCTCTTTAGCGTGTTTGTTCTTAGCCTTTGCTCCGATATACGTTGCATCTGCTTCATAGGTAGCACTTACATTTTTGCTGAATGAACCTGTCTGTACTACATACCTGATACGGTGCAACATGAACCATGCTGTTTTTTGACTGACTGATATATCCTTCGCAAGCTGACAAGAAGAAATCCCTTTTTTATGAGAGGTCAGCAGGTACATAGCAACAAACCACTTTTGCAGTGACACTGGGCTTTTTTCAAATATTGTTCCTTTGGTCACAGAGAATTGTTTACGGCAATCAGCACATTTGTAACGCTTGGTTGCACCTTTCAATTCATATACGTGGTCGTGTCCGCAATGGATGCACTTAACGTTACCACCCCAACGAAGTTTAGCAAGGTATGCTGTTGCATTTGTTTTATCTGCGAAGTAGGTAGTGACTTCTAAAAGGTTTTTGAAATTCATAATAATATATTTTATTAGTTCAACTTTGACGTGCTGATGGTCAAAGTTATGAAAATTTATTGAATACTGTACGTTTTTTTGAAATATTTTTTTCATTTAATGTTAAAAATAAGTGAACGCATATAGACGTACAACGAATCACTACATTTTAACCTTGTGTGGATATTGTTACATTTGAAGGAAACCACACTTATGATTGATTTCGACAAAGAAGATGAAAGGCTAAATTTAATATTAGCACTTGACCCAAATTATCATGAGCCAGCACCTCATAATAAACATCTGTTATATATAAATCCTCCGCATCCAACTAAGGCGGTAGAAGATTTCATCAATGAAGTGAATACGCTTTTCTATAAGTGTGAATACAAAGATATAGATAGGGCATATCAAATTGCTTCTGGGGTAGCAAGAAGACATCACCGAGGTTATCTGCAAACTACTATAAATGGAATAAGGGACGAGGCATTAAAGACTCATTTACCCTTCCCCGATTTGGACATAGACCGCCCCACAATCACACCAATAAAAAAGGCTGACAACAATACTATTTCTACAATCAAAAAATGGGTAATTTCCATAATTAATAATGATTACTTTAAATTAATCGTAACGGGGTTATTTGTGTTAATATTAGGCACTTTGTATTTAGTTAAGAAAGGTGTAATCCATTAATTTCAAAATGAATCACTACCAAAAGTGGTTCAAGTGATTTGTGGGTTACTTGAAGTGATAATTGCCTTTGATAAGGGGGATTAGCAGCCTTCGTATTTTTTGCGTCTTTGCAAGAAAAACTGTATTGTCTTTGCAGTGAAATTGTATTAGCGGCCATCAATAAATAAATCACTCATTCCACTAAAGTATGACTACCTTGTATCAGCTAAAAAACAGAAAATGAAAAAGCTCATCACCGTCATTATAGCGATAGGAATATACGCAGGTCTCTCGATGCTGTCGGGATGCAGCAAGACCCGCGATACGGTAGTACGAATACCCTTTCAGGGACCGCAAAACCCGAGTTTCGAAGTCGATGGCTATGAGTCCTACTACTATTGGAATACATCTTCCTATGTGTACGTCGATGTCGGTGCCTACTGGCGCACCTCTACGGGCTTTCTGCCGGTGGCTATCTATCAGCGTCTCAGCGGCACGAGCTTCATGCCGAGTCAGGGCAACTGGTACGCCTCACTGACCAATTACTCAAACAACGGCGCCGCATCTGCCAATCAAACGCAGGTTTACTTCTATCAGGATAGTGTAGACCTGAGCCATAGTACGACACTGAGCTTTGACTATACCTTCTCCTGCGGTTCGCCGCTGATGGGATATGTGCAGCCGGGCAGCTACCCACCTACTCTGGGCACCGTGACCGCGCAGCTGCTCTTCACCTCAAACGGCACCATCACCCTCTGGCAGCAGACCATCAGCTCTACATCGACCTGGACCGCCGGACAATGGAGCACGACCACATCACCCGCATCGCCCATACAGACGCTGGCACAGACCATCACACTGCCGGTGCTGACACAACCCGGCAGACTGACCTTTCAGATCGTGAGTACACCGAGCACAGGCTTCGGCCCGCCTACGGCTGTATTCAATGTCGATAACGTAAAGGTGCATTGATAGAGATCCCGATCGCGTTAGTTCAAGCGTCTTCGCGCTTTCTATGTGGTTAATGTATTCTTTGCGTTTTCGCGTTTTTGCGAGGAAAAATAAATACAAATCTCCCTAGCCCCCTTTGGTAAAGGGGGAGAAACAGCCGCTTGATCGATCAGTGTATTCTTCGCGTCTCTCCTGCTGACCTCAGTGAGGCAGCCCTTTGAATCTGATCCTGAAGTGCTTCTTCACGGCATGACCATATTCGCCTTCCCATAATAACACGGCACAAAAAACAGCGAGAACTACAAGCGGAATGATGAAATCCCAAACCATAGGCAGGTGCCATAGGGTGTTGATGAAATTGTGTAACATAGCTTTACGTTTTTTCGAGTGAATAATAAATACCACATTCAAAAAGTAAAAGCGCTTCAGAGGCTATAAAAGAACTTTGCACTATAAAATTAACGCAATTTTTCCGATATATTATAATTTTAGCGAACATAATTCGATTTATTCCTCTCGTATTATATTAGCTGAAAGCTTACTTTTGCCACATAATTTTTTCGAATAATGAGAAAGGTATTTTTTGCGATCATAACATGCTGTGTGATGATCAGCGCCTGCAATAAAAACAGCAGCACATCGGGACCGGGCGGCTGGTGGACATTTCAGTCATCGACCTATGCGGCCAATAGCTGCTCTGCCACCGTGGGCGGCGTGCTGACGGCGTCTAACCTCAACTCAAACAATATCGGCAACTACGGCACCTTTGAGTGCAACTTCTATCAGGCACTGCCCAGCACCGGCGGCTCATTCACCGTGGTCAACTACCCTCCGCTCGCTGCAGATCAGATATCGCTAAGCGTCACCGTGATGGCAGGCAATATAGGCTATGCATCGAGCGGCGGCCACAACGGCAATGAAAAAGTGAACGTGACCATCGTAAACGGCAAAGTGAACATCTCGGGCATGAGCATCATGATGCTGAACTCCAGCGGCGGTTCGGACAGCTCGGCGCTATCTCTCGGCATCATTCAAACGCAATAATCATAATGCAAACAGGCAAAACATATTTCAACTGGAGCGGCGGCAAAGACAGCGCTCTGGCACTCTATCACACACTTCGCGAAGGCGCTTATGATCCTGATCTGCTGCTGACCTCGGTCAATGCATCCGTCGATCGTATATCCATGCATGGCGTGCGCACAGAGCTGCTGGAGATGCAGGCTGAGAGCATCGGCATTCCGCTGCGCAAACTCGAACTGCCCGAGGGCCTCAGCATGTCTGCCTACAATGACACCATGCGCGCTGCCGTGACCGACCTCCGGGCGCAGGGCTATGAGCATACGTTCTTTGGTGATATATTTCTCGAAGACCTGCGTGTGTATCGTGAGGAGCAGCTCGCGCCTATGGGCATCAAAGCGCATTTTCCGCTGTGGAAACGAGACACGACCGAACTGCTGCATGAGTTTCTCGATCTGGGTTTCAAGACCATCCTGGTCTGTATCAAATCCGAACTGCTCGATCAGTCGTTTGCGGGCAGGGTGATAGACAGAGACTTTGTCAAAGACCTGCCGAAGGGCGTGGATCCATGCGGCGAGAACGGTGAGTTTCACACTTTTGTTTTTGACGGGCCGATCTTCAAAAAACCGATCGACATCTCTGTCGGCGAACTCGTGTTTCGCGAATATGCCCGACCGAAAGATGACAGCGACAATTGCTTCTCTGCCGACACGGCTCCGAGCATGGGCTTCTGGTACCGCGATCTGCTGCCCGGACTGGTGCTTCAGGAAACGAAATGAGGATTCACAGCCGCATCACGTCATTGCGATAATTTTTCTCCCATGAAAAATATAATTGATAAAAATTGTAGCAATCTGTATCGATTGATAAATACAGTATCGAGGCATAGAGGCTGAAAAAAATATACTTCAAAAAGTAATACCCCCAACCCCTAAATAGGAGAGGGTGGAACAAAGAATACACGGCTCTCGAAAAACGCAAAGGCTGTTTGTCCCCCTTTTCAAAGCTACAAGTCCCGAACTCGTTTCGGGAGAGGCAGGATTTGTATTGTACATGCTTGTATTGAAGTCCTCCCTTTGCCGCAAAGGCTATTAATCCCCCTTTACCAAAGGGGGCTAGGGGGATTTGTATTTATTTTTTCTCGCGAAAACGCGAAGAAGATTTGCCCCAATTAATCCGATTGATCCGTAAAATCCCTGTTATCCGCGTGCTAATTTTATTCCCGCGATTAAAATCGCGGGCTATGCTTATTGCTTCATCGATTTCATTTCCAGACATAGCCTATGGTTTCAACCATGGGCATTATAGCAGGCGATCAAGATTTAACAAAGAACTGATCCGGCTTTGTTATAATAATAGCTTGGAATCTTTACATTTATATCAGAGCCTTCAAAATCAACTCAACCCAAACCCTCGACCATGAGAAAATGTCTATCCTCATTCTAATTTGCGTATTTGGTATTTCGGCTTTCGCTCAGATCAGCATCACCACCACCAATACGCCAACGGTCTGCTATAACGACGGCACACTGACCATACATGCGAGCGGTGGCACAGCACCATATACAGACAGCATTTTATCAGGCCCTACCAATCCCAATCTGACATATCCCATCGCGCTGCCGGTGGGTCGAGACACATTCACCGATCTGCCTCATGGCACATTCACCATCAGGGTGCATGATGCGGCGGGCCTCAGCGGCACATTCACCGCCAATGTAGGCGGCACCTATCAGTTTCCTAATATGACTTTGACCAGTGCGGGAGCATATGTTTATTGCTCGATGAACAGAAGCACCGGCCTGCCACCTTATCAGTATGCACTGTCATCTACGGGCGCCAATAGCGGGTTCGGCGCCTATCAGTCAGACACATCATTCGGTCCGCTCTGCAGAGGGGTCTACTGGCTGCGTGTGCGAGACAGCTGCGGCAATATTTTCACCAATAATATCAGTGTGTATTATACCCTCAATGTGGACCTGGTCTGCATCAATTATGATTCGGGTACCGCTACCATAGTGGCCTCGGGTGGTGTGCCTCCCTATACCTATAATGTGCATGGCTTCAACAATGTGCTACTGACCTCCAATACTACCGGCATATTCAACAACCTGCTGCCTGCCGGAAATTCATTCGCATACCAGTTTATAATTTATGATTCATGCGGTGTCGAGGTCTTCACTAATCAGGCATCGCCCGCCACGCCTTTCTATTCAGTCACCTGTCCTTTCGACAGTCAGATCATACTGACCAAGATCGATGGCAACTATACATTCGCGCCATTTACATTCACCTGTCTGAATTGTGTCCCCTCGCGCACAGACACGGCATATCCGCCTTATGGTTTTGGTTATACACATGTCATAGCGAGCGGCATATCGGCCAATTCATTTTATTATATAAAAATGGAAGACCGCTGCGGCAACATTCGCATTGATACAGTCAGCAGCATACCCGAGGCAACCCCGACGATCACCATGACCTCCTGCAATAGTCTGGTGGTGAGCTTCGCCTATTCAAACGGCAGTCAGGTGCCCACTGCCTCTATCGACTCGGTAGGGATACTGGTCAACAACGTCTGGATGTACAGCCACAAAGGGACTTTCAACCGGCTGCCAACAGGTGGGATCACTATGGTGACCGGATACATCAGCGGTGGCTGTCAGGCCAGAGCCTCGGTATCTCAGGGCCTGCCCTATCTGGCATTTCAGTGTGCATCAGAGCATATGGATTCATCATGTACGAAGACATGGAACATGATAGCGGCTTTTCCGAAAGATGATTATCCCGAAACTTTTTATCTGATAAACAGTGCCAATGATACTGCCGTGGAGCAACCTCGCGGCGGCGGCAACGGAGCTTATTTTTATGATGTATCTCCGGGCAACTATACGCTGGTCTCTGACAGTGGCTGTACATTCCATTTCTTTACAGATACTTTCAGAACCGAATGGAACA
>CAIXBT010000307.1 GCA_903917755.1 uncultured Bacteroidota bacterium
ATGCTGGCTTACAGACCAGTTGTGTACATACTGTACTTCAGAGGTGATGTCGGCAGCCTGTGCACCATGCAGGGCAAATGATACGTGCGAACCGGCTAGAGTATCTGTGGCAGCTATACCTCCCTGTCCCTGAAAACAGAAGCCCGGGTATGTATTTCCATCATAAATATGAAAAGTATAGATCAGATTGGAGTCAGTATATGGCGTAGAACCGGATAAGGCCAGCGGGTCATAGTATCCGGTGCATCCCACTATCAGAGTATGTGTGTGATCATACTTCCTGACTGTATCGATGACCGTCTGGTAAACCGTTCTGAGGTTTACATCACTGACACTGTTAGGCTCATTACGCAATTCAAAAAACACTCTGTTAGGGTCAGCGTATCCATAGCGCTGTGCAGCCTGTCTCCATACCGAAGCGATCAATGATGCACGGGAAGCATAGTTGGCATCCGTGATCTGATAGTTAGCCTGTAGATTATTAGTACTGACATCATCAGCCACGTGATTGTCTATGATCAGGTCCATATTGTACTTGCCGGTCCATGCGATCACCGAATCCACATAAGCCAAGCCTCTTACCACATTCTGATTGCTCATATCAAATGCATAAGGAGCAGTCAGACTGGCGAATGGTTCGAAGAAAACCGGGAGACGGATAGTATTAAAGCAAAGATCATGCAGCCCCTTGATATCGCTCTCTGTATACCTGCTCACATCTGGGAATGTAGTGGTATTGAAAAACCAATAAGACGATTCGAGCCAGATGGCCAGATTGATCCCTTTGCCTAATGTAGCAGCTCTGTTCTGGGCCAGACTACCTCCTGTCTGAGCCTGCAGAGTCACTGTCACTGTCCATGACAGGGTGCTGCCGTCCTGTGCTTTCACGACATAGGTCTTGGGCACAGAGAAGTTTTCCGCTACTCCCGAGAGGGGGTTGATGGTGGCTGCTGTGCTGACTGTGACAGCAGGTGTCAATGAAGCGAGATTAGCGGTAGACGGCATCAACACAGATACCGTAGCGTTGGTCGTATTGATCGTCGAACTGCCGATCTGATTTGGGATAGTAAACGTCACTATGTTTTTTTGAGAAGAAGTGGAAGGATAGCAATCAGTAGCCATAGAAAACTGAGAGTTATCAAGAGCCATCAATCCGTTTCCGGGATAAGTGGTATGAATACCGCTTGCTGCGAAATTTGTGCTATTGAAAGCAGTGGTCACATTCCATTTCCATACCGTTCCATTGCTCGTGTAGCTAGCACCTTGATTTTGCCCCTGATCATTCACATAGAGGTTACTGCCATCTATGAGCAGCCCGCCTAATTTTCCACCCGGGATATATTCTACGGTCGCACTGGCCGTAGGTACCGTATTCGAACTGGCATAGGCCTGACTGAATAGTGTCCCGGAGATCCAACTCGATGATATCTTCACCAGTGTACCATCACCGGCAGTATTGCAGGCATAGTTGTCATTGTTATTTCCCAGCCAGAGATTTCCTGAAGCATCGAAAGTGAGGCCCTCCGGCTGGCTGAGCAGATAGACACTCGGTCCGGCACCACCAGCCAGCGATGTGGAAGAATACACCTGAGTGGCAGGATTGATTATTTTATAGTAATTGCTTTTGTTAGCTGCTTTATAGCAGATCAAAAAATGATGTGTATACGCTGTAGCCGTGCCATAATTAGTGCCATCGAATTCAGTGAACCAAAGATTGCCTGCTGCATCGAAAGTCAGATTGGCTATATATTGATCCACGCTGGCATCATTATAATAAGAAGCAAACTGAGTGGCAGATGAATTAGCATAACCCGAAGAGGCAGTATAGGTATAAATACCCGCATCTGAAGCACCGGTGAAAAATGTGCCGACAAAAAGATTGCCTGTGCTTGGTTGTATCGCGATACCTGCTACCGGCAGCCCAGTCACATTCTGGGGATTGATGACCGATATCGGACCTGCTGTTTTGGTAGGATATACGCTGGCGTAGTTGTACACTAAGACACCACCCCCTCCATTACCGTTGTCGATTGAGACAAATAATTTGCCCTGATAGATGATCACATCATTGATACCCGAGGTAGTACCCCAGTTAGCATTTATGTCGGCAGATATGTCGAGTGTATAGCAGGGGCTGGCTGCCACAAGGCTGGTTTTGTTATAGAACCTGATCTTGCCTTCATTGTAATAGGGCTGCGCAATGGCTTGCTGTGCATACGATGCAATGCTGAGAAGCATTATGATCAGAGTCATGGTCAGGGTACTGTAGGTGTGGTACTTTTTCATACTTATTATTGGTTTAGGTAAAGTAGAATTACATAACAAGGATACGAGCATTTATGACAGTCGACAAACCAGAATGACAGGTATTTTAGGAAAGATGAGGTTAATGTAAAATACATCAGATACTCCTGTATCAATGGCAGTAAGTATTTCAGGATATCAAAAGTTTCATAAACGGTGGAAAAACTGATAGCAAAAAAGTGACGACTGTATGTATATTTAGCAGAAATATCAACGGATGACCGTAAATGATAATCTTTTTCAACTCATCAAATCTCTTACAGCCGGAGAGAAAAGGTATTTTAAGTTATTCGCAGCGCGTCAGACAGAGGCCCAGAAGACCAATTACGAAAAGCTCTTTGATGAATACAATGACCTCCCTGATGATCAGCCATACAATGAAGATGAGTTTCTGAAAAAACTGAAACGAAAGAAACTCGGCAAATATATTTCTGATGACAAAAAGCATCTCACACATTTGCTACTGAAGGCTATGCGGTCCTATTCCGCAGAAAAAAAAGCAGAAGGCCGTCTAGCGGATATGATACTGGAGATGAATTTTCTGATAGAGAAAGGGCTAGTGGATCACTGCGCGAAGATATGTGTCAAGGCATGGGAAATAGCTGAAGAGAGAGAGCTGACCGAACAGAAGGTGAAACTGCTGAATATTCGCAGGGTCATAGACAGGAGTGAATACAACATCAACAGAGAGAACTTTCAAAATGATCTGCGAATACAGGAAATAAAAGCACTCTCGCAACTGGAAGATGAGCGCGAAGCAGTGTATCTGTACGAGCGGATATACAGCATCTATATCCTGCATCAGATGAACGACAGGAAAGAGGAGATCACTCAGATATATGATCGATTGGGCATACTATACCTTAAACCCGATCTCACTTTTGATTGTATCAATACGATCATCCGTGCCAAATGTGTGATACTGGATCATAATCTGCAACACAAAGAGGCACTGGACCTCACCAGCCAACTGATAGCACAATGGGAAAAAAGTCCCTGGCGCTTAAAAGAAATGACAGATAGATATGTGAAACTATTAGGCAATTTTATGGTTTTCACCTCCCGTACAGGCACCTATGAGGGGATCACAACACTGATCGGGAAACTGGAAAAAGTAGAAACCACTGAGAAGGAAGTAGCCAAAGATGTGTTCTATCTACTCACATTCTGCAGGCTGCTCAATTATATCAATAGCGAACAATATCAGGAGAGCCTATCGATCATACCTGAGCTGAAAAAAGGGTTGAAAGAATTTGATGCACTGCTCACGTTCGTTCAGAAGAGGACGCTGGTCAACAATATCTGCCTCATATATCTGAAGAACAAGATGTACTCTGAAGTGCTCGATGAAGTGCAGGAAGTATACGCACTGGTGGGTCGCAGCAAAGACAAACAGCATCGTATCGAAGATGTACGTATCTTTGAATTCATAGCACATTACGAACTCGGCAACACGGAACTGTTGCATTATACCATTCGGAATAATCAGAGATTCTTTAAGGAACATCAGCCCGAAAATGATTTCATCGAAAACATATGGAAGCATTTGAAGCTGTTCATTCAAAGTATCGATAAACCCAAAGCCGCTAAACAAAAATTAAAAACAACACTCGAATCGCTCCCATGCCCTGATACCAATACAGCACTCAGAAATGAGCTGATAGCATGGCTCAGTTGATTCACAAAATCCAAACACATGTATGGCATACGTAATGGTAGATATAGAAAGTGACGGTCCGATACCGGGAGACTATTCGATGATATCTTTTGGTGCAGTGCTGGTCGATGACCATCTGGACAAAACTTTTTATGGCAAGCTCAAACCAATCTCCGAACAGTTTATTCAGGAGGCTTTGGCAGTATCAGGACATTCGAGAGAGGAAACATTGACTTTCGACGAGCCGCAAAAAGTGATGTCTGAATTTAAAAATTGGATAAAAGATACTTGTACTGACAGACCTGTTTTTATTAGTGACAATAACGGCTTTGACTGGATGTTCATCTGCTGGTACTTTCATCATTTCATCGGTGAGAATCCATTTGGATTCAGTTCGCAGAACCTCGGAAGTCTGTATAAAGGTATCGAGAAAGACACCTTCAAAACCTTCAAGCATCTGAGAAAAACCAAACATACTCACAACCCGGTGGATGATGCAAAAGGGAATGCGGAAGCCTTATTGACAATGAAAAAAGAATTCGGACTAAAAATTAAATTCTGATGTCGTCTGACATATTGAGAATAATCATTTTCACCTCAGAACAGGATCATTATATTTACAAAAAAAGTCAATGGCTAATATTTTACTTCATGATACAAGAGTTATAGTGGCCACTCCGCCTCGCAGTGATTTTTATAAGGCCATACAGTCACACATGGATCTTGAAACGGCATTGAACGATCTGGCGGCTGAGATCACAGGACTCGGACGTGGCAATGGCACCGGCAATACGCTCAACATTCTGGCTCATGGAGGGCCCGCAGGGATACTTCTTGGTTCGCCGGGACTGAGCCAATTAAATGTCGGGACTTTTTCCAGACTTTATCACACAGTATCTACCATCATCTTTCATAGTTGTGCAGCTACCAGAGTCTATGCAGGTCCGCATTCATTTAACGGTGCTCGTATGTGCCAGCTTCTGTCTCTGTTAGTAGAATGTACGGTGGTCGGTGCTGATGTGACACAATATCTGAACCTCGACACCTTTTATAATTCAACCAATAATGTGCAATATGCTCCCTGGCAGGGTAATGTAACTGTATATAGAAATGGTAGCCTGATCAGTACCAGTACACCAACTCTGCGAGAGGCCGGATTCATGCCTTATTGAGTACGGACCTTATTTCCCGGCCATGAACTTTCTGAAGTCCTCTTTGCGTGCATCAAAATTAAAATTGGATGCCAGTCGTGAGTAATTCTTTTTATCCACTGTACTGCTATATAATATTTTGGCCACATCCAGCTTATTGCTCTCGAAGGCAAACAGATTCATCAGCACACTCACCTGCGATGTAGCAAAGAGATTGCTGCCTATCAGCACTTTCAGCGTATCCATTTTTTTAGTTTCGTATTGAGTGTTTGCTATTGTATTCTTCATCTGTTCAAAATCATCATCGCTGATGTGTGCAGGCAGATTGCCCGCCGCTGGTCGGTAGTCGTTGCCCCCTTGCACAGATGAAGGTTGACTGTTATTATTCGGCCGGACATTACTCTGCGGATACTGATCGCCTTCGCTGTCATAATTGACATTCGGCTCATTCCTTTTCTGATATTCCCCATCGCAGGGCTCTTTGGTCTCGTGTATCGATACTCCTTTGCCCTCCTCTACCCATGCATCCATATATCTCGACGGGTTCACATTGATAGATCCGGTAAATATGGTACGACGCTTAGTATAGCCATAGTCGTCCGTATATACGGCTACCACTTTGAGCTGGTGCCTGCCCGGTGTTATACCATTCACCGTCACTGCCTGTGTCGGAGCATTGCGACCGGTCATGCCGTCCACATATACCTTGACAGGCAGGCCGCTATTCGTATGTATCACCAGCGTCGAGTTCTCGCAGTTTGCCATCGTATAAAACGATATGCAAACCATAGCTATCAAAATCATTAATGCTCTCATATTTGATAATTTAATTTCAGATGGTTTGATCCTGTTATAAAAATCTATTGTTCTATGACCAAAGATAGCTTAAAGCGTTTAAAGACCTGTTGACAAAAAAGTGTAAACCTGATGGTAGAAAAAAGCCCCGCTTGCGCAGGGCCTTCTTTCTAAACCTTTAAACTAAAATGGCAAAACTTCTTACCTGCCTCTTCTGTCTCTGTCATACCCTCCACGGTATCCTCTGTCGTGGTCATAATAGCGATCTCTATCACAGTGCCTGTATTCACCATAGTAAATGGGAGCAGATCTGACCACTACATATGAATCATAATAAGGACGTTCTACTACCACTCTCTCACGAAACCCGCGGTCATCGCGGTCGTATCCTCTATATCCATGTGCTGAAATACCACCAGCTATCATAAGTACTCCGACAATCAACATTAACTTTTTCATAAACTGTTTCTCCTTATATTTTTTGGTTAACTAAATGAGATGTGAGGTATAATTCCAAAGGCGTGCCAATGTCAGATTCCTACTGTTAAAGAGTGTAAAGGGAAATTAGCAGCACAGCACATATCTTTTCCTATATTTAAAAAATGGAACAAAAAAGAAAGCTCACACTCACCGATGCTATATTGATCGTATCAGGTTCGATGATCGGTTCAGGTATCTTTATAGTCAGTGCAGATATGGCACGGACAGTAGGCGGCTCCGGATGGCTGCTGATGCTGTGGGTCATATCTGGCATTATCACAGTGTTTGCAGCGCTGAGTTATGGTGAGCTGGCTGGTATGTTCCCGCATGCAGGCGGTCAGTATGTCTATCTGAAAGAAGCCTATAATCCACTGGTTGGTTTCGTATATGGATGGACACTTTTTCTCGTGGTTCAATCTGGCACCATCGCCGCTGTGGCAGTAGCATTCGCTAAATTTTCCGCTGTGCTGTATCCGCCATTCAGTGAGAAGCACATTCTATTAGATCTGGGCTGGCTCAAGGTCTCGGCCGCACAGATACTGGGTATGTTCTCCATACTTGTACTTACCATCATCAATAGTCGCGGTATTCATTACGGAAAAATGATCGTGCGTATTTTTTCTTCGGCCAAGATCATTGCACTCTTTGGCATCATCGTTCTGGGTTTGATCTTTTTCAGAAATGCAGATGTGTGGGCCCAGAATTTTGCAGACCCCTGGCGTCAGGCTGCTCTGATCAAAGACAAGGTGACCGGTCAGTGGAACTGGCAAGTACTTTCTAAGTTCACTCTCATGACCGCATTGGGCACAGCCCTTGTCGGTTCCCTGTTTTCATCAGATGCTTGGAATAATGTGACTTTCATATCCGGAGATATCGATAATCCCAAACGCAATATCCCATTGAGTTTATTTATCGGTACGATGATAGTGACCATACTCTATCTGCTGGCCAATATGGCCTATCTGAGCCTCCTGCCGCTGATAGGCGACCAGAATGGCACCAGCACTATGACACAGGGTATTCAGTTTGCGGCCAATGATCGCGTGGGTACCGCTGCAGCCACGATGATATTCGGAGGCATAGCCACGGTCATCATGGCCATACTCATCATGGTATCTACTTTCAGCTGCAATAACGGTATCGTGCTCTCAAGTGTGCGAGTTTATCAGGCCATGGCAAAGGATGGCTTATTCTTCGACCGTATGCAGCATGACAATAAGCAGGGAGTACCGGGATTTGCCCTCTGGGTGCAGTTTGTGTGGGCTTCATTGCTGTGTCTCTCCGGACGCTACGGCGATCTGCTGGATTATGTCATGTTTGCCGTCATGCTTTTTTACATCCTGACCATTGCCGGTATTTTTATTCTGCGCCGTGATCGCCCGGATGCAGAGCGTCCATACAAGGCATTCGGTTATCCTGTCATTCCGATCATCTATATTGTTTTCGCCACACTGTTTTGTCTCAATCTTTTGATCAACAAATCTGAGAACTCCATTCCCGGCCTCATCATAGTTCTGCTGGGCATCCCGGTGTATTATATCTGGCGGGCAGTGAAAAAACAACCAACGATATAATTTACGGATATCCTGCATTAGGGATTTACAGATTTCCGTGTATTTTCATTTTCAAATCTAGCAACGTGAGCTACAAAGACAAATTGGACAATTGCCTGATATCATTAGATGTGGGCGAAAAGAATGCGCTTTTCATTGTACTGATGAAAGACGGTACCATCTGCCGTCGCGGCAACGGTAATCCTGACAAGGAATTTGAGCTCCTCAAGGGACATAGTGACCTGGAGCACTATCAGGCATTTATGATGACCGTAAGCGAGGAACTGTTTCAGTTCTCAGGTGTATTTGACCAGACACCTATGATCGGCAGGCCATGTAAAATGATGATCGTATTCAGCGGGCCTGATGGCGAAGAGGCAGGCTTTAAATGCAATTATGGCGAGGACTCTCAGGGGCCACCACGCGAGATAGTGGAGATGCTGATCAATGCTGTCAAGATCGCTGATCCCTGGTATATGAGCGAGCGCGAAAAACTGATCAAACCGGAAACCGGGCCGCAGATCAGTCCTGCAGGAAACACTCCACCCGCTCCTGCTAAGAAATGGTGGCAAAGATTTTAGAGCTGCACTGCTTTTCGTTTCGGAAGCAATA
>CAIXBT010000308.1 GCA_903917755.1 uncultured Bacteroidota bacterium
CCCGGTATTGGCATTTATATAAATACATTTAATAGAGATCCATGCTATAACAGATTCCCGGATTTCCTCATTTCATTTACCAGTATCACCGCCTCTTTAGCTTCCTTTACATCATGCACGCGAAGGATATTTGCGCCATTGAGCAGGGCGATGGTATGGAGAACGGTGCTTCCATTCAGCGCATCTGCATTTTTGATGCCCAGTGTTTTTGTGATCATTGATTTTCTGGACAAACCAGCCAGTATCGGACAGTCGAGCATTTTAAACAGCGACAGGTCTTTTAATAATTGGAAATTATGTTCATTGCTTTTGCCGAAACCAAAACCCGGATCGATGATGATGTCTTTGATACCAGCCAGCCTGCATGTCCTGACGCGCGACTGCAGATGGCCCATCACTTCTCTCACCACATGGTGATAGGAGGGCGATTCCTGCATGTTCTCGGGCCTGCCCTGCATGTGCATGATGATGTATGGCACCCTGAGGCGGGCCACCGTATTGATCATAGCCTCATCCATAGTGCCAGCAGAAATATCGTTGACTATGCTCACGCCACTCGCCACTGCTACCTCCGCTACCCGTGCATGGATCGTATCTATAGATAGCACCGCATGGGGAAACAGCCTGTGGATATCCATGATCGGAGCGATGACATGGTCCAGTTCTTCCTCCACATCTATCACCTTGCTGCCGGGCCGCGATGACATGCCGCCTATGTCGATGATGTCGGCACCCTCAGAGAGCATCTGCTCTGTATGCCGAATTATCACATCTCTGTCGCGATATTTCCCTCCATCATGAAATGAATCGGGCGTGAGATTGAGTATGCCTATCACCAGTGGTGCGGAGAGATCGATCAGGTTGCCTTTGCAATTTATGGTCATGAGAGAAATTCTTTTGCTGCCTCGCCGGGCGATATTTATTTGTAAGACAAGATATAAACATTAATAATTGTCAAAAGTCTTTATTTTTTTTTGTCTTTGAGTATTTTCGGATTCA
Source organism: uncultured Bacteroidota bacterium (assembly GCA_903917755.1). Lineage (GTDB taxonomy): Bacteria > Bacteroidota > Bacteroidia > Chitinophagales > LD1 > UBA1941. The sequence goes on from CAIXBT010000308.1 coordinate 1,000, forward strand.
AATATCCCACCATTGAGCATCCATACCTCCCAGCAATATGATCAGCAAGTATCTCTGTGCAGAGATGTGTTTGCCAAAAAGACCAAAGACTATGGCACATCATGGCGGGTGCTGCGCCCCAAGTCTCTCACCGATCAGCTTTTTATCAAAGCTCAAAGGATCAAAACACTCGAAGAGTCTGAAGTGCGCAAGGTAGATGAAGGCATCGAACCGGAGTTTATCGGCATCATCAATTATGCCGTGATGGGATTGATCCAGATCAAACTCGGTGATGACCCGAGACTGGAGCTGAACGAAAAGGAAGCACTGGACCTCTATGATGCGGAGATAGCAGGGATCAAAACCCTGATGCTGGCCAAAAACCATGATTACGGCGAGGCATGGCGTGACATGAGAGTGAGTAGTTTCACCGATCTGATACTGATGAAACTGCTTCGCATCAAACAGATAGAAGACAATAAGGGCAAAACCATCATCAGCGAAGGGATAGATGCCGGATATATGGATATTGTGAATTATGCCATCTTTGCGCTCATACAGATGAGCGAAGGAAAATGAAAAGCTATGTTTGAGCTGCGGGTAAATGAGGATGTGCAATTGAGATTGCGCGACGAGCGTCACGCGAAGGAAACTTTTTGGCTCATCAAAAAAAATGAAGAACATCTGCGGCCCTGGATGAAATGGATAGACAAAGTGGAGACCGTGAGGGACTCGATGGCGAATATCGAAGCGAACATCGAAGACTGGGAGATGAAGACCGACCTGCATCTGGGCGTATTCAAAGATGAACTGATAGTAGGTATGATCAGCCTGCATAATATAGACTACCTCAATCATAAAGCCTACATAGGATACTGGCTGGATGAGGATAATGTAGGGCGGGGCATCATGACGGATAGTGTACGGGCACTGATCGAATACGGATATGCAGAGCTGGAGCTAAACAGGATAGAGATCCGCGCAGGAGTGCACAATGTCAAGAGCAGGGCCATTCCCGAGCGGCTGGGGTTTCGGCAGGAGGGCGTGATCAGAGAGGCGGAATATGTGAACGGAGGTTTCATCGATCTAGCCATATACGGCCTGTTGAGAAGCGAATATTAAAGAACATTTCAAATAAAAAATAGTACTCATGACCATTTACAAATTGTTTTTCATCATCGGATCGATATCACTGGTGCTGACCATCCTGCGTTATCTTTTTCAGGATTACCGGAAGGTGATCCTGTCTTTCATGCAGAACTTCATCGGCACGCTGTTCATGTTCTCCGGATTTGTCAAGGCCGTGGACCCGATGGGCACGAGCATCAAGATGCATGAGTATTTTGAAGCCATGCACCTTGAGTTTTTCAATCCGCTGTCTACGCCGCTCACGGTAGCCATGCTGGTCATGGAGCTCACACTCGCCGTAGCCATACTGATCGGCTTCAAGCCCAAGATCACCACCTCACTGCTGCTGCTGCTGAATGTATTCTTTATGTTTCTCACCGGCTTTACTTTTCTGTCGGGATATGAGCCTACGCATACCTTCTATGGGGTCTCTATACTGTCGCTGCTGCTGATCTGTGCAGGTGCCATCATCGAGAACGGCGCCCTGAGATTCTGGATGCTCGTCTCGGGATTCTTTATCGTATTCGTCACACTCATCATGACCAAATATGGCGTGGTCATGTTCGCTCATGGATTCGAGATCACAAAGATGAAAGTGACCGACTGCGGCTGCTTCGGAGATTTTATGAAGCTGAAACCCTGGCAGACTTTCTACAAAGATGTATTGCTTTCATTCATGGTGCTGATACTCACGCTTCGTTATAAAAACATCAAACCCGCAGTAGATGTGTTGTGGAGAAATGTACTGACCTATGCCATGCTTGTTATTTCCTTCTTTTTCTGTCTGTACAATTTCGTTTGGAATGAGCCTGTGCTTGATTTTCGCCCATATGCCATAGGCAGCGATATCAACCTGAATAGCACCGTGATCAAACCTGAGAAAAAGGATATGATCTTCGTCTATAAAAACAAAAAGACAGGAGTGACCCAGGAGTTTAAAATGTCTGAGGTCTGCGATGCGAACTGTGTCGTGGTCAAGCATTCTGACGAGTGGGACTTTGTGGTGCGCAGAGACAGTATCATAGACGAGGGTATCCCGGCACGCATTACAAACCTGCATATCTACAATCAGGACAAAGACGAGATCACAGACAGCATCCTGCATGATCCGAACTATGCGCTGATGGTCGTGGCCCCGCATCTGGACATTACGCATGTAGCTGCATTCACAGAAAAGCTGAACCCGCTGGCGCAGGAATGCGACAAGGCACATATCAAGTTCTTTGTGGTGACCAATGATGAAGCAGAGGCTTTCCGCCACAAGAATCAAACGGCATACCCCTTCTTCTCGGCAGATGAGACACCGCTCAAGACCATGATGAGGTCAAACCCGGGATTGATGCTATTGAGAAATGGCATGGTGATAAACAAATGGCACTACAGGCATTTGCCGACATTTGCGGACTTGAACAGCGAGTATTTTTCTAAGAAATAATATCAACGAGAGGACGACGTATTGCTACTGCTGAAATTCATATTAAAGCGCCTGCTGAGCGGGATACTTGTCATCATCGGCGTTGTCATCTTTGTTTTTCTGCTCTTTAATGTACTGCCTGTCAACTCTGCCCGCATGACGCTCGGTCAACGCACTGATGCAGCCTCTGTCAAAGCCATAGAGCGTGAGCTGCGCCTTAATCTGCCATGGTACAGCAGACTCATCTATTACTTCAACGATATATCACCGGTGTCGGTGCATCAACTCAGCGATGACAGCCAGCCCACATGGATATCACCTTCGCAGAATAGTTTTGTCAAAATATTTTCGATAGGAAAGAGGACCCTCGTGCTCAAGCAACCCTATCTGGGGCGCTCGTTTCAGTCGCGAAGGAAAGTGAGTGAGATACTTGCAGAGAATTTTCCGCCTACAGCTGTGCTTGCCTTGTTTGCCATTGTTTTCGCCTCGGTGATCGGCATCGTGCTCGGTGTTTTTGCGGCATTGAAGCAATACAGTTTCTGGGACAATACGATCCTGTTTATCTCTAATGTCGGCATCTCGCAGCCTTCGTTTTTTGCGGCTTTTATCATCGCGATGGTGTTTGGTTATTACCTCGGGCCCTACACGGGGCTGAGTCCGCAGGGGCCGCTGCTCTGGGTAGATGACAGTGGGCACGTGATGTATGTCTGGCGCAATCTCATCCTGCCTGTCGTGGCGCTCGGTATCCGCCCGGTGGCCATCATCACCCAGCTCACGCGCAGCAGTATGCTCGATGTGCTCTCGATGGACTATGTGCGCACCGCACGGGCTAAGGGTTTGAGCTATTATACCGTCATATTCAAACACACGCTTCGCAATGCGCTGAACCCCGTCATCACATCGATCTCCGGCTGGCTGGCGGCGCTGTTCACAGGGGCTTATTTCATTGAAGAGGTGTTTAACTATAACGGTCTCGGCTCGCAGACCATCAGTGCTATCAAGAATTTTGATTTTCCGGTGGTGATAGGGCTGTCGCTGTTTGTGGCGGTGGTTTTTGTGCTCATGAATATCGCTACAGACATGCTCTACGCGGTGGTGGATCCGCGGGTGAGGGTGTAGCCCCTCCCGGCCTCCCCAAAGGGGAGGAGAGTTAATGAAAGGTAAATGATAGCATCAAAAAATGTATTGATGGCTAGACGAATGGTTTTTAAAAATTGTATTTATTCCCTCCCCTTTGGGAGGGTTAGGGAGGGCTTGTTATGACTTTATTTCTAGTGGGTTTTATGGGTTCGGGAAAGACCACTATCGGCAGGAAACTGGCCGCCAGATTGGGCTGTGAGTTCGTCGATCTCGATGCGGCTGTGGAACATGCAGAGGGCATGTATATCCGCGATATGATAGCTGAAAAGGGTGAGCCCTATTTCAGAGATGCAGAGTCTGCCACACTTCGGCAGCTCGATCTGTCTGACAGAGTGATCGCTACAGGCGGCGGCACGCCATGTTTTTTTGATAATATGGCATGGATGAAAGCAAAGGGCAAAGTGGTCTATATAGAGCTGGATGCTGCTGCCATCTTCAGCCGTCTCAAGACGACCAATCTCTCGCACCGCCCGCTGCTGAAGGGATTGGATGATGCGGGCCTGAGGCAGTTCATCGATACGAAACTGCAGGAGCGTTTGCCATTTTATGAGCAGGCCGATCTCAGATTCAATCCTATCAGAGAGTCGATAGATGATCTGACAGGGCAAATCCCCCTGCCCCCTTTGGTAAAGGGGGATTAACAGCCCCTTAAAAATTTCAACTATACTCTGCTGTTCGGGATTTGTAATCCCGAACTATTCTGTTGAGTATTTTTAATGAGGATTATAAATCCTGATAAATAATACTTTCGGATTACAAATCCGAAAGAGCGAGCTGCTTAAAGGAAATGTATGAAGTGGTAGTGTTTCCATCCACAAGTAAGTTTTATTTATACCAGATATGCTTCGGCTTTGCCGGCTTTGTTCATCTCCACGCGTATGTGTTCCTGCATGGTGGTCGACAGCGATAAACCTACGAAGTCGGTCGATATGGGAAACATCTTATGCTGTCTGTCCACGAGCACCGCCACCTGTACTTTCTTTGGCGAAAAATCCATGATCGGTTTGAGGGCGTAGTACATGGTCTTGCCGGTGTTGGCTACATCATCCACCAGCAGTATCACTTTGTTGTCGAATGTCAGTTTGTCTTTGTCTATGGTGATAGGGTGGGAGAGCGGCTCGTGTTTGTCCATGGTCAGCGAGATAAATTTGATGCCGAATTCGCTGATCGCCTCGATCTCTTTTTTGA
>CAIXBT010000309.1 GCA_903917755.1 uncultured Bacteroidota bacterium
GCTACCAATATCCGCTATCTGGACAGGAATCATGGTGGCATCCTGATCATCTGGGACAGGCTCTTTGGCACATTCGCCGAAGAAAGGGATAATGAGAAACCAGTTTACGGCATCACCAAAAACATACAAACTTATAATCTGTTCAAGATCGCCTTTCATGAGTATGCCGATCTGGCCAGCGATGTAAGCAAGGCAAGCAGTTTCTCTGACAAGATCAAACATATCTTCATGCCACCGGGATGGAGCCCCAATGGTCCTGACCTGCGCGCCAAAACACTGCGCAAACAACTGGCCGATAGCGAAAAATAGCGAAGCAAAGAGCAGAGGATGCATTATTTCAAAAAATCCTACGCTTTTCAATCTCTAAAATAATAAGTTTGCAGCCCAATAATATAGCATGAAACACTTCATCCGTCTCAGCCTTATCGCCCTCTTCGGATTATCTTTATTCAGTTGTAAATATTCTTACAAAGACGAAACCATAAACGTAAAGAATGAATTTACGATGACGGTGCCGGACTATCTGTCTAAGGCCGACAACCTCAAGGCTAATGCTGATTTTCAATATAGCAATCGCTTCAGGAATATGTATGTGGTAGTCTTTTCTGACAAAAAAGACAAAGACTTTCAGACTTATTACAACGAGCAGATAGCCGTGATCAAAAAGATACTAGAAAAGCCGATGGTGAATGACTCGATACCGGTCGTGATAGGAGGCGCCAAAGGCATCCACACAGAGATAGCCGGCAAGATGCAGGGCGAAATGATCTACTACAGCATCCTCACGCTTGAGACAAAAGACAAATTCTATCAGGATTGTATCTGGACGCGTGGCGAGGACCGCAAACTCAAATACGGAAAAGACATAGAGCGCATACTTTTATCTTTTAAGCTGATCACTCCCTGACATATAAATTGTCATAGTAATGTCATAATACGCATACGGGCCCAAATCATTTCGGAATGATTACCATTATCATTGTTCATCCCTTATTTTTGTGACGTAGATTTTACAATTAAACAAACAAAGATTTATATGAAAAAAGTATTTACACTTATCACGGCTATCGTTATTTCGATCGGCTCATTCGCTCAGCAGGTCCCTAACGGCGGATTTGAAGCATGGACCAATCCCGCAGTCCCTGACTATTGGGGTACACTCGGCAATATTGTAGGCTTTGGCGTTACTTTCCCGTATTTGGCAGTACGCGACACCAATACCTACGTTCAGGGTCACAGCTCACTGCTCCTGATCACTGATACACTTCCTCCTTTTGCAGGTGGCAATGTGGTTCCTTCTGCAGCTTGCCTCGGCACCCTCTCTGTCAATACTCAAAATCAATATGTTTTCTCCGGTATACCTTATACTAAAAAACCTGATAGCCTTTATTTTTCGGTAAAATATACCCCAGCCATAGCTGCTGACTCAGGATTGGTACTTTTCACTCTGAAACATGCGGGAACAAGTATTTTCGGTGGTTATCTGGGTGGCAAGATACCATCTACCGCTTCTCAGTGGCTTTCTCTTAATATAAACTTAGTACCTTACTATTCCGGTGTCACTATACCGGATACATTGGTATTGGCTTTTGTGTCATCGACAGACACAGGTGCAGCTATTTTCGGAGCTAAACTATGGATAGATGCTGTCCACTTCGATGCTTCTATCAATACCGGTATCACTTCGGTATCCGGCGAGGTAAGAGGCGTGAATGCATACCCTAATCCTACTACAGACCGCATCAATATAGCTATCGAAGCTGATGAAGTAGGAAGCCAGATCCAACTGTTTGATATGGAGGGCCGCCTGGTGTACACCGGTACTTTGAATAGTGCTACTTCTACCATCGATACCAGATCATTCACAGCCGGAGTTTACTCTATCCGCGTGAACAGTATCGACCAGATCACGACTTACAAAGGAAAAATAACAGTGAGCAAATAATCATTGCTTTATCCATATTCTAAAGCCCTGCCAGCACCAATGGCGGGGCTTTTTATTACGCAAATTCCAAAACTGCACCCATTTCGGACTTACAGACTTACGGTCTTTCCGACTCTACTTATACAAAAATTTTATTTTCTGCGTTTTTCTTGTGACTTTCCACCGCGTGCGGCATTATAATCTCAAAGGCACCTCAATGGTGAAAGATACAATGCAAGCCACAACCCTAGAACTAAGAAACATGCAAGGAACCATAGATGATACGACTGCGGTGCTTAGCACAGATGATCAGCTGGTCCTGGCCGCTAAGGCTGATCGGGCACAGTTCGGCATACTATACAATAAATATTTCGACAGTGTGGCCCGGTTTGTGTACCAGCGTACCAGCTCTAAAGATGAGGCACTCGACATCACTCAGCAGGTATTCATGCAGGCCATGATAGCACTCGACAAATATGAATCCCGCGGGTTTCCGTTCTCATCATGGCTATATCGCATCGCATTGAATGAGGTCAACCGGCGTTTTCGCAAAAACAAAAATCAGCGCACCATCAATATCGACGATGCTTCCATACAGCATGTGATGAGCGAGATCAATGAACCAAATTCTGAAGAAAAAGAGGCGCTGCTCATGATGGCCATGCAGGAACTGGATGAAGATGAAATTCAACTGCTCGAAATGCGGTTTTTTGAAAAAAGACCTTTCAAAGAAATGGCTGAGATCAGAGACAGCAACGAGTCTGCCGTCAAGATGAAGGTATACCGTCTGCTCGACAAACTCAAAGGAATAATGGAGAAAAAATAGATCTATCGATACATTTTTACAAATCAAAAAGAGACCCAAACACCCTGCGGGGTAAGGATATAGCAATGAAATACAAAATCAACAAAAATCAAGCACCACTGACTGACGGAGAGCTGGCATCAGCCCGAAACTTCAACACGGTGATCAAAGGCTACCGCAGTATGAAGATACCCTTCTACCGCTCCGGCAAATTTCTCACTCGCGGTTCGGCCATCATAGTAGCGGTAGCAGTGGCACTCATCGTGCTCTTTGACGAAAAGGCCGAAAAGCCGAAAGACTTTATATCACCACCATTTGCGCAGGCTGTCATTCCCGCAGACTCGTACACCGTAGATGCCGATTCCGCTACGGAGATCGATTACAAAAGCGGATCGAAGCTCCATATTCCTGCGGCAGCATTCAGAGATGCCGACGGCAAGCCTGTAAGCGGAAAGGTGATATTGAAATACCGTGAGTTTCATGACCAGAAAGATATTTTTCTGAGTGGCATACCTATGACCTATGATTCGGCGGGTCAGACCTATGTGTTTGAATCTGCCGGAATGATGGAGATCAGTGCCTTTCAAAATGGCAAACCACTCACAGTTACACCTGATCACCCCATCAGAGTTGAGATGGTATCCAATACCGCAGAGGACCGCTACAATACCTACTATCTCGATACTGCTGCTAAGAAATGGGTCAATCTCAATCAGGCAAATCTCGTTCCTGTTCAGGTCCGGCAAATGCGACGTGGTAAGGATAGCAATTTATTGGGAAATGCAACTGTAGCAGAGGAGGAATCAGATTCTACATCCCCCGTTCTGATCAAATTCGAAGATGATGTAAAAAAAACTACCGCTGCTGTCAAAGCTATAGAAAAAGAAAAACCTATAACTATTGCCCATGCAGACAAGACAAAATCGAAATTTCATATAATAGTTGATCCGGTACAATTTCCTGAGATCGCTATGTATAAGGATGTCCGTTTTCAGGTGAAGGATGAAAAGAATTTTGACCGTAGCTCTGCCAATGTGGACTGGGAAGATGTGAAGCTGAAAAAAATGACTGGTCTGGATTATGAGATCACTTTTGGCAAGGGCGACAGATCATTCAAAGTCATTGCTACGCCTGTGCTTGATGACAGGGACATTCCTGCCGCACAGAAGATCTACGACAAAAAATTTGCCGAATATCAAAGCAAACTAAGCCAAAGAAAAGCGGCAGAAGAAAAAGCGAAAAAGGAAATGGAGAAGGTCATGGCTACCCAAAGGCTCAGGGACAGTCTCTATGAAGCTAATATGAACAAAAGCCAATTGATTTATCGCACCTTTACTGTCAATAAATTTGGTTTCTATAATTGCGATTGTCCGAGGCAAAATCCCGCAGATGCTGATGTGACCGCTATTGTGACAGATGAGAATAATGAACCGTTGAATCTAACTGAACTATGTCTGGTAGAGAAAAATATCAATATGGTCTGCTCCTATCATTCGGTCAATAGGGAGTGCAAGCATTTGAAGTTTAACTCCACTCAGGACAATGTACTCTGGGCGGTGACCTCAGATAATAAGCTCGCTATAATAGATGTGACAAGCTTTAAGGCCCAGCAAAGCAAGACCGGCAATGTAGCATTCAAGTTTAAGGTGATCGACAAAGAATTTAAAAGCTGCGATGAGGTCAAAAAGTATTTGGAGATCTAGTATCCCAAAATATTCATCATACTCTCGGCGGTCTGCTCTTCAGCAAAAAGTTTGTAAGACAATTTGCCTTTGCTCTCATCTATAAGCAGGTGCGGTGGAGATGGCAGCAGGCAATGCTTGATGCCGCCATAGCCACTCAGTGTGTCCTGATAGGCGCCGGTATGGAAAAATCCGATATGCATTTTCTCTCCATCTTTGAATGTAGGCAGGTATACCTGGTTGATATGCGCATCTGAGTTATAGTAGTCTCCCACATCGCAGGTTATTCCGCCGAGGTTGACTTGCTTGTATTCGGCATTCCATCTGTTGATAGGCAGCATGATGAAACGCTGCGCCAGGCCCCAGATATCGGGCAGGTTATTCATTAGCGAACCGTCCAGCATATACCAGGTCTCGCGGTCGTTTTGTTGTTTCTGTCCTAGTACTGAGAATATCACCGCGCCAGATTCACCCACTGTGTAGCTACCAAACTCCGTATAGATATCCGGCTCTTCTACGCTTTCATCTCCGCATGAGGTTTTAATCTGCGTCACGATCTCATTGATCATATACTCATAGTCAAAATCAAATGCCAGCGACTGTTTGATCGGCATGCCGCCGCCGAGATTGATTGTGGTAAGTTCTGGGCATATCTTCTTGAGGTCCGTATATATCCGCAGCGCTTTGTGAAACTCAGTCCAATAGTAGTTCACATCCTTGATACCGGTATCGATAAAGAAGTGCAGCATTTTCAACTTATAGTTCGGATTGTCTTTGATCTTTTGCTGATAGAAAGGAATGATTTCATTGACGCGTATCCCGAGGCGCGAAGTATAAAACTCATATTTAGGTTCTTCCTCTGCCGCTATGCGCATGCCGATATTCAGTGGTTCACCAGCATCCGGGTATTTATCCAACTCGTCAAGATTATCAAGCACCGTGATCACATTCTTATATCCGCTCTTGACAGCGGCGATAATATTATCCTGATAGCGCTGCGTCTTGAAGCCATTGCAGATGATCGTGATGTCTTTGGTGATCTTCTTTTTCTCTTCCAGCTTCTTTATGATATTGAAATCAAAGGCAGATGAGGTCTCGATATTCACCTTATTCTTCAGCGCCTCTTCGAGCACGAAAGCAAAATGCGAGCTCTTGGTGCAATAGCAGTAGTGATAGTTGCCTTTATAGTCAAGATTGGCGATAGAAGAGTTAAATAACCTCCGCGCGCGCTGTATCTGCTGGCTGATCTTGGGTAAATAAGTAATACGCAGTGGCGTGCCATACTTCTCAATGATCTCCATGAGCGGGAGATTATTAAAAAGCAGTGCATTGTTTTCCACTTTAAATTCTTTCTGAGGGAAATCAAAGGTCTGCTCTATGAGGTCCTTGTATTTTGGGTTCTTTACCATTCTTTATCTTGCCTGTAATGTCATTTAAAAATTGGCTGCAAAATTAATAGATTTAGACGGGATGGGCACGGATTATTTTGGATAGCGCCCATACGCTGAGTTTTTCTTAGTAATATTGCAGCTTATGAATATCGAGCAATTATTAAAATCGTCGACCGTACAGGCTTTTCAGGCATTATTTGCTGCTGAGGTGCCGGAGACATCTGTCACCATCAATCTTACGAAAAAAGAATTCGAAGGAGATTACACTGTGGTTACTTTCCCACTGGTGAAACTCTCTAAAAGATCTCCCGAAGAAACAGGCAGGCTCATAGGCGATGCATTAAAAGAAAAACTGAATTTCATCTCTAAATTCAATGTCGTAAAAGGCTTTCTGAATATCAGCTTTACGGATCAGTTCTGGATAGAGCGCCTGCAGGAGATCAACACGAATGCCTTTACTGCCTTTCCGAAAAACGGCAAGAAAGTACTGCTGGAATATTGCAGCCCTAATACGAATAAACCCCTGCACATAGGCCACGTCCGCAATATGCTGCTGGGCTACTCTACTACCGAGATACTCAAAGCCACCGGCTACGATGTGACCACGGTAAGCATATACAATGATCGTGGTATCGCCATCTGCAAGTCAATGGCGGCCTATATCGAGCGTGGCAATGGTGCCACACCTCAGTCTACAGGCATCAAAGGTGACCATCTGATCGGCGATTATTATGTACTGTTCGGGCAGATAGTAAATGAGCAACTGCGGGCCAAATACAATGTGTCCGCAGAGCAGGATATATTTAAAACGATAGGTAAAGAAAAGGAAGTAGCAGAGCAGGAGACAGAGATCTTCGCCAAAGCAAAGGACCTGCTGCTGAAATGGGAAGCCGGTGACACCGACACCATCGCTCTATGGAAAAAAATGAACGGATGGGTCTATGAAGGCTATCAGGTGACCTATGATATGATGGGCGTGAAGTTTGACAAAGACTACTACGAATCACAAACATATAAACTCGGCAAAGACATCATCGATGAGGGCCTGACTAAAGGCGTTTTTTACAAACGTGCTGACGGTGCGGTGGCCATAGACCTGACACCCGATGGTCTCGACGAAAAGATCCTGCTGCGCAGCGATGGTACATCTATATATATGACTCAGGACCTTGGCACAGCACAGGTGCGCTATGATGAGTACCATATGGACCGCATGATCTATGTAGTGGCCAATGAACAGGATTATCATTTCAAAGTATTGAAACTCTGTCTGCAGAAACTCGGCAAGCAATGGGCTGATGGCATTCACCACCTCTCCTACTCTATGGTCGAGTCGCCTACAGGCCGCTTCAAATCACGTGAAGGCAAGACCGCAGATGCAGATGATATGATAGCCGAAGTACTGCGCATAGCCGAAGAAAAAACAAAGGAACTCGGCAAGACGGATGGCTTCACAGAGGAAGAAGCTCAGCATCTGTACAGGACCATCGGACTCGCTGCATTGAAATATTTTATTCTCAAGGTCAATCCATATCAGAAGATCATCTTCAACCCTGAGGAGTCGATAGATTTTCATGGCAATACGGGTCCTTTCGTTCAGTCATCTTATGTTCGTACCAGATCGATCCTTCGCAAACATGGGAATGATTCGCTGCCATTAGATACTGCTACTCCGCTTCACAATTCTGAAAGAGAACTGATGCTGCTAATATATGAATATCCAGGCACGGTCAAATATGCAGCTGATAATTACAACCCTGCTGAAATGGCCAATTACGTTTACAATCTGGCAAAAGTCTACAACAAGTTCTACAATGAACTGCCGATACTCACAGCTGAAACAGAAAGAGAAAAGAATCTGCGTATCCTGCTGTCAAAAGTGACAGGCGATACGATCAGAAAAGGCATGAAGCTATTAGGAATAGAAGTGCCGGAGAGAATGTAATTATCTTGAATCCGGGCTCAGGCTGACGGCATTCATCTCTATATCTTTCGCCTTAGCCAGATTTTCTTTGGCGAGTTTATTTTGCTTTAAACCTTTGTAGGCGATAGCCAGTTGATAATAAGATCGTGTGAAATTCTTGTCCAGGTTTACCGCTCTGTTTGCATAGTCTATGGCCTTTTGATAGTCTCCCAGCTTATTAGCTGCTATGGCAGTAAACAGCATGAGTTCCTTATCATCCCACAGTGTCTTAGCCGCCTTTTCGAAATTGTCGATGGCAAAGGTGAACTTGTCGAGATTGTAATATGCTATACCTATTTTCTTTTCTGCCTCGATGTTATTGGGCGACAGTTCGAGAAAGTTATTCAGATAGGTCACGGACTTTTCCCATTGGCCCAATCTTAAATAGATATCTCCCAGTCTGTAGTTTATTCTCTCACTCTTTTTGCTCAGTTGAAACAAACTCTCATAGATCACTTTTGATTTAGTCCATCTGCCGGTATTGTAATATATATCTGCGAGCATCTTCATCAGATCGGGATCACTGGGCATCATATCGAGTGCCTTCTCCAGATTCTTTGCCGCCACTCCATAGTCCTCGAGTTCATACTGCGTTTTGCCGAGATTGAAATAAGCCAGCGAATAATCATTGTCCAGCCTTATGCATTGTTTGAAATTATCTCTTGCAGACAGATAGTTGCCGCTCAGGAGTTCACATACACCCACCCAGTTATAGAGGTCAGCACGTTTAGGTTCTTTGCGTATGGCTATTTCATAATTGCTGATAGCCTTATCATATTGCTTGATGAAATACTGACTGGTGGCGAGATAGAAGATCACACTCGTGTCGTTGGGATATGATTTGGCATAATGCTCATAACATATCGCGGCAGAGTCGTAGCTCTCTCTGTCCAAAAAATAATCACCCAGTTGCCTGAGGTCTGTAGCCAGTTCTGACGATGCTGATATCTTAGGTCGCTGAATGGACCTTCTTTGATTTGAATTTCCCGTTTGGGGTTCATCAGTAGCCATTGCAGGCCTGATGAGGGGTCTGTTCTCATTAGATGTATTGAACTTCTCCATCTTCATTCGCATCTTAGCAGATAGCTCTTTACTGCCTATAGAGTCATAGCACATCTTCAGATAGCTGGCAGCTTCTTTGTCCGAAGATTTGAGCGTGGTGGCTTTTTGCAGATTAAAAATAGCCTGAAGGAAATTTTTTTCATAATACTGCACCATCCCGAGGGATTTATAGTAGTTGAAATCATTCTGCTGAGCGAAGGAGACAGCACTGCCCCACAGCAATAAAAACAAGGTCAAAGTTTTCCTCATGGGACAGAGATTAGGTGATCGAAAATGTACAAATATAAAAAACCGGCAACTAATTCATGCTAAGTTACAACACTTAACAGAATCTTCACACTGCTTATTTGTTAAACATCGATGATACCTGCAGTTCTTTGGAGCCTGCTAGATATTTGTAGAACCCTTCGCCGCTCTTAGCACCTAGATAACCAGCCGTGACCATATTCACGAGCAGCGGGCATGGTGCATATTTCGGATTGCCAAAACCGTCTTGCAATACGCGCATGATGGCCAGACAGACATCCAAACCAATGAAATCTGCCAGTTGCAGCGGGCCCATCGGATGCGCCATACCGAGCTTCATGACCGTGTCTATCTCATATACTCCCGCCACTCCTTCATACAGCGAATAAATGGCCTCATTGATCATCGGCATGAGTATCCTGTTTGCCACGAAGCCGGGATAGTCATTCACCTCTACAGGCACCTTGCCCAACCGTGCCGACAGCTCCATGATCTGTGCAGTCACGGCATCTGAGGTAGCATAGCCACGTATCACTTCGACCAGTTTCATGACGGGTACAGGATTCATAAAGTGCATCCCTATCACCTTGTCTGCTCTGCCTGTCTGGGCTGCTATTCTTGTGATCGATATGGAGCTGGTATTGCTGGCCAGTATCGCTTCAGGCTTGCATACCTCATCGAGTTGCTTGAATATTTTCAGCTTGAGATCTATATTTTCTGTCGCTGCTTCCACTACCAGATCGGCACCCTGACAGGCTGCAGCTATATCCGTATCGGTGCTAAGATTAGCCAATGTAGATGCCTTTTTCGCAGCATCTATATTCCCCTTTGCTACCATGCGGTCCAGATTCTTACTGATCGTGTCAACGGCCTTATCGAGGGCCTCCTGTCTGATGTCTACCATCTTTACTGCGTATCCGTTCATGGCAAACACATGCGCTATTCCATTGCCCATGGTTCCTGCGCCCAGCACTACTACTTGATTCATCTTAGTTTAGTTTTTGTATTTTTTTAGAAATCCGTTTATCGTCTTTGTCTATCAGGCTTATCATATACGTGCCGCGTGTCAATCCGTTCATGTAAACTATGAATTTATTCTGTCCTTTCAATGGTCTGTCCATGACCACATCGCCTATCATATTTATCATGATACACTTTTTGTATTCTTCTTTGCCATCGATCTCAATATTCAGTTCATCTGTATGCATCGGATTGGGATAGACCTTAAACCCACCATTAATAGCCACCGGCAATGGAGTGCATGAAGATTCAGTCTGAACTTCATCTTTCCTTCGCGCATCAAAAATAGCAAGAGCATACTGACCTTTTTGTAAATTTTTTATCCTGAATGAGCCTATCTTATCACTTGCATTTCCTCCGGTATTCAGCACGGCTCCATCTATCTGCCAGACGCTCTCTGCATCAGGCCTGTACATGAGCACCAGACTGTCCTCTCTGTTTGTAATAAGGGTTTTGTCCAAATGGCCCTGTACCAGATTCGGCCCGTTATAATATATCGTGGCCGATGCCTTAAAATCTGTAGACCAGATGCCATCCACATTCCAATACCTGTAATCAGACAGATGAAGGCCGGAAATGACGTTCTTTGATGCATCGGGGGCTACCCAATGATGCTCCACACGCACCAATGAACTGTCTGAACTCTGTGCAAGATCGATAGTCATCTTTGCCACACCGAATTCATACTCCTGATCAGTACCGGCTATTTTAAACCACTGATCGGTCACCGCATCACTTAGTTTTTCATCAAAATCCAGCGCCATATAGATCGGGTAAAATGGCAATGTGGTAAAGTACTGCGTACAATCTCCGCTTACATTAGCCACTCTCACGGTCTTATTTCCTACCGAATCAAAGTAGGCAATTTCGAGCGGTACATTATTAAAAAGATGTGATGTATGATCTGAACGCTGACGAATGGATATTCCCACATCATAGTTATTGCCGGCATTGGTGATCCGGGTATGCTCAATAGAAAAATCAGGAAAGCCTCCATCAAAGATCCAGTCTGCAAAGAAGTCATTGAGCCTGTTCATTCCTGTGCTTGACACCAGATAATCTCGCAATGTATAGCTGTTCACATCCTTGAATCTGTACTTCTTCAAATACTCCTTGATACAGCTGAAGAAAAGAGAATCGCCCATGTAACCTCTCAATGTATGTACACGATCAGCCCCTTTTTCGTAGATAGTATAGTTGCTGTAGGTATACTTAGCGGGAATGCCTGAGAGTGCCCTATATGAACTGTCAACAATATGTGCCATACGGATCACGTCCTCATGATTATCCCTGATGTTCGTCTTGTAATTCTCTTCTCCATACAGGCCTTCAAAAAATATTCCCTCACAATATTTAGCCCAGCCTTCGTTCAGCCACATTTCATTTTCGTTGTCACAGGTCACCAGGTCACCAAACCAATGATGTGAAAGTTCATGCGCCATCACATTCTCATTTGCAGTATTGCCATTCACCAGCGCCAGCATATATGAAATATTGGTAGCATGCTCCATGGCACCTGCACTGAATGGTACTAAACAATATCCTACCCGATTGAATTCATATGGGCCAAACCGATCTTCAAAAATGGAGAGTGCTTTTTTGAGATGTATGAAAGATCTTGTCAGGTTTGCTGTATCCGTTGCTCTGGCTGCCAGCCATATCGGAATAGAGCCTTTGATCCCCATATATGAATCCTCCAGCACTGCATAATCTGACACACTGATCGAGGCAAGGTAGGACGGAATGGATTCAGTCATGGTCCAATACCATGTCTTCTTTCCATTAGCACTCAGGGTCACACTATCCTGCCGTCCGTTGCAGAGGGCTCTGCGGCTAGGATCTGTGGTCACTGCAAAATGAAAAGTGCTGCGCTCTACAAAATTGTCAAAACAAGGGAACCAGACCTTGCCGTAATTATGCGGCTCCGCCAAAAAACTGACACCGATATTAAAAGCATACAGATCATCCCAATAGAAGCCGCCAAAATCGCCGGGCATCTGCAATGGTGTGCCATGATAAAATATTGAAATGGTCTCCGGCCTCCCTGTGGTCATGGCCGGTAGTCTCACAGCGATGACCGAATCGTCATAGCCATATTGAAGAAGAGCAGTACCGGACTTGACCGAGTCCACATTTAGTTTGAGAAGATCCAGCCGTATGTAGTTTATGCTCTTGACCCGTGCAGTGAAGGTTATATTTGCATGTCCATACATTACCTTCGTGTCGAAGTTTGAGATATCGATCTGAAGGTCGGTATGCAGGATATCGATAGAGTCACTCCGAGTGTCAGTATTTTTCGCTTTGACATTGATGCATAAAGCTAGCAGGCATATCACTAACAGGGGGACTCTGATATTCATTCATTCAAAAATAATCAAACTAAATAAAAAGGGGGCTCATAAAACCCCCTTGTTGTATTTTACTATTAGTTGAATGTTAGAACTTAAGGATCTTAAACTCAGTACGTCTGTTCTCCTGATGTTGTTCTTCGGTACATGGCACTATGAATGTGCCTTCGCAGGCGCATTTATTGACCAGACGGCTCTCTCCATATCCCGCAGCTATCATTCTGCTGAGCGATACACCTCTCGATGCTATATACTGCACCGCGGCCTCCGCACGTTTTGCTGAGAGCGTAGCATTATACTTGATCGTGGCACGGCAGTCCGTGTGTGAACTCAACTCGATCTCCATGCTTGGATTGTCCTGCATGACCTTGACCAGTTTATCAAGTTCTTTGGCTGCATCCGGGCGTATGAACCACTTATCGAGATCATAGTAGATATTTTCGATCTTGATCGCCACACCCTTTCTCACTTTCTCCAGTTCGAGAGTCACGTATATCGTAGCAGGAGGTATTTTACCCACAGTAGATGTAGTGGTAGACACTGTCAGATATTTCATTTCCGGATCAGGCAGATCTTTCGAACCTTCTATACGATAAGTAGCATTAGGCTCCAGGCTGTAGTATACTTTGCCATCGGGATTGGTCTGCTGCTTTTCTTCTTTGCTGGTAGCTGTATTGACGAGCCTTACATTGGCCATATCAAGTGGCTCTCTGGTCTTCTTGTCCAGCACCAGCACTTCGAGATTGATACCACCTTCTTTCACCATCGGTATCTTGACATGCACAGGTTTGTCATCTGTCTCTACGGTTACCTCATTAGGCAGATATCCGGCCTTGGTAGCTACAAATTTGTAGACTCTCTTAGGGCTGCCAGCGAAACAGAAATTACCATCCTTATTGGTCATCTTAGAGCCTTTATCATCTTTCACTTCATACATGACCACTTTAGATCCTTCGATAGGATCATTGGTTTTAGCATCGTACACCAGACCACAAACTTCGACACCTTTCTTCAGAAATTTATAGATGTCGTCATCTCCCTGACCTCCCGGCCTGTTTGATGCGAAATATCCGTTCTTATTGTCCTTGTCTATGATATAACCGAAATCATCACTGTTGGTATTTATGGGAAATCCAAGATTCTCGGGAGCATTCCAACCGCCCTTGACAGGAGTAGCGGAGAATACATCCAAACCTCCCAAACCCAGGTGTCCGTTTGAAGAAAAATACAGTGTCCCATCATTAGATATGAAAGGAAACATCTCATCGCCTGATGTATTGATGGTAGGACCCAGATTGACAGGAGCAGTCCAGTTGCCCGATTGATCTCTTGTAGATTTGTAAAGATCCACACCACCATATCCACCCGGCTTATCGCTTGCGAAATATAGTGTCTGCCCATCTGGGGTGAGTGTGGCATGACCTACGGAATATTCTCTGTCATTGAATGGTACCGCCTCGATAAGCTGGTCGCCCCACTTGTTTTCACCTGGCAGGTATACCTGACGGTACAGTTTCAGTTTGACGGTCTTGTCGCTGCTGGTGAAAGCTTTTGCGTTTTTATAATTGCTGCGAGTGACATATAACTCCTGCAATTTATCATTGTATGTAACAGGCCCTTCGTGATATTTTCCGTTTGGTGCCTTGCCTTTCATTAACTCTGCCGTGGTGATATTTCCGTTTGCATCAGGCTTGCCGATATATATCTGCAGAAAGTTTGCATCAGTCCAGTCATCCTTTATTCTGACCCTGCCCAGCGGCTCTCTGTTTGAGCAGAAAAATATCTGACCGTTGATATAAAATGAAGGTCCGAAATCAGAATGAGAAGTATTGATAGGAAGATTTTCGATAGAATAAAGTCCTCTGTCTTTGGCGAGATCAGCAATTTTGTCTACCCCTACCATTCTTTCTTTTACACTGCCATCACTAGGCACCGCGACCATATAATTCTTATATGCGATCTTAGCTTCCGAATATTTTTGATTAGCACGAAGTGCCTCGGCATAGTACATTTTATCGAGAGGATTAGCCGTCTGGTCGTTCGCCAGTTTAGCATACCATGGCTCTGCATTCACCCAGTCATTCAGATGTCGATAGCTATCTGCTATATTTTGCTTGACATGTACATTGCTGCTATCTTTCTTTATTGCTCGCGCATAGTATTTCAAAGCCATCTTGAAATCAAATTGCTTGAAGCACATATCGCCCATCCGTACATAAGAGCTCTGAGCCTCTGCTCCACAGGTGAACAATAGTGCTACAAGTAGCGATATTAATTTTGACCTCATAATATTAATAGTTGTTTAAGAGTATCGGGATGTAAAGGGTTTGATTAGAAATATTTGACATAACGAGGTGTGACAAAACGCTTCTTGTTATACCAGAATTGATAACCTACCATCACCTCATGTGTGCCGGTCTCATACGCTCTGATACCTGACAATGAATAATGGTAAGCATATCCTACGCTCAACTGCGGTGTGATCTTGGCCTGTATCATTCCTATCACACCTTCCAGGCCGAATTTTTTGGCATTGGCAGGATCGGTATTTGAACCAAGTACGTTATTGGCCTCACCACCTGTCTGAAGTCCTACTATCAGCCAGATACGATCAATAAAGAGCAGTCCCGCATTGAAATCAAAATCAGGCACATTGTATCTCAAACCCTGCTGATATTTCATAAGAAATGAAGGCCTGAATTTTACAATGCTCGCTTCTTTGCCAAATACATAACCTGCCGTGAGCAGATATTGATTGTATTGATGGGCCACTGAAGTCGAAGTCGACACCTGCCAGTTATGATTCAAAGAAAAAGGAACCAGATGCGGTACCGATAATCCGATAAAGTATTTTTTGCCGTAAGCATATATACCTGCGCCGACATTAGGTAACCAAAGATTTTGATTGACAGAGAAAGTCGGATCATAATTGCTGGTCAGCGTGTTTGGATCTACAGTGATCGCTTCTGTATTGCGCTGCTGATAATAAGTAAAGCCTGCCTGAACACCCAGCGCGATTATATTATCGCCTTTGATCTTGATACGATATGCGAAAGCACCCGTAGCAGAAAACATATTGGTCAAACCCAATCTATCATTAGAGATAGTTCCGCCCAGAGCGTACTGATCCCTTCTCAATGGTGCATCGACACTGATATTCACCGTTCGTGGTGCGCCGTCGAGGCCGGTCCATTGATTGCGGAAAATACCCATCATGTTTATCACATCCTGGCTGCCTGCATATGCAGGATTTAGGTACAGGCCGTTGAACATATACATATTGTACATGGCATCCTGCTGTGCATCAGCTAGCTGAGCGAAGCCTGCGGCCAATAAGAGAGAGAAGATCAATTTCTTCATGATATTGTGTTTTACCTTGTTCTGATTTTATGTAAAGGCTCCGGCCTTAGCTGACCGGAACCTTTTATTAATTATTATCTGTGTACGACTACGAATCTTGCTTCTGATTTACCACTTCCATCATTGTACTGATAGATGAAGTAGTATGTACCGTCAGGCACCGGTGTACCCTGCATGTTGGTACCGTTCCAGTCGTTCTTATAGCCGCCTGAACTTTCCCAGATCGCATCACCCCATCTGTTGAATACCCTCATCGATGCGTTTGGATATTTACTGTTGCATGGGAATGCAAATACATCATTCACGCCATCACCGTTTGGAGAGAATCCATTCGGGAAGAAGCACCTCTCTGATGTATCGATCACATTGATACAAACTGATGCTCTGGAGCAAACCGTATCAGGGCCTATTACTTCACAAACCTGATAGACCATACTGTCATGACCATAGAAGCCTGAGTCTGGTGTGAATGTGATCGTGAGATTTGCATTCACTACCGCACTGCCATGTTCAGGTTTGAGGATCACCGTGACGATCGTATCATTGGCTGCATACAGGGTATCATTGCCCAATACATTGATAATGCCCGGTAGATTCACATATGTAGTAGTATCCGAACAGTCGTTTACTGCCACAGGAAGCGGAGGTTTACATGAGTATACGATGACCGTAGCAGTGTCGTATTGTGCTACGATACCGTTCTTGACGATCACATACTTGAATGTATCTATTCCGACGAAATTCGCATTAGGTACATAGATCACGGTCGAATCTCCTGCACCGATGGTCACTGTACCATCTCTAGGTGCACCACCGGCTGCTGCTCCCACTGCTGATACCTGTATGAATGTTCCGGTGATGTTGTTGCCCGGTCTAGGCAGGAATCCATCATTATTCAATACAGATATGGTGACAGGCTGGTTGCAGGTATATGCTACATCCTCATGAGCCCACATCGTATCTACAGAAGGGTAAGGCAGTATCGTGATGATCACATGAGTGGTCGTACATACTGTATCCGGACCCGTATTGCAGATGATGAGACACATAGTATCATTGCCTACATAGCAGCTGTCAGGATTGCCCAAATTGGTAGGAGTATAAGTGAAGCAAAGCGTTCCATATAGACCTGTCACACTGTCTGAAGACAATATCACAGTGCCATGTTTAGCAGAGTCGCAGAATCCGCCGAAATGAACGGTGTAACCGGCACCCTCATAGATCGAGTCTATGCAGAATGTTTTGCCGCTGCATGCAATGGTGGTATCTCTGATCGTCGTATCCACCACTATAGGAGGAGGCAGACATGGGAGAACATTCACTACTACTATCGCTGTATTGCAGAGGTTAGGTATACCATTATCACAAGCCTGATAAGCGAATGTATCCTTACCTACGAAACCTGTATTCGGCTGATATTTCATAATGCTATCCTGATAGATAGATACCGAGCCGTTTGATCCGCTGGTGAATACACCGCTCAGATGAACTGTGCCGCCATCCGGATCATAGTCATTATCCAGTACATGGATATAGGCTGCTGTATTCTTACATACTGAGATCGTATCATTTACTACTATAGGATGATGAACATTACAAGGATATCCGGACAGGCTGATCAGCACTGTGGCGGTATCACATTTTCCGCAAAGATTGCACAGACTGTATTCCAATGAATCCATTGTGTTAGGATGGTTGCCATCCGGAGCATAGACTACATTATTGTTGACCACAGTAGCTATACCATATAGCGGTGCTTTGATGACCGTCACTACCGCACCGGCAGCGAAAGTATCATTGGCCATTACATTGATCGTATCTCCGCACACATAACCATGCGATACGCTGTCATTCCTCGCCAAAGGTTTCTGACAGTTTGAATCACATGATATCGTGATCTGCACCATAGCCGTATCCTGACCGCAGAGATCCTTCAGTATATACTTGAATACATCAACACCACAGTAGCCCTTATTAGGTACGTATTTGATAGTTGAATCTCCAACTACTGATACAGTACCGTTTTGAGGCAGGGTATAAATACTGAGCGTATGAGGGAAGCTATCGATATACTGATCATTTCTCAGCACTGCTGCATAGATAGAATCTCCATAACCTAAGTTGAATGTATCGCTGACTGCATGTATCGAACAGCAGATCACCTTGACATAAACCCATGCCGAAGAAGTAGCACCGCGAGTATCTCTGATGGTATATTTGAATGAATCAATGATACCTCCAGGGAAGTTGGCCGCTGTGCCGTCCGGATTGTAAGTCACGCATTGAGTTGCACTATCTATAGTAGCCGTACCATGTGCCGGAGGTGTTGGTATACCTGTCACATTGAATGGCATATTACCCTGCGAATAGTCATTATTTTTGACACATATCACGACAGGTGTATGACATCCGGTTTCGGAACTATCGTTCACCGCGACCAGGATCGGATAAACAACGATGGTGATATGGCTGGTATCGCAAAGTACCGGACTTCCGTTATTACAGATCACCACACATATAGAGTCTACGCCCACGAAATTGCTATCTACCTGATAGGTCAGGCATACCTGATCTGTCACATTGCTGATGCCAATGCCGGTGATCGTACCATGCGATGGCTGGCAGATCGATGTGATACTATCGGTTTGTCCCTGCTGATGCTCTACAAAAGGCACACAGATCGAAACCGGTGTGGTATCTTCCGGTATATGGATAATGGTATCCGGTATATACGGCGGATTATTCACACAGATCACATTGACGAATACCAGACCAAGATCCCAAGGCCTAGGATTAGAACAAAGGCTATTTCCGCTTGGTTCGGTGATCTTGTATCCGAATGAATCCGGTCCGCAGAAATATGGATCAGGAGTATAGATCAGCTGGTTATTCCAGAGTGTCAGGCTACCGTGCCCAGGCTGAGCCGAAATGCTGACCGTAAGCGGCATACTGTCTACTGTAGCATCATTGTCCAGCACATTGATCGTGTCTCTCTGATTTTCATACATAGACAATGTATCATCGTCAGCTATCGGAGTGTGATTGGTATACAATACTGATACTATCAGATCTCCCGTAGCACATCTGCTGGTAGGAGTACACCTGTCACAGACCTTATACAAGATCGTATCAAATCCGAAGTAGTTAGCATTGGGCTGATAGACGATATTATTGGTCAGTGAATCGATCACTGTCAATCCATGATCGCCGCCCTTGACTATTGTGAAGCTTCCGATTCCGGTATTGCCTACGAATGCATTCGACAACACATTTGAAACGAGTACATTGTTTTCGCAGACACTGTCACGGGAAGTAAACAGTTTCGGACCGACGCATGTGTCGACAGTATAGATAATGATCTTTGCTGTGCTGTCACAACCTTCGATATTATCTGTCAATCTATAAACTATTGTATCAACTCCCAGATATCCTGCTCCTGCTGTGTAGGTAATAGTACCATTTGCATTCACAGTTGCAGTGTTGCCGGCTGCTGGTCCACTGACTATCGTGACCGTAGCACCAGAACCAACCGCATGAATATAATAGTCATTGGCCAGCTCATCGATTACGACCGCTACCGTATCGTGACCGATGGCATAATCTATCACTGCTATCGGACAGTGTGGTACATGTGTAACGTTGATATGAATGATCGTTGTGTCACACAATACCGTGCTAGCTCCGGTACAAGAAGGCAGCGTACTGTTATCACATACTACTATACAGAATGAATCTGCACCATAGTAAAGCGGTGTCGGAGTATAATCCACACAGGCACCGTTGATCACAGCAGTACCATGTGCAGGAGTACATACAGATGCTATCGTAGCAGTCTGTCCCGGATCAGGATCACTGATAGTAGGGCAAACATTTACGCTGGAATCTTCAAGTACTGTAGCTGTAGTATTGGTCACTACAGGTTTGTGGTTAAGTGGATTTACATTTACATAAACCTTAGCCGTGCTGCAAAGCGGACCACCGAAGCTGGCAGAAGTTGAATCACATATTTTGTAAGTGAATGAATCAATTCCTGTTATTGCATTCGGAACGAAAGTAATACAGCCCCGAGCATTAACACCTGTCACAGTACCATTGTTTGGCATTGCAACTATGGATATCGTATTCGGAGCTATGCTTGCAGATCCGTTCATAGGTATCCTTGAGATAAATTGGTCTATACCTCCCTTAAGAGTTGGTTGTACAGAACCCGTGACACCCACCAGGTCCGTTGAACTGGTATTACCTCCTACATAAAAATAATTATTGTCTGCACAGACCACAGCCTTGTCCGAACCATAGGTAGATGAAGACGATCCCTCTGTAGAGCTACCGCCGAGGTAAGAGAATACCGAGAATGCCGTCTGAGGAGTAGCACTGACAGGTATGACACCTACCAGTAGTTCGGTAGTACCACCAGGAGTAGCTTTTACTGCATTCACCACAAGCGGATACCCTGTACCCACCACGCTGTGTACTGCAAATGCAAGCTTTGTCTTATCAGGGCTCAGGGCTATGGCAGCAAATTTCTCATCACTGCTGCCACCTACATAAGTACCCCAAACTGCAGCCGGAGTATTCAGACCGGTAAGCCCAACACGCATGATGATACCTTCTGAACTACCTGCAAATAATGGATCCGGTGCTGTGGCAGATACAATAAGAGGATAAGCAGTAGTGGTGGTACCACTTATATAGAAAGTAGAGTCATTGACTATACGTACAGCCTGATATGATGCATTAGTTGGAGGATTAACCGGATTGACCGAACCGGAATATATCCTGGCAGCAAGTGTATTTGAAAATATCTGTACCAGATCTACCAGCGAATAGCATATTAATACTCTACCGTTAGGAAATATATCCATAGAACTGACTACCACGTTTGTATTTTCAGAGGTATAACTACCCGCCGGAGCTCCGGTCATGGTCCAAGCGAGAATGGCCATACCGGTAGCATTCAATTCATAAAGTACGGTATAGTTCGCATTGCTCGCACCCGGGAAACTATTTGAATAACCGGCTGACACGTTGCTCATATAAGAGACACTGATAGCCACATTGGTCTGGCCGGCACAATATACCTGGCCGGCAGGGTTAGATGCTATGGCATACAGATATTCATCAAATCCGGAGCCGAGACCATCGTTCATAAAAGTAGACCATATCATCACAGGGTCAATGACCATAGGCATATCAGGATGAATATCTCCGGATACCTTATAGCACAGGGTGCCATCGCCGATTTTTTCCATTCGGGTCTTCAGTATGTTCTTATTGCCATTGATGACCTGATAGGTTTCAGGTATCACTATCTTCATATCATCATAACGAAGTTTTATGGACAGATTGCCACTTTCATCTATCTTCAGACCATCCTGACCATTGAAATTCATTTTGATCTTCTCGTAGTCAGACGCTTTGCTGACGAGCCAGTCAAACTCCAAAGTGCCTTCCTGGCCAGAGTATAGACGAAGGTCAATACCTGGATAGACATTTTTCAGAGTGATCTCATTGTATATCGATGGTGTAATTGGTTTTTCATCTTTATCGGCGCTGGTGTAATATGAACCGGTCACAGAAGATTTTGATCCCGGCTCTACAGTCCATGTAGGATTTGAACCCTGAAAAGTAATATCGACGATATGCAAGCTGAGCTTGTCCTGGCCTGCTTTCTCCCCATTCTTGTCTGCCTGCTTGGAAACTAGTCTGATCTTGTTGTTGTAAACGCCCATACTTCCGAAATGAGTACGGAAACCATACAGGACATCAGTATTATTAAACTGACCTGCATTTTTTTCAAACCAGATACGATTTGAACTTTGTTTTACTGTTCCGAAAACAGCATTTCTTGTTTCAGCGCTAAGGTTGTTAGATCCCTCTCCTACTTTTTGAACCAAAGCAGTATTCGCCTTCTGACCAAGTGTAGTGGGATATAAAGACTGACCATTCGACACAGATACAATGATGCTGCATAACATAACTGTCAGGGTCACAAAAATGGTCGTAAATCTAGCTGTAGAACTTTTGCTATTCATAATTAAAATAT
The DNA here is from genome assembly GCA_903917755.1 of uncultured Bacteroidota bacterium. Lineage (GTDB taxonomy): Bacteria > Bacteroidota > Bacteroidia > Chitinophagales > LD1 > UBA1941. The sequence goes on from CAIXBT010000309.1 coordinate 21,848, forward strand.
TCTATTGTAAACAAAGTCTGATATATAAAACAACTAAAGCCACACACATGGTATGGCCAAAGGCAGAAAATGATCTAAAAAAACTTAAATGTGTAATGAATTGACTCAAGTTTTTTTAGTTTGGTTATTACGCTCGTAAATAGGATTATAAACAATTCATACACATTTTACATTGTATAAATTGCAACAAATATAGTCTTCGGCAATCGAATTGTCAAATTAAAACAACATTTAGCTACTGTCCTTTACTGATGAGGGGAGTCAGTTGTACAGAAAAGAATACAAAGTGTAATTAGGAATAATATCGATGCTTATCGGTTATTAGTCCCAATGTCTATAGTTATATTAAGCCACTACAGGTGCTGCTGATTTGATAGCATCAGATGCGTGAGTGGCATATTTTTCGAAATTTTTCTTGAATTGGACGGCCAGATCCTTTGCCTTTGTTTCATATGCATTTTTATCAGCCCATGTGTTTGCCGGATTAAGGATCTCTGATGGTACACCATCACATGATTTAGGCATTGCCAATCCGAAGATCGGATGGGTATCAAATTCCATACCAATCATTTTGCCGGTCAGCACAGATGTGATCAAGGCACGTGTATGAGGCAGGCTCATTCTCTTGCCGGTGCCATATGCACCCCCGAAATACCCTGTATTCAGCAGCCAAACATTTATGTGGCTGTTTTCTTTGAGTTTTTTACCCAGCAGTTCAGCATATTTGGTAGGATGCAGGGGCAAAAATGCTGCACCGAAGCATGCAGAGAAGGTAGTCTGAGGTTCCAGCACTCCGACTTCAGTACCTGCCACCTTAGAGGTAAATCCCGAAAGGAAATAATACATGGCCTGAGATACATTGAGTTTAGAGATCGGAGGCAACACCCCGAATGCATCATAAGTCAGGAAGAATATATTCTTGGGTTCACCCCCCTTGGATACCTTCAGTGCATTATCGATAAAATGTATCGGGTATGATACTCGTGTGTTTTCAGTTTTCGATTTTTGAGTATAGTCTACCGTGCGTGTACCCGGGATAAATTCAATATTCTCCAATATGGCACCATGACGTATTGCCTTAAAAATATCCGGTTCCTTCTCAGCAGAGAGGTCTATACATTTGGCATAGCATCCCCCTTCGAAGTTAAACACTGAGTGATCATCCCATCCATGCTCATCATCTCCTATCAGCGGACGATTAGGGTCAGCAGAGAGTGTAGTCTTGCCGGTGCCGGACAAACCGAAGAATAATGCAGTATCGCCATCTTTGCCCACATTGGCAGAGCAGTGCATGCTCAATACTTTGCGATCGTGCGGCAAAATGAAGTTCAGTACCCCAAATATTCCTTTCTTGATCTCTCCTGTATAAGCCGAACCTCCGATGATGACCATTTTTCTGGTGAAATCAAGTATGGAGAAATTGTGCTGACGAATGCCATCCACTACTCCCTCAGCTACAAAACTCGGAGCCTGGATCACCAGCCAGTCATGATCGAATGTCTTGATCATATCAGGTGTGGGACGCAGAAACATATTATTGGCAAAAAGGCTTGCCCATGGATTTTCAGCTATAACTCTTACATTCAGTTTGTAATCATCATTAGCGCATGCTATACAGTCGCGAACGAATACGTCCTTACCCGCAAAATGTGCAGTGATCTTAGCATATAGATTATCAAACACAGATGGCTCGATAGGCTGATTAAAATTACTGCTCCAGTCCACCGAATCTTTTGTGATACTATCGCAAACTATAAATTTATCCTTAGGCGATCTGCCGGTAAACTCACCTGTATCTACAGCCAGCGCACCGGTGTCGTTCAGTACACCTTCACCTCTTTTGATTGTTTCTTCGATTAGCTCCTCGGGAGTGATATTCCAAAATTGTGTTTTGGTATTTTTGATTCCTAAGTTTTCCAGATCAGCGTTAGGATTTTTTTGGCCTACGATTGCCATATATGTGTATTTCGTTTTTGAAAATTGAGTTCGCAAATGTAAAAAAAAGTACAAATCGGACAGGATAACTTTTGTCATACACTTAGTGTCAAAAAGACACTAATACTGGCTACAACAGTGCTTTGATGAGTATCTGGATACTAAGAATTAGTCACACGTCTATAATTAAAATTGTGGGGCATGCATACGAGCGTTAGTGTTTTCAGCATTTCGGGATTCTAAACTCACATTAGATTGACTACATTTGTCTGAAATATGTAAATTTTCTGTATGAGATACGAAGCCATAGACAGCAGCCTATTTAAGCTGAATCGCAAAAATTTTATCAAGCATATGAAGCCAAGGTCGATAGCGATCTTCGTCTCAAATGACCAGATGACCAAGAGTGCTGACTCGTCTTATAAATGGAGACAAAACCCGGATATGTTCTACCTATCTGGCGTAGATCAGGAAGATACTTTTTTGGTCCTTTTTCCTGATGCCCCACTACCGGAGTGGAAAGAGATCCTCTTCGTGAGAAGAACAGATGAACATATCCGCACATGGGAAGGAAACAAGCTGACCAAAGAGGATGCGGAGACCGTATCAGGGATCAAAGAAGTGAGATGGTCTGATTCATTTCAATCCTCTCTCGCTGCCCTCTTGTATCAGGCAGAAAATGTATATCTCAATACGAATGAAAATGACAGAAGCGGAGATACTACAGAGTCTGCCGAATTCAAATTCGCTACCAAAACA
>CAIXBT010000310.1 GCA_903917755.1 uncultured Bacteroidota bacterium
CATTTCGATCAAGGACCTCATAGCCTACAGAATGAAACATGAGCGTCTGATCAGAAAAGAAGAAGAGATCAATATGCCTACGGAATACGGCGACTTCAAACTTCTGGCATATACCCAAACCAATACCAATGAAGTTCACATGGCGCTAGTGAAAGGAAAATGGAAAGAAAACGAACCGGTGCTGGTACGTGTACACTCCTCATGTGCTACAGGAGATATACTCGGGTCACAGCGCTGTGACTGTGGCGACCAGCTGCATGCAGCCATGAGACGTGTGGAGAAAGAAGGTAAAGGTGTGATACTCTATGTGCAGCAGGAAGGACGCGGTATCGGCCTCATCAATAAACTGCATGCATATAAACTGCAGGAAAAGGGACAGGATACAGTAGAGGCAAATCTGTCATTGGGTTTCGGGATGGATACACGCGACTATGGTGTAGGCGCACAAATACTCAATGACCTGGGTGTAAAGAAAATGCGTCTGATGACCAATAACCCAAAGAAAAGGGTCGGTCTGGTAGGATATGGATTAGAGATAGTAGAAAACGTACCTCTCGAAGTTCATCCCAATCCGCACAATCAGTTTTATCTCGAAACAAAACGGGATAAGATGGGTCATGAGATATTGAAGAAAACTCCAATATCCGCAAAGAAGACCAAAGCTTCAGTGAGTAAGTCGCAGGTGAAGAAAGCTGCAACAACTTCAAGCAAAAAGACTCAAGTAAAGAAGGCAACAGTCAAAAAAAAGAAATAAATATGGCTGAGGTAAGAGTTTTTTAACCATCTAAGTAAGTTTGCTAATCGACAGCCATTTGCAAATCTAAAAGACTAATAACAGACCACCGGAAACACAAATGAGTATCCGTATCCCCCGCTGGCGGGGGCTGGGGGTGGATAGTAAAATATTCAGGAAATGGATGCTAACACAGGCAATCATCACTACAATAAAAACTTAAAACCTTTTGCTAATGAGCTCAGGAAAGAAATGACAAAAGCTGAGGCTTGTCTATGGAAATATGCACTAAGGGCAGGTATGATGAAAGGATATTCATTTCGCACACAGCGACCCGTACTCCAATACATTGCAGATTTCATGTGTTTGGAATTAAAGCTAATAATAGAGGTAGATGGTATTACCCATCACTGGGATGAGACAGTAAAGAAAGGCGAACAAAAACAAAATGATTTAGAAAAAGCTGGTTATACCGTCATGAGATTTTCTGACACACAAGTATTGAATGACATAAAAAATGTGATCCGACACATTGAAATTTGGATCGATGAAAATAATTTTCCACCCCCTAGCCCCCGCCAGCGGGGGACAAACAGCCATCGCTAATGTTGCCTCATCCTCGCGATATAAAAATCTCTGACTACACCTACTCACTGCCCGAAGATCGGATAGCTAAATATCCATTGGCTGAACGCGATCAGTCAAAGCTGCTGATCTATAATAATGGTACGATTCAGGAAGATATTTACAGAAATATCAGTCAGTATATTTCACCTGAATCTTTCGTGATCTTCAATGATACCAAAGTGGTCCATGCACGACTGCTTTTCCCGAAAGTGACAGGTTCTTTCATTGAGATATTCTGCCTGGAGCCCGACAGCAGATATAAAGACATCAGCACGGGCATGACACAAACCCGCGAAGTATATTGGAAGTGCCTGGTAGGCAAAGCTGATAAATGGAAGGAAAAAAAACTGCACTTACACATGCCAACTCATGGTATAGACATTGCAGCCGAAATAGTCGAGCGACTGAGTGACTGCTTCGTCATACATCTGTGCTGGAATGCGGATATAACCTTCGCGGAGATCCTGCACCTGGCCGGTGCTGTGCCACTGCCGCCCTATATCAAACGCAAGGCCGACAAAAATGACAGCAAAAGTTACCAGACCATTTATTCAAAGATAGAGGGCTCAGTGGCTGCTCCCACTGCAGGACTGCATTTTACGTCGCAGATATTTGAGGACTTCAGACAGAGGAATATTACATGGGATTTCGTCACACTACATGTCGGAGCAGGCACATTCAAACCTGTCAAAGCCGAACTCATCGCAGATCATCATATGCATGCGGAATGGCTGGATATTTCTGCTGATTTTCTCGATGTGCTGATCGGGAATCTGAGTCAACATAAAAACATAGTGACGGTCGGCACTACGGCTACCCGAACTATCGAGAGTCTATACTGGCTAGGAGTCAAAACTCATCTCGATCCCGATATGGATATTTCAGAGCTGACCATTCATCAGTGGGATGCATATGAGATACATGCTGAGGTTGACACAATATCCGCGCTTAAAGCACTGCAAGCTTATTTACTAAGAAATCATCTTACACAGCTCATCACAAAGACGCGACTACTCATAGCTCCCCGATACAAATGGCGAATAGTAAATGACCTTATCACAAATTTTCATCAGCCAGACAGTACCCTGCTGCTATTAGTGGCTGCGCTCATCGGCGATGACTGGAGAGGGGTCTATGACCATGCTTTGGCGCATGATTATAGATTTTTGAGTTATGGTGATGGATGCCTGCTACACTCGAAAACTAATTCTTAGAACACAGCCCTGATCTGAGCATGTGCGGTATTGACCAGCTTAGATGATCCGGTCTTGCGGCCATCATAGCTTAGCACCAGCTGTATCGCACCCGTCAGTCGCTGTTCAAACCCAACACTCCAGACCAGATTATTACCGTTTTGCAGGCCCTCCAGCATAGCGTATTGTGCCTGATTGTTTGTATAAGCCTTGTCGTTGTATCCGATGCTGGAGTATGAAACTTTGGCCCCCACCGTAGTCTTATTATGCCGGTTATATTTAAAATCCATTGTCACTGTATGGATCACCGCAAACTGGCCTCCATACTGATATTCCTTGTTTGATTTGAACCCATAATAATACGACATGGCGAGCCTGATCTGCCCTTTGAAGAGATAACTCAGCTCACTATTGGTCTCATTATAAATGATGC
>CAIXBT010000311.1 GCA_903917755.1 uncultured Bacteroidota bacterium
CGATATACCCTGCCGATTTTGCCTTTATTGCTCATTGCTTTATTTAATAACATATATGTGCTGGGCAAAAGGGGTTTTATAAGACAATAATCGTCTGAACTTAATTATTTTGCCAATAAACACAGGCATGCTTTCTAACATTTTTTTAATTTTGCAAAACTTTAAAAATCAACCATCGCAATGAAAAAAATCATCACTACATTGTTTTTCTCACTTGGCTGTTTTCTCTCTCAGGCACAGATCAGTTTTCTCTTCGCAGACATTCCTTCTAATACATGGACGAATGCTGAGCAAAAGGATACATCTACAGGTGCTGTCAACTGGGGTAGCAAAGGCGCCAATCAAACCTATGATTTCAGCAGGTTCCACAACCGAGCATTAGATTCGGTATTCTATTCCACACCTACGTCTGCACAGACCTCAGCTGTGCCAGGTTGTAATCTAGCCATCACCACAGATCACAATACCTATATTCTGGCCAAAAGCGCAACCACCTTGTTCGATTATGTAGGCGGGCAGACCATCTACAATGGCAATACGATCCTCTCTAATTTCAATCCGGTAGATACAGGATATAAACTGCCCACTACATATGGTCAGAATTTCAGAGGGACATATGGCTTTCAAACTACGGTGCCGGGTAGTGCCGTAGGCCAACCTTCAGTCTATCAGGTTCGACTGACCAATACGACTACTTATACTGATACAATAGATGGTTGGGGAACCGTTATAACCCCTACCGGAACTTATAAATGTCTTCGCGAGCATCGTATAGAGCACTCCAGCACCCTGCTTGAATACCAGCTTTTCAGCTTTTCTCCATGGGCCAATGTTCCTACCTCGTCATCACTGCCCAACAACCCGGTCGTAAGCACTACGAATAACTATAATTATCTGACCAAAGAAACGCATGGCACCGCCATCAGTTTTACTTACGACTCGGCTAACAATCCTCTCACAGCCAGCTGGTCTACCACACCACCATATCCGATAGCGAAATTCGGCTACACAAATGGTACAGCAGGATTAGTGAACTTCTTAGATAGCAGTATCAGCCATCTTACCTCATACTCATGGAACTTTGGTGATGGCACTGCGAATTCGTCAGGCATCAGCCCCAATCACAGCTACACAGCCAATGGCACTTATTATGTATGCCTGACCGTAACGAATGCAAGCGGCAGCAATACTTATTGCGATTCGGTACATGTGACTAACATCCCTAATACCCCTCTGCCGCCGAAAGCAATAAAAGATACAGCTTCTGTCACTCAGCCGGGATCTGTTTCTATCAATGTACTGGCCAATGACATTAACTATAATGCCTCCGATACAGTATGTGTGACAGGAGTGTGGGGCACCCCGGCAGGATGGGAGACAGTACAGGGATGCACTCAGGTGCTTTTCCACCCGCTCAACTCAAGTTTCACGGGTCTGGATACTTTCTACTACCGCTCTTGCGATACACGTCTTACTACACTGTGCGATACAGGAATGGTAGTGGTCAATGTGCTGCCGGCACCGGTACCGCCTATAGCCAGCTTCACGGCTACTCATAATGGATGTTTAGGCGGAACTTTTGTGAATCATTCTCTCAATGCTGATTCATTATTCTGGAGCTTCAGCCAGATAGGCGCTACAGGTACACCATTTGATACTACGATCATTAATGCTAATCTGATAGGAGTGCCGAGCACCACTACATCATTCAGCCTCGGCAAGTTCAGCATATGCCTGACTGCTAAAAATGCTCATGGCACATCTCAAATATGTGATACCTTCACTTTCTCTTGTTCAGGCATCAACGAGATATCCGCATCTGACTATAGGATATATCCTAACCCTGCATCAGAAATGATACAACTGGATCTGTCACGCATCGACCCGACTACTATGAAGGGCCTGACTGATATCGTGATATATAATATGCTCGGAGAGAAACTCAAGACAATGTCTATCGATCAGACTAGTATCTCCGTCAAAGACCTTAGCAACGGCGTATATATGATAGCTGTGATGGATAAAGATCAGAACAGAAAAATACTTAACAAGTTTGAAGTGATGAGATAAATCGGATCTGCATTAAAAAATAAAAGCCCTTAGCTATCACACTAAGGGCTTTTTTATTTCAAATGAAAATAGATCAACTATCGTCAGAACTATCAGAGCTATCAGATGAACTATCAGAACTGCTGTCAGAAGAATAATCGCTTGATGAATCATCTGAGCTGTCGTCTGAACTCGAATCATCGGAACTATCGCTGTCATCACTATCATCACTGCTGTCATCGCCGCCATCATCAGCCATCGCTGCCCCGGCTCCGGCTATTTGTCCCAGCTGATGTCTATTATGGTCATGATTTCCATTATGATTTGATACACTTTGACTAGCATTCTTATTAGTATTGTAACCTTTCATGAATGATCTGACAATTACGATTATGATCACAAGAATAAAAATGATGATGATCCATGTGAGATAAGATGATTTAATAAACGATTGACCGGGAGCTTTGCCATAATCTCTCTTGAATTTTATCAGATCTTTATTATAATTCAGGATATAGGGTTCGGTCGAAAACCGGTCTGTTATCATATCAAGTGCTCCCGTAGCTGTATAATAGGCAGCTGGGCGGTGATCCGTTTGGGCTTTGAACTCTGACTGGTGCATATAAGCTATGAAAGCATCTATCGTATCATTGAATTTCGGTTCCAGCAGTTTCCCGGTAATAAGGAAGCCGTCATAATTGCAGTTATTAGCCACTATCAGCAGACACGCGTTGTCATTGCCGCAGATTTGCCATTTATGAGTAATAAGAGATACGAATGTATCGATAGCAGGAAGGTAAGTGGAATCTATGGTCAATAAATATACAGGGCCGCCATTGTTATACCTTTGAATGTCTTGGACCTGATACTCCATCAGAGTGATCTCTGTACTATTAAGGACTCTGGCATAGTCGCAAACACCCTTGATCGGCTTAGCGGGCAGATGCAGTTCTACAGCGCTGACCCTAGGTTGGCATATAAGCCAGATAGACATCAGGCAAAGGAATTTCAGGCAATAATTCTTCATGTAGAACATAGTTTAGTGTCTTTCAAATATATATTTTCTTAGGATTTATTAAGGATTTGACCGAAAGACTTGATTTTCCTCATTTGTGACGATATTTTCATTTGAAATCACTTTTCTGTACTTTTTTACACAAACTATTTGGAGAAGTGTGGATAAAGGGTATCTTTGCAGTCCATTTTTAAGAAAAGGACGGTTGGAATCGTCCGAAAACAACATAAAGGAATGAGTCAAACTAAGTATACTCCGCGTTTACAACAACGCTACCATGAGCAGATTGCACCTGCTCTGATGAAGAAGTTCAATTACACTTCATTCATGCAAGTACCCCGTTTAGAGAAAATATGCCTTAACCAAGGTGTCAACGGTGCTACCTCAGACAAGAAATTGGTCGATATCGCTATCACAGAAATGACGACCATAGCAGGTCAGAAAGCTGTAGCAGCAAAATCCAAAAAAGATATATCCAACTTCAAACTTCGTAAAAACGTACCTATCGCAGCTCGTGTCACACTCCGTCGTGAGCGTATGTATGAGTTTCTCGATCGTCTGGTTTCTATCTCCCTGCCACGTGTACGTGACTTCAAAGGTGTGAACAGCAAAGGATTCGATGGCCGTGGCAACTATAACATGGGTGTCAAGGAACAAATCATCTTCCCGGAGATCGACATCGACAAGGTAACTAAGATGAATGGTATGGATATCACATTCGTGACATCAGCCAAGACTGACGAAGAAGCTTTTGCATTACTCGAAGCATTGGGTATGCCTTTTACTAAAAAACAAGTAGCAACAAACTAATATACTATGGCAAAGAAGTCAGTAGAAGCAAGACAAAGGAAGCGCGAAAAATTAGTCGCTCAGTATGCAGAAAGGCGTAAAACGCTGAAAGAAGCAGGTGAGTGGACACTATTGGACAAACTTCCCAAAAACTCATCTAAGGTACGTCTGCGCAATCGTTGCGCACTCACAGGCCGCCCGAGGGGTTATGTGCGTATGTTTGGTATTTCACGTATCAAATTCCGCGACCTGGCCAGCGATGGAAAAATACCTGGTGTGACTAAGGCTTCTTGGTAATCAAATTTTAGATAAACAGAACAAAAGATAAAACAATGGTAATTGATCCAATATCAGATTATCTGACACGAATCAGAAACGCACAGTCAGCCAACCATAGAATGGTGGAGATCCCTGCGTCAAATACTAAAAAGAAGATCACAGAGATACTTTACAATAAGGGATATATCCTGAAGTATAAATTTGACACTACTGAGAACGGTCAGGGTGTGATCAAGATCGCTCTGAAGTATGATAATGTAGCTAAAACTCCGGTGATCAAACACCTGAGCAGAGTGTCTACGCCGGGTCTGCGTCAGTACCGCGGTTCGAAAGAGCTGCCTAGAGTATTGAGCGGATTGGGTATCGCCATCATATCTACCTCTAAGGGTATCATGACTGACAAAGAAGCACGTGTACAAAACCTCGGCGGTGAAGTACTGTGTGAAATATATTAATTGAGAAGAAGAACAAAAAGCAAATAACTAATTATGTCACGTATAGGAAAAGCACCCATCACTATCCCGGCTAAAGTAACTGTAGAAGTTCTGGCAGGAAACGTAGTGAAAGTGAAGGGCCCAAAAGGCGAATTGCACCAAGCTGTAGATCAGGACATCAAAGTGAAAATCGATGGCACCACTCTCACTGTAGAGAGGCCGACAGAACAAAAACGCCACAAAGCGCTGCATGGTACATACCGCGCATTGATCGCCAATATGGTGACCGGTGTATCTGATGGCTGTGTATCAATACTGGAACTGGTAGGTGTGGGTTACCGTGCTACCGTGACCGGACAGGTACTTGAACTGGCATTAGGATTTTCTCACCCGGTAGTATTCGTACTTCCTACAGAGATCAAAGCTACTTCTGCTCAGGAAAAAGGTCAGAACCCCAAAATAACATTGACATCTGTAGATAAAGAGCTGCTCGGACTCGTATGTGCTAAGATCCGCGCACAAAGACCACCTGAGCCTTATAAAGGAAAGGGTATCAAGTTCGAAGGTGAAGTATTGAGAAGAAAAGCAGGTAAATCAGCTGCCAAGAAATAATAATTAGCAATCTTTTAAATCAAGATATATGATAGTGACTAAGGAGTCTAGGAGGACAAAGATCCGCAAGAGGATAAGAAGCAAAATAAGCGGTACTGCAGAAAGGCCGCGTCTGAGCATCTATCGCAGCAATGCAGATATCTATGCACAGCTCATCGATGATGTGAAAGGTGTGACGCTTCTTGCTGCTTCTTCCAGAGATAAGGATTTTCAGCGCTCAGGCAACAAGGTAGAACAGTCAAAAGCTGTCGGTACTGCTATTGCTAAGAAAGCTATAGAAAAAGGTCTCTCTACTGTCGTATTTGACAGAAGCGGATATCTCTATCATGGCCGTGTGCAGTCATTGGCCGAAGGTGCCAGAGAAGGTGGACTCAAATTTTAATTGAAATAACAATACATAATAAAGAACATGCAAAAGGCAAACGTTCAGAAATTCAAAGCCAGCGAACTCGAACTAAAAGAAAAAGTAGTTAACGTTCGTAGGGTAGTAAAAGTCACCAAAGGTGGTCGTACTTTCAGCTTTTCTGCTACAGTCGTGATCGGAAACGGAAACGGTATAGTAGGTGAAGGACAAGGTAAAGCCAAAGAAGTACAGGAAGCTATCCAAAAGGCAATAGATGATGCTAAGAAGAATCTGGTCAATGTACCCGTATACAAAGGTACAGTGCCACACATTCAGCATGGCAAATTCGGTGCAGCAAGGGTAATGATACAGCCCGCTTCTCATGGTACAGGTGTAATAGCCGGAGGTGCTATGCGTGCAGTACTGGAGAGTGCAGGTGTGAAAGACGTATTGGCAAAATCACTGGGCGGTGCTAACCCGGCTAACGTGATAAAGGCCACTATCAATGCACTGACTCAACTGAGAGATCCATATACCGTGTCTCGCAACAGGTCCGTATCAATGGATGTAGTATTCAAAGGATAATAACAACCCTAATAAATAAACCAGGTCATGGCAAAGATAAAAGTGACAAAAATAAAAAGCACGATCGAAAAAACAGAACGTGTTAAACTGACTATGCAGGCACTCGGTCTGAATAAGATCGGTGACAGCAATACAATAGAAAATACAGCTGCTATTGCCGGTATGGTAAAGAAAGTTGGCCATCTGGTCAAAGTCGAAAACGCATAGTCTAAACAATACATTCTAAAAAGAAAGAAGATAACACAATGGAATTACATAATCTAAAACCTGCATCAGGAGCTACTCAAGGTTCGAAGAAAAGGTTAGGTAGGGGACAGGCAAGCGGACAAGGCGGTACTGCCGGACGTGGTCATAAAGGAGCCGGATCCCGTTCAGGTTACAAGTCTAAGAAAGGATTCGAAGGTGGTCAGATGCCGCTTCAAAGGCGTATGCCTAAGGTTGGTTTCAAAAACCTCAACCATGTAGACTATGAGCCACTGAATCTGGGCAAAATCCAACATCTGGTCGATACACTGAAACTTACTGAGATCACTGTCGAAAATCTTCGTCAGCACCGTGTGATCGGAAAATCACATCTGGTGAAAGTACTCGGCACCGGAGAATTGACAACTAAAGTAAATGTATCTGTACACGCTATCAGCGCAACGGCCAAAGCAAAAATAGAAGGCCTCGGTGGTACAGTGAATATTGTAAAGTAATTTACTAAAAGATATTATTGTATTATTACGAGTAAGGATTTCTATACAGGAATCCTTTCTTGATATAAAGAAACAGAATGAAAAAATTTATCACAACAGTCCAGAATATCTGGAGCATTGAAGATCTCAGGCAGAGGATCTTATTGACCTTAGGACTTGTATTTATCTTCAGAGTTGGTACTTACATCGCGTTGCCGGGTCTTGATCCGCTTTTGCTGAATAACATGACAAGACAGGGTGGTAACGGTATCCTCGGTCTGGTAAACCTATTTGCAGGAGGTGCGTTCTCACGTGCTTCTATCTTCGCATTAGGTATCATGCCTTATATCTCTGCTTCGATCGCAGTTCAGCTGTTGACCATTGTAGTTCCTCAGTTTCAGAAAATGTCTAAAGAAGGCGAAAGCGGAAGAAGACAGCTTAACCAATGGACCAGGATACTGACAGTGATTGTTACCGCATTTCAGGGTTTCGCCTATGTCAGATATCTCAATACTCAGGACAATAATGCGATCGTAATACCTACCTGGTTATTTACCATTTCTACTGTCACTGTGCTGACCACAGGTACACTGTTCGTAATGTGGATGGGGGAGAAGATCACAGACAAAGGATTGGGTAATGGTGTTTCTATCATTATCATGGTTGGTATCCTTGCTCGTTTCCCGGGCGCTGTGCTTCAGGAGTTTACTACTCGTGCTTCTTCCGGCAACCTGATCGCTCCGGTTATCGAAGTGGCATTCCTGATCGTGGTGGTGATGTGTGTTATATTGCTGGTGCAGGGCACTCGCCGTATTCCTATCCAATATGCTAAAAGAAATATCATTCAGGGTGGTCGTATGATGCAGGCAGGTGGTACACGTCAGTATCTCCCTCTCAAGCTGAATGCTTCAGGTGTAATGCCGATCATCTTTGCTCAGGCTATCATGTTCGTACCTGCTACCATTGCACAGTTTTCCGGTATGGAAAATTCAGGTGTCATACAGGCATTCACAAACATACGTGGCTTTTGGTACAATATGTTTGATTTCATCCTGATCGTAGCCTTCACATACTTCTATACAGCTTTGATCATCAACCCTACTCAGATAGGTGACGAAATGAAGAAAAACGGTGGATTCATACCGGGTGTGAAACCGGGTACCAAGACCGCAGAATTCATTGACTCGGTTATCTCTCGTATCACATTGCCGGGTGCATTGTTCCTCGGTCTGGTAGCTATCATGCCGTCTATAGTGATGCAGTTCAACGTTGACCAACAGTTTGCATTGTTCTTTGGTGGCTCATCATTGATCATTATGGTCGGTGTGATCCTCGATACACTACAGACAGTAGAGACTCACCTGCTCAATCGTCACTATGATGGTCTTACATCATCAGGACGTATCAAGGGCCGCCAAGGCTTCGCTCAGGTCAGCATGTAATTAATACAATCTAATTGAAATATAGCCCTCTCATTCGAGAGGGTTTTTTTATTATTGTATTCAGATATAAGTTCAATTTACAAATCCGTTTTCCGACTTTGAACTTTGACTAAAATAAATCATGGCAATCAAAATTAAAACCCCCGAACAGATAGAATTCATTCGCCGCAACGGTGAAATATTAGCAGCTACTTTAGCCGAGGTGATCAAGGAGGTCAGACCTGGCATGAACGGGCTGCATCTGGATAAACTCGCAGAGACTTTCATACGTGATCACGGTGGGGTGCCATCCTTCAAGGGATTATATGGCTGTCCTTCCTCTATTCTTATCTCAGTCAATGAAGATGTGGTTCATGGGATACCGAATGCCAAAGGCTACAAAGATGGCGATATCCTCTCTATAGATGCAGGTGTTTATATGAATGGCTTTCATGCGGATAGCGCCTATACTATTGCGATCGGCAATGTAAAGGAAGAAACACTCAAACTAATGCGGGTGACCAAAGAAGCACTTTTCATCGGTATAGAAAAAGCAGTGGCCGGCAATAGAGTAGGGATGATATCTTCTGCGATTCAGGAGTATTGTGAACGCAAAAATCATTACAGATGTGTAAGGGAACTCGTGGGTCATGGTCTGGGGAAGGAACTGCATGAGGACCCACAGGTGCCTAATTTCGGCAAACCCAATGACGGACCTTTGTTGCCCGAAAATTGTGTGATAGCCATCGAACCAATGGTAAACATGGGCAGAAAAGATGTCTATACCAAAAATGATAAATGGACTGTGGCAGCACAAGACCATAAACCATCTGCCCACTATGAGCATACCATCTGCGTCAGACCCGGCAAGGCCGATATACTCACCTCATATGTGCCGATCGAAGCGGCAGTAAAGGCTAATAAAGAATTAGTTTACGTGTAAAGATCAGGCTTGCTCCATTTCCGGTTCGGAATACATAGAAATGATGAGCCATGTCACTGACACTACGAATACCACGGCCGAAAAGATCTCCATGATAGTAAGCCAGTGTGTGTACCAGTAATAGTAGTAACTGTTCAATGATGCCAATACCAAAAGCAATCTGACTATCTCAGCCCAGACTATCCACTTGCGTTGCTCAAAAATAGCGCCGATGATCATGATAGAAAGAATAATGACTGCGGCAAAGAGCAATTTGTAAAAAGTGGTGATAGTGCTGAAATGATCCAGATAGGCGATAGATCCTGCCAATGTGAGGACAAATTGCATGACACCGTATGCCTTGAATAAACTTGTAGTATCTGCGTCATATTTGAGTACATCCATCTTGTCTACCTCTTTCGGATGTTGGAAGCCACCCAGATAATCCGGTAGCCATCCCGGAGGGGCAAGTATCATGTATAGCTTTTCGCGCCAGGTCTTCATTTGAGTGGCCTTGTCCCACATGTCCTGATAGTAATGTAGGTTGGCCCAAACGGGGTTCCAGCTTTTGAACTGAGTGGTGATCCCGTATACGATCTCTTCGGCGTTTTCTTCTGATTTGAAAGTGCCAAACATCCTGTCCCAAACTATAAAGACACCGGCGTGGTTCTTGTCAATATATTTCGGATTGATGGCATGATGTACACGGTGATGTGATGGTGTATTGAAGAAATATTCCACCAGTGCCGGCAGTTTATTGATAGTGCGTGTATGTATCCAGAACTGATATAGATTATCTATACCCGCAGCCAATAAAAATGTCACAGGATCGAAACCCAGAAACGGGATAGGGAGAAAAATAAAGAAAGCAATAAGATTATGGATCCAGGACTGCCTTAGTGCTACAGAGAGGTTATATTCCTCACTCTGATGATGCACTACATGGGCACCCCAGAAAAGATTGGTCTCATGAGAGATGCGATGAGCCCAATAGAAAAGAAAATCAAACAGCACAAGGCACAAAAAGAAACTCCACCAGGTGACCGGAAGGTGAAAGTAGGTGTAATGGTTGTAGATATAGATATATAGACCAAAGATCAGGCCTTTGAAAAGCACACCCGCGATCTGGCTACCTATACCCAAGGAAAAGTTTGAAATGGTATCATTGAGGCGGTATAGTTTCCGATTTTTCAAATAGGAAAAAATAGCCTCGGCAGCTACGAGGATTATAAAAAAAGGGATGGCATAAAATATCGGACTTTTCATTCTTCTTCTTCTTTATGAATTGAATTTACGCACCAAAAAGCATAGAGGTTCTACTATTCAGCTAAATCACTTTTTATTCGTTTGAATAATGATTTTTATGCATACTTATAAAGTACCGATGGGTCAATGCCCCACATTACGAGAGATATCACTAACTCTACTTTTAGTGATATCAGCCTTCTAAAGAATGCTGTTTATTGAAAAGCCCCGAAGATTAATTTGAGATAAATTCTGTTTTTAAGTTTTTTTACATACGTTTAGTTCATTAATAACACAACCCAAATTCTATGGACTCAACTACTACCACAACTCAGGAACCGCTTCGTTTGAAATTTCATGCAGAGGGCGGCACACTCTTCGGGATCGTCATAGTCAATGCATTGCTAACCATGTTCACGCTAGGGCTCTATTACCCCTGGGCCAGAGCGAAACTGCTCAAGTATTTCTATAGTGAGACTGAATTTGCAGGCAGTCGGTTTGAATTTCTGGGTACAGGACGTGAGATGTTCATGGGCTTTATCAAGGCCATAGGTCTCCTGATCCTGATCTATGCTGTAGTGATAGGGATCATGGCGGCACACCTCTATATTTTGCTTTTACCTATATATCTGCTCATTCTGGCCATTATTCCTTTTGCCATACATGGTGCTTTGAAATATCGCCTTTCTCGCACGGTCTGGAGGGGCATCCACTTTGGCTATCATGGTGATCTCAAGGAGTTTGCCACCCTGTTTTTCAAAAATGTAGGGCTTACCGTCGTCACTTTGGGCTTTTATGGAATGTGGATGTCTGTGAATATTCATAAATATACACAGAACAATATCCGCCTTGGCAATGCCCAGGTTAAGTTTGATGCTGAGGGATGGGATCTTTTTGTCATCTATATCAAAGGATACTTTCTGACCATCATCACTTTGGGTATTTACGCGTTCTGGTGGATCACTGACATGCACAAATTTTATATCAATCACACTACCATAGTACAGGATGGCAATGAATATGCCGTATCGACCAATATGACAGGGGGCGGATTTTTTAAACTCTCCATCATAAACTTTTTCATTATCCTGTTTACGCTGGGTATCGGTATATCATGGGTACGTGTGAGAACCATGCGTTTCTATATTGAAAATATCGAGATCGCTGCAGGCTTTGATACTAATGCATTGGTTCAGACCGAGGGCGACTACAAAGATGCTACAGGAGACGATCTGCTGAGCATGATGGATGTGCCTCTGGCTTAAAGATAGATCTGTATCTAGTCCTGTTTTTTTGATAAGGGTTACTTATCTTTAACTCATTATGTATAATGGCAACTACTTTGATGGCAAGACCTCGAGAGGTTATGCTGCTGATATTGATCTGAATGCTGACGGGCTTCATATCAGTTTTACGGACAGCGATTTGAAACGTGTTGTGATCATCTGGGATGTAGCACAGATACATAAGGGTCATTTTTCAAACAATCAAAGGGTCACCCTAAAATATGGGGAGTCGCCGATCCAGTTTCTGGAATTGAATGACCCGCAGTTTTTTTCGGCACTGGCTGCCGCCTATCCGCATATCGAGTTCAACGAACCAAGCTCTGAGTTTATCCGTAGCAATGGGTTCAAAGGTATAGTAGCTGTCACGATCGGATTGGTGGTACTCGCAGTAGGTAGTTACTTTTTTGTTCTGCCGTCTGTGGCGGAATATTTCGCCACCAAGATGTCTGTAGAGATGGAGGTCAAACTGGGTGATGAGATGTATGAGGATGTAATGAAGAACTACCATATCGATCAGCGGCTCACTAAGGAAGCAAATGAATACTGGCGTGCCATGCATGTCAAGTCTCCTTATCTGGTCAATATCACCGTGGTGCATGAGTCAGAAGCTAATGCATTCGCATTGCCCGGAGGTCAGATCATAGTTTATGACGGGATCATAAAAGAAATGACCGATTATGATGAATTCGCTGGGCTGCTCGGGCATGAATATTCGCATATCAAGCTGCATCATAGCGCCAGAATGCTATGCCGCAATCTGGCAGGTTATATTTTCATATCTATCCTGCTCAACGATGCCAGCGGCACACTGGCCATACTGGCATCTAATGCTAATTCGCTGAAAGAACTCAGCTACTCCCGTCAGCTGGAACATCAGGCAGATGAGGGTGGATATGAATTGCTTCAATCAAAGAATATCGATCCAAATGGTATGATGAAGCTGTTTGAAACCCTCAAAAAGAGTCATAACAGTTCTGTCAAAGTTCCGGAATTTATTACCACTCACCCGCTCACCGAAGAGCGTATAGCGTATATCCAAGACCGACTGAAAAAAGATAAGGTCTCCTACTCAGATGAGCATAGAGACCTTCAAAATATCTGGAAAGAAATGAAGTCAGAAGACTGATCTATTTCTTTCCACTGAATTCGTTATCTTTTAATTTGTTCAGAGCTATCATTTGCTTCAGTGTGCTCTGCATCCCTTCGGTAGATCCATCCAGGAATATCACATTGCCTTTTGATACTTCAGCGAACTGCTTGATGGCATCGGTCCACATGTTAAACATGATCATGCTGCTGGTATCGAGATTGGCCTGTTCCATTTCTTTTGCTGCTGTAGACATACCCTTAGCCACCTCCTCGCGATAGAGTGCCACACCCTGACCGCGCATCTGTGCCGCTATCTTTTCTGCCTCAGCAGATATCTTGATCGCATTACCTTCAGCTTCTGCCGCTTTGGTTTTAGTGATCAGGAGAGCCTGACCTTCATTCTCAGCGGCGGCTTTGAGGTTATTTGAAGCCACTACACGGCTCATAGATGTCATGATGAGTTCATCGAATGTGATATCATTCAGCTGCAGATCCTGCAGGTGGTATCCCCACTCTTCGAGCTGACGATCTATCTGGTCCTTCACATAGTCGATGATCTCTTTTCTCAGCAGGAGTATTTCGGCCTGTTTCTTTGTGGCTACGAATGAACGTATAGAACCTTCGATAGTTCTGGTCAGTGCCTGCATCAGGTTTTTCTCATCGATGAATTTGAAAGCGACGTTTTTTAGGGTATTCTCTTCCTGATTGAGTACGGAGTAGAGAAGCATTGATTTGAAGTATACATTGGCCTGATCTACGGTGATAGCCTGAAACTGAAGCTCTACAGATCTGTTTTGAATAGAGATGACACGGAATATGGTCTCTATGTAAGGGATCTTGAAATTAAGTCCCGGAAACATGATCCGGCGATATTTGCCAAAGAAAGTAACGATAGCGACATTGCCCTGCTGGACTGTCACAAACGCGCCCAATGCTGAAAAGATGATCAGCAGGACGATGATGAATGTAAAGACTGATCCGATTGCCATAGTGATATATTTTGTCCAAATATACGATTAAGGTTTAAATCGAAGAATCAATAGAATCAAAGTGTATGGAAGTCGGTCAAACGTGAAATGTAGATGACTTATAGCCATCTGAAACGCAAAAAACCTGAACGATGTGTATTGACACGTTCAAAAATGACAAAAGGGATATATGGAAACGAAAGATCGATCCTTATTTCAGATTTGGCTCCTTAGAGACAAAAAGGAAAGTAAGTCCGATAGAGAGCATCAGAAAAGTGATAACAGCCGGTACACCCAGACCTGTTTCGAAGAAAGAAAGATGCTTAGTAGGATCAATGTACGGGGCAATGCCTGTCGGGGTATAATTAAAATATGCAGAACTGTTCAGATACAGCATAATGTTTACCGCAGCTAAAATAAATCCGATTACTGTGAATATTCCTCCGATTACTTTTGACATGTCTTATTTGATTTAACATTGCGAAAGTATGCCAAAAAGTGAAATCTCAAAAGCAAAAGGCTGAAAAATTGTGCACCTATGTGTTATCTTCGCGCCTTTTACAGAGATATGGGGTCAGGATCGTTGTCTTTCAGCCCAATTCTCATTATACAATACCAGTAAATGATAGCAGTTTCAAATATAGAACTTCACTTTAGCGGCCGTGTCATGTTTGACAAGGTCTCGTTTCTGATCAATAGCAACGACAAAATAGGCCTCGTAGGGCGCAACGGTGCCGGAAAATCTACCCTTCTTAAGGTGCTAAAAGGCCTGCAGCAGATTGACGGAGGTGATATTATGTACCCAAAAGGTACTATCATCGGCTACCTGCCCCAGGAGATCAACTCTACTTCGCAGCTCTCAGTGATAGACGAGACCAAAAGAGCTTTTGAGCATGTACTGCACCTGATCAAGGAGAATGAAGACATCGTACACCAGCTGGAGACCCGCACTGACTATGAGAGCGACAGCTATATGGACCTGATCAATAAAATGCAGGAGGTAGAGCATCAGATCGAGATACATGATGGCTACGGCATAGAGGAACAGACAGAGCGTGTATTAAAAGGCCTCGGTTTTGACCCGTCTGATTTTGAAAAAAAGGTGAAAGAATTCAGCGGAGGCTGGCAGATGCGTATCGAGCTGGCGAAGATCCTTCTCCAGAAACCCGATCTGGTACTGCTCGATGAGCCTACCAATCACCTTGATATAGAATCTGTGCTCTGGCTGGAGAAATTTCTCAGAGACTATCCCGGCGCTATCATCATGGTATCGCACGATAAGTCTTTCCTTGACACCATCACCAATCGTACCATTGAAGTAGTATCCGGTAATATCGAAGATTACAACTCGCCTTATACTAAATACACCGAACTGCGCAAAGAGCGCCGTGAGCAGGTGATCAATGCACAAAAGAACCAGCAACGAGACATCGCTCAGATCGAGAAAAATATTGACCGTTTCCGTGCCAAAGCCAGCAAGGCTACATTCGCCCAGTCTCTCATCAAGAAGCTGGATAAAATGGACATCATTGAGGTGGAAGAAGAAAACGTGGCAGCCATGAACCTGCGCTTCCCGCCTGCTAAGCCCTCCGGCAAAGTAGTGCTCAATGCCCGCAATATGACCAAGAAATATGGTACCCGCACCATCATCGACAATCAAACTGTCGAGATAGATCGCGGCGACAAAATAGCCTTCATCGGAAAGAACGGTATGGGAAAGACCACCTTCTCTCGTATGCTCGTGGGCGACGTGGCCTATGATGCCGGTGAAGTAGAACTGGGATATAATGTCACCGTAGGTTACTATGCACAGCATGCCGCCGATACCATAGATGGCAATGACACCGTGCTCGAAGTAGTAGACCGCGTGGCAGTGGGCGACGTGCGTGCCAAGCTTCGCGACCTGCTCGGCTGCTTCCTCTTCAAGGGAGATGATGTATTCAAAAAAGTAAAGGTGCTCTCAGGTGGTGAAAAGTCGCGCCTCGCACTATGCAGAATGATCCTTGAGCCGCGCAATTTTCTTGTGATGGATGAGCCTACCAATCACCTTGATATGCTCTCCAAAGAGATCCTCCAGAATGCACTCAAGAATTATGAGGGGACGGTCGTAGTGGTCTCTCACGATCGGGACTTCCTCCGCGGCCTGACCAACAAGATATTTGAATTTACCAGAGATGGTATCAAAGTACACCTCGATGATATCGATGCCTATCTGGAGAAGAAAAATCTCGATGATATGCGCGCCATGGAGATGGAAAAAAGCAAAGACAAAGAGGCGAAAATCAAAGCTCAGGAGCCTAAAGAACAAAAATCAGCCAATCAGTCTGCACCAGTCAATAACGACAAGGAAATAAACCGTATCAAAAAAGCCCTCGGTCAGTCCGAGCAGCAGATAGAGAAACTCGAAAAGGAAATAGAACTGATAGACAACCAACTCAAGATACCGGATCATTATCAGAAACTGACAGCTGACCCGCATTTCTTTACAAATTACGAAGGGCTAAAAAAACAGCTTGACACAGAAATGCAAAAGTGGGAAAACCTCGGCGCAGAACTGGACAAAGCCAGTAAGTAATCAGTCTCACTCTTTATCGAATTAAGTTCCCGATTTGCCAGTGGTTGGCGTCCACGCCATACCACCCATAATACATTTACACATCCTATATCCTTCGGATTAAAATAAAATCCGTTTTATCCGTGTCTTTCAGTATGCCATGTATTCATTTGTACGTGGTTGGCATCACTATCTTGCAAAAACTAACGCTCAGTAGTAAGACTTACCTCTTTATCGAAATAAGTTAGAATGGCAGGTAGAAGCCTTTGTTTGTCGTAGTGAAAAATATAAGCAGAAGGATAAACATGATGAACAATATCGGACTGACAGTCTGAAGATTTTTGTATCGCAGCACCTCTTCTGACTTCATATCATTGATATTGATGACCAGAAATGATATCCCGAGAGAGAAGCCGATACACAATAGATAGATCACATTGAGGATATAGAAATTCACAGCCTGAGGATAGGTAAGACGTGTATATCCCAATATGACCACGCTGGCCAGCACGAAAGGAACGATGACGGTCTCAAAATAATATTTACGCTTGCGATCGGTTTTATTCACCTTCGAGAATGTGTATGAAAAAGCTAAAAAGGGCTTGGAAGTATAGATAGAGAAAAACACTAAAAAAGCGATAAAAAAGAAGCTCAGGAAATATAAAACCCATGTGGGCATCGAGAGCCAGGCAAAGACCACCGTAAGATTAATATAACAGGCCAGGCGCTCTCCCGGCTCGATGCAGGGCAATACACCCTGGGCCGCTACTATCGAGAAAGCTATGACCGAGCCCCACAGAAACACAAGGTTAGCCAGATTGATCCGGGCCTTGAACTGAGAAAATAAATAGAAAAAAAGACCCCCGACGAAAGCCGTAAAGAATGTGCCGATACTCCAGATGACAAAAATATTTCCGCGGTCCCATTTATGCCTGCCGATATCAAATTTTACACCTGCATAACTGATATTGGAATCAAAGCCAAAGATCTTGCCCATAAAAGCAGTAACTAAAGAGAACAAAAATATGATGATCATATATGCGATCACAAAAGCCATCACGGAATTGATG
Source organism: uncultured Bacteroidota bacterium (assembly GCA_903917755.1). Lineage (GTDB taxonomy): Bacteria > Bacteroidota > Bacteroidia > Chitinophagales > LD1 > UBA1941. The sequence goes on from CAIXBT010000311.1 coordinate 17,339, forward strand.
ATCCGCGAAAACTTGCTTGATATTTTCTCTTTTTTGTTACTTAATGAAGTTGAGCTCAATGCTTAGTATTTAGGTTGCAAAAATATCATTTCGGCTTATAGTTTGATGCAGCAAATATTTGCTTTGCTGTGTAATTGTCCAGCAAATCATTCAGTGTTACCTTGCCGCCGCTATTTTTCATGAATTTCCGCACTATTTGCCAGCCTACCCAGCTGCCTACCTTGGGTGGAGATTCGGGAGGCATACCGGTAGTGGTAGGGCCGTCAGTAGTATATCTCTTCTGCTCCATATAGTTGACCTTATACAGCAGATCACGCTCGTTTAGAAATTGCCATATGGTTTTCTCGCTATTGCGGCACCATTCTTCCTGTTTGGATGTATAGCCCATGAGGAGGCTATCGGGAGCATCGGGCATCATACATTCCAGAAAGTAATATTTTTTCCCTTCATTGATCAGAGCCTCTATCAATGGTAGCTGTGCATTATAGGCTGTCTTGTCAAAATTGAAATTATACAATGCCTCTGCCGCATTGGGTACGATATATGGCCTGGTCAACTTTGCTATCAGAAATTGCGGCAGGTCCACGCTCTGGTAATAGCGGTAATTGCTGCCCAGATACATATCGAGACCGATGCACAAGGTGCTGTCATCATAAGTACCTATGCCCGTGCTGAATTCCGTGATGAAGGTATAGACTCTGGTCACATGAGGTTTGCGGGGAAAGTAATACTGAAAATGCCTGAGCATATCAGTCAGCCCGCCCTCAATATCATTGGTATTAGGGTATTCTTTCTGTACTGTATCGTAGAGGTCACGGATATATTTATTGCCCAGAAAATCAAGCAATCTGATATGCGGGTCCAGCATGTGAGTATCCATGGGGTTCTCAGCTTTGCTGAAATTCATGATCCGGATGAGGTAATCGTTATAAAAGTTGCCGTAACTGCTGCGCAACTTCGCTTCGCTCTCCGAGAGGTGTGTGGTATCAATGGCAAAAAGATCGCGGTCAAACCTTTTTACCGTGATGTTTACTTTTTCTTTAGAAACATCTACTTTCTTCCAATCATTAGTGCCAGTACATGCGGGCAGCAGCACCCCGATCAATACAGCTGATAGAAATACTGAAATAAATTTGTTCATCCATGTCATGCTACAAACCTAGGAAATAAATAGATAACGAACATGGAGATATATGATTGTATAAATAGCGGTCAGAATGTTTTTAATTCTTCACGATCCTGAATGTTTGCTCTGTGTCAGAATTGGTTTTGACAAAGTAAACTCCAGCTGAGAGTTTTGACATATCTATGGATGAGGCTCTGGTAGCTTGATATAGTACTATCCGGCCCATCAGATCATATACATAGACTTCATCGATCTGCTGACTCGAAGTAGCAAAAAACAATAATGAAGAGACCGGATTAGGATAGGCTTTGACATTATCAGTCCGGATATTCTCTACAGCTAACGGGAAAGGATTTTGGTGCTGAAAACATGTATTGAAAAGTGATTTAGCCTTATCTGCAGCAGTGTCTATGAATGCCCAGCTGGGGCAGTTAGAACCCACACCGCCCGGAGGCTGTACGAACACTACAGCTATAGTAAAGAACTGAGAAGCACATGGCATAAAAGTGAAGGGGCCAGATGTTTGGACGAATCTTCTGTCACCGGCTGCCATAGCAGGTCCTGTCTGTACATTGCACTCAGACCATTGATTAGTGATAGAAGGCTGCCCCGGAAAAGTAAACATGGTCCGAATAGTACCGCCCAATCCGGTACCGCCATAGGTGATGGGAGTACCATCGGCCCAATATCCCATCTGATAATTGCGAAATTGCTGAGGAGTACTGGGGTCATTTTGTCCGGTGGGTGCTCCGTTAGTATAATAACAAAATGAGGTCATGCCCCTTTTCTGTGGTAGCTGAGTGTTCGGGTCAATGACCGTGTCCGTAGCACCTTCCAGGATCTCTAAACCGATCATGGGCAGGTTGCGACCATATCCCATTTCCTGGGTAGGGCATACATTCCCCTCATCACTCGTTACTCCATTCACTTGTGTACCACCCTGCACATAACCGTTATACTGTATAGCCAGATTGCGTGAAGTATCACATCCTACGCGGTCATTATTGGCACAGCCCAAATCGACATCGGTCCATTGGGAGAAATAAGCTTGATTCAATACAGCGCCTGATTTATTAATGACATTATAGGTATAGAAAGTCATATCGTTGATCTCATTCGTATCCTGAAATGCAAAGGCCAGTGCATTGACCTGTATCCCTAGTGGTGAACCTATGCTGGCAGTGTGAGTATTGCCGGCATCATTCATTACCCAAAATACCATCTCATCTGCATAGGAGCTACAATTGTGATAAGAAAGGGAATCACATGGTACTCCGGGTTGCGAAGAAGGTCTTGAACCGCTCTGTCTGAGCGTCGGATAGTCACCATCGAGGGGATTATATATGCCATCGCCATTGGCATCAAAAAACGGAGCCAATACGCCGGAGACATCATATCCCTGCACAGAGAGATAGGGGTTGCCCTTGCCCGGCCAACGGAGCATATTACTATCGCGGGCGGTAACTACTGACATTGGTACCTGATGGTTATTGGCAGGAAGGTTATAGGCACTGATACATGGTGCAATGTCTGTAGCAAAAACTGCAAAGTGCTGGTCCCAGAGATTGCAGGTAGTAATGCTGACCGTTCCATTGTTATTAAGCGGGCCTGTGAAATAATCACTGGTGCCCTGCCTGTATTCCAAAGCTGCCATCTTGAGATTATTGCCCTGATCATAGGCAGATACCCAGATCGATCCTGCGAAGATGGCATTGGTAGCTGTGGTCGGAGCAGTAGCGCTGCCTTTGGGTATCTCATAGACACCTGTATTTAGGTTCCACCACTCATCACCCGCATCCAGCAGACGTGCGCGCACATTATTGATATCGAGATCAAACTGATCGACAGGGATACTGCAACCGCTCTCTTCACTTTTGGGGTGAGGCCTGGGATGTGAAGAATTTCTGGCAGAGCAAACGGTGCCGGTCAGGATAAATACTATAAGCAGGTAGTGTAGTGTTCCGATTTTCATATGAGTAAATTAAAATAGATGAATAAAATTTCACCTAAAACAAATTTATAATATTTGAATCAAAGGTGCATAGAAAGGAATGTCATTATTCCGTCATAAAACACCCTCATGCTGGAGCAATGGCACCAGAAATTTGAGCAGTTCCTGTACACATTCTTCTTCTGAGCGGCCTTCGGTTTTGATCTCAAATGCAGGATTGGCAGGCGGCTCGAAGGGAGCGCTTATACCTGTGAAATCCGGGATCTCTCCTTTGCGCGCTTTGGCATATAGGCCTTTCACATCGCGTCGCTCACATTCTTCGATAGAAGTATTGACATAAACTTCGATAAAATCTTTGGGGCCAATGATTTCTGCTGCCAGTTGTCGCAGTTCTTCGGTAGGACTCACAAAACAGCAGAGTGTAATGATGCCACAATCAAGAAACAACTTAGCGGCCTCAGCTATCCGGCGGATATTCTCACAGCGGTCATCAGGGCTGAACCCGAGATTGTTATTGATACCTGCGCGGACATTATCTCCATCCAAAAGCATGGTCATGTGTCCCATCTCGTAGAGCACTTTCTCTACATCGCGGGCTATGGTAGTTTTGCCGCTGCCGGATAGTCCCGTGAACCATATCACGCGCGCGCGCTGCTGCAGGAGCCACTCTTTGCTATCGCGCGATACAAGCTGGTCAAACACGGGATATATATGCCGGACTATTTTCATCATCTGCTAAAATATAATATTCAGCTCAATCTATGTCAAACTTAATTTACAACGAATGACTGGTATGGATCATTTCACGGCCGAGGTCTGGGCAGAAATACAGCCAAACACCTCGCTCAAAAAGGGACCCGGTAGCCACAGACTTCAATAATGCCGGAGTGCGTAGTAATCTACAGGCGCAGGAACGGCTCGCATCTATCACTGCTTTAGGCAGGGTGGGTGAACCGGATGATATAGGTGGTGTGATAGCCTTTTTATGTTCACCCGAAGGGCGCTGGGTCAATGGTCAGCGTATCGAAGCATCAGGCGGTATCAATCTGTAAATTGATTTAAGAGAATAATCCACTATACTATCGACAGCGTAGCAGCCTTGATCTTAGCCTTCAGTCCATCTGAAATGGATACGAGTGGTAGTCTGAGATTGCTCTCACAGATACCGAGTACCTCCAGTACATATTTGATACCGCCGGGGTTACCTTCGGCGAATAACATATCTGTCACATCCACGAGTTGATAGTGTAGTTTTCTGGCTGCTTCGAAATCGCCTTTCAGCGCTTCACGCACCATCTGACTGAATACTTTCGGGAAGCCTTGACCCGAAACGGAGATCACCCCATCGAATCCCAATGATATGAGCGGTAATGTAATATTGTCATCACCTGATATTTTGAGAAACTCTTTCGGTGTGTTCATCATGATCTGCATGCATTGGCCGAAGTGGCCTGATGCTTCTTTGATGCCGATTATGTTTTTTTCTTTAGCGAGTGCGATGGTAGTCTCTGCTGTTACATTGGCGCCGGTTCTGCCGGGCACATTATACAGAATGACAGGACGCGGAGAAGCAGCGGCTATAGCCTTATAGTGCGCTATCATACCAGCCTGTGTAGGCTTGCTATAATACGGGCTCACAGACAAAACAGCATCTATCCCATTGAAATGAAAATCCTCAATGTCCTTCAGTATGGCACGGGTATCATTGCCCCCGAAGCCGGCTATCAGTGGCACGCGGCCTTTAGTGTGCTCTATCGTGAAGTTAAGCACTTCGAGCTTTTCATCCTTGTTTTGTGTGGCAGATTCTCCGGTAGTACCCAGCGATACCAGATACTCGATACCGCCATTGATACAATGGTCTATTAGTTTGCCGAGTGCATTAAAATCGACATCGCCATTTGTTTTAAAGGGAGTGACTAGCGCTACTCCCGATCCTCTTAATTTTTGTTGTATCATGATATTGTCAATTATTATCTGACTTGATCGTATTTTATATTTTCTAAAAAATATACCATCTGCTGCAGCAGGTAGTTCAGGTCCGTCTTGTTTCCCATCTCTATCATCAGGTCATAGCAGTGCGTCTTCTGCTGATCGAATGGCCCGATGCGGTACTTAGCTTTAGACAGATAGGCTATGTATTCTAATGGGCGACTCTCTTTCATTATAGCACATATCAGCAGGTCAAAAGGCTTATTACAAAAAGCATTCACTCGTTCATCGAGTGGTATGCCATACCAGTTTACAACCTTGGGGTTGAAGATGGTGATATCTCCCTTATGGTCTATTTTTTTGTCGTTGATGAATGCCATTATCTCTACCTTCTTACCTTTGTTTCGCAGCATTTCGGCGAACTTAGTGATAGTGATATCCTGATCCGGGTCAGTGGAATCGTATATAATGCCGATGTTCTTTGCGTCATTCAGATTAGTGATCGCCCTCGGGGGCCTGTTGCTGCCTCTTTGCTTCAGTACACTCTGATAAAAACTATTCCTGATGCGCTCGATTATCTTCATCACTGTTTCAGATCGTATTATTATTGTAGATGCCAATATTGGAGTAACGGATTATCCTCTTATTGATCCGTTCCTGTGCTGATAGGTTCTTAAGTTCAGATAGGTTCTGTATGATGGCAGCTTTTAGATTTGAGGCTGTTTCTTCAGGTGCATTGTGTGCACCACCCGGTGGTTCGGGTATGATACCGTCTATGATGCCCAGTTGCAGAAGGTCCGGTGGGGTAGGTTTGAGCGCCTCTGCTGCTTTCTCTTTAAACTCCCAGCTGCGCCACAGTATCGATGAGCATGATTCGGGAGAGATGACAGAATACCATGTATTCTCCAGCATCAGCAGTCTGTCTCCTATGCCTATACCCAGTGCACCACCCGATGCACCTTCGCCGATCACGATACACAGCAGCGGCACTTTGAGAGAAACCATTTCAAACAGGTTTCTGGCTATCGCTTCGCCCTGCCCACGCTGCTCAGCTTCCTCGCCAGGATATGCACCCGGAGTGTCGATGAGTGTCACTACGGGCTTGTTGAATTTTTCGGCCAGTTTCATCAGTCGCAATGCCTTGCGGTAGCCCTCCGGATTAGGCATACCGAAGTTACGGTACTGACG
>CAIXBT010000312.1 GCA_903917755.1 uncultured Bacteroidota bacterium
AGGAGGGTTTTTAAACATCTCCGCCTGCGACTGAACGAAAGAATCAGGGTTTGCTACACCAAAAAGGAAAGGCACAGTCCATTTAAATAATGCCTGTGTCATGATCAGACACACTACCATCAGTACAAAGAGCACCAACAACATGACAAATGATAAAAGGCCTTTTCTGTCTTTAAATGAATGTTCCATGTCAGGCAAATGTAGGAAATTGCCTTATATGAGTGCCAAATCGGATGTATTGATGTCCGATTTTATTTTACTACTACTATCTTCTTAGAGTATACCTTGCTACCAAGCTTGATGCTGACTGTGTAGGTTGCATCCTGAAGTATGCTAAGATCAAAATCCAGAGTATTGGTACCGTAGCTGATCTGATTGTTTTCGCTGCTCAGTACTACTTTGCCGAGTATGTCATAAAACCTGACACTTACAGTCTGATTGTCTGTAGTACTGATCACTAATCTTGTTCTGCCTGATGTTGGATTCGGCATAAGGTTGCTGATCGCTACACTAGGACCATCAGATATCTCTGCACTGACTACATAAGTTTCTGTACCACGACCATCCACATCAACTTGATTCAGCATATAGTAATAAGTGATATTAGGAAGAACAGTGTTATCATTGAAACTGTAGTTGTGTTGCTCATCAGTGGTTCCATTGCCATCTACCCATCCGATATTAGTGAAATTAGTACCGTCAGAACTTCTCATAACCTCAAATCCCTTATTGCTCTCTTCAGATGCAGTAGCCCAACTGACACGGATATATGAATTATTCATTGGGTCAGCATTGAGGGCTATCAATTTCACAGGAAGTGCATTGCCATGTGTGGCAGAAGCACCTGCTGCCTGAAAATGTGAGAATCCTGAATAGATACCACCGGGTATCCCTGTTGTGTAATTTGAACTGCATGCACCGGTGCCGGTAGTGAATCCGGTATAGGTAAAGAGATCGTTGGGCAGGTTCTGTACATTTTCTATCTGAGAACCCCAGTCTACTGATGAGGGGTCAAATGATATATCAGAAGAACCAGCAGCACCATTATGATATTTCAGAGCCCTGACATTATTCTTAGCGATGCCTGCAGCCGTGAAGGTCATATCATTTGGATACAATTCTACGTGATACGTGTTCGTCACAGAGCCATCAAAACTCCAGTAGCCGCCGCCGCTTGGCAGATTGTCAAATACCATCCAGTTTTTGTGGCTGGTAGCACATGGATTGGTATAGTAAAGATTATATCCATTATTGTCAAGTCTGGACAGCGTAGGAACTGCTGCGGTAGGTATGCCACTGAAATCGCAATGTGTAGAGAGTGATTTGCTGATGCTACCTACAGCGCCTCCGCCTCCATCGCAAAACATTCCTCTGATCTTATTGCTGGAGGTAGATGCTACAGCTGTAAAGTTAAATTTGATCGGATTGTATGTATGGGTAGATGTGGACAGCGGATAAACATAATATTGTCCGGTTTGCCATATTTCTCTTGACAAACCTCCCAAACCCACGCCTCTGGCTCCTCTGGTCTGTACAGACTGATCAGCAGAAGAAGTTCCTACTCCCCAACCTAGTGCTTTATATCCGGCGATAGCAGTTGGAGCACCATTGGATATATACAATTCCTGATCGGCAGTACCGATATATGTCTGGATGATACCATTGCCTGTAGGAGTGCTACCGCGTATCTGCATCATGGTGCTGCTTCCTAAGGTAGTGGGGAAGCTAGAGGGGGTATATGTACTGGCTGTAGTGCTGCTGCCATTCCATACCAATGAACCAGCCACCGTCACGTTTGTGTTTAGTGCCACTACCTGACCTGAAGCTCCGCGATCTATGACCAGATTATAGAAGGATGCGGTACCGGCTGTGGACATGCTGCCAGAAATGGTCTGGACACCTGTAGTTGTAGAACCTGCCATCGTACCGTTGCCTACGAACCTCACGGTGCCTTCGCCAACGCTACCGTCTGTTTTGAATGTTCCATTGTTTGTGAAGTCGCCTTCCACATTCAGCAGACCATTATTGGTAAAGGCGCTACTGCCTCCTGATGTATTCACGACATCACCCTGCACATGCAGGACGCCGCCGGATTGGACATAAACGATATCTCCGTTATTATAAAACAGATTTGGGGTGTTACTCTGCGAGAAAGATTTTCCTGTCAAAAAGCAGAATAAAACCAGTGCTGGATAAAGGGTAAAGTTTTTCATATAATCTCTTTATACTCTGTAATATAAATTATGTTTTAAAAAACGCAATAGGCATATGTTGTATCAGGGCTAAATAAAATGCTATGCTTGTATCATACAAACCCTATGATGTAATAAACATCTCCTTATGCAAATATAAAAAACTATTCACTTTTTATCTTATTTGTTTTTATTTGTATTTGTTTAAAAAGCCAACACGTTAATTAGAGACGGAATCGTTATCCATAATTCCCTCACTACCAAAATCCTGAGTTTTATCGATCTTCTGTCCTGAATATTTTTTGCAATTAAGCTCTATGTTAATTTTTTCGGGTTTGTCAAAAACAGCAGATGGCGAGTATCCTAAATTGGTACTGTCATTGTATACCTTCTGGAAAAATTTAGCACAGATCGGTAGAGCAGTACTGGCTCCCTGCCCATATTCCATACTTCTGAACCTTATGAATCTATCCTCACACCCTACCCAAGTCGCAGTGATCAGGTCAGGAGAGCAACCTATGAACCATCCGTCAGAATTATTCTGGGTAGTTCCGGTCTTTCCTATCAGATCTCCGAGCAGTTTGAACTTATACCTTAATCTAACGCCGGTACCATAGAGTACCACTCCACGCAATAGGTCTACCATAACATAGGCGGTCTGCTCATCAAGCACCTCATTGCGATCGGCAGAGAAAGAAGCTATCACATTGCCGCTTCTATCCTCGATGCGCGTCATGAAGATAGGCTCTACGTGGACTCCTTTATTGATGAATGTCGTATAGGCTCCCGCCATTTCTATCAGAGATATATCAGCTGTGCCAAGGCATATAGAGGGTTGATCCGGAATCTCACTTTTGACTCCCATGGCATGAACCAATTTCACCACTGTCTCTGCAGACATCTCGTGCATTAGATAAGCTGTGACACAATTCACTGAGTTGGCCAATCCTTGTTTCAGATTGAGTGTGCCTCCGTATTTATTGTCAGAATTGTGTGGTGTCCAGTCATCCTGCAGGTGAAAACGCGGATCATCTTTCTCAAAGGTCACCAGTTCATTGGGCACTTCATAGCAGGGCGAATAACCCTTGTCACGAATAGCCGCAGCATACACGAATGGTTTGAAAGTAGATCCTATCTGGCGTTTGGTATTGATATTGACGTGGTCATACTGAAAATACTTATAATTATCTCCTCCTACCCATGCACGGACATAACCTGATCCAGGTTCTACAGCTATGAAACCATTCTGGAGGATCATTCTGTGATAGCGGATCGAATCTTTCGGGCTCATGACTGTATCTTTTTCACCCTGCCATGTGAATATTTTCATGGGTATCTTTTTTTCCATGAGTTCATCTATTTCTTCACGGGTTTTGCCTTGAGATTTCCATTGCTTGTAGCGGATACTTTGCGTGTAGGTCCGTTCCCACTCGTCCGGAAACTCCTTCCATGGGTCTTTTGCCGCCATTTTAAAAAACAACTTTTGCCATTCTTCGAGATGCTCTTTTTGTGCTTCTTCGGCATATTGCTGCATCTGAGAGTTGATGGTGGTATATATTTTCAATCCGTCTTTGTAGAGGTCGTACTTCGTTCCATCAGGTTTAAGATGATTCTCCAGATATTCGGCCAGATATAATCTCAGATATTCTCTGAAATAGGGCGCCGGACCCTCCACATGTGTTCCTGCATCGAAGTTGATGATCAGGGGAAGAGCAAAAAGAGAATCCCTTTCTGCCTTAGTAATATAGCCATAGCTATACATCTGTCCCAGCACCACATTACGCCTTTTTTTAGAGGCCTCTGGATTGGCTCTGGGGTTGAATTCGGTAGAGGCTTTGAGCATCCCTACGAGCACTGCGGCTTCTTCTGCTTTCAGAGAGTCTACGGGTTTACTAAAATAGGTATGAGCAGCAGTACTGATGCCATAGGCACCATCATTGAAGGGTACCGTATTGAAATAATGTGCTATGATCTCATCTTTGGTGAATGTGCGTTCCAGTTTGACGGCTATGACCCACTCTTTGAATTTCTGCAGTGCCAGTTTCCATTTGGGCATATTTCTTTTTCTGGGAAACAGGTTCTTGGCCAGCTGCTGGCTGATCGTACTGGCACCACCTTTAGCATCTTTGGTGATCATGCCGGATATGGCCCGGCCCAAAGCTCGGAGATCGATCCCGCTATGTTCATAGAAACGGGCATCTTCTGTAGCTAGAAGGGCATTGACGAGACACTTGGGGAGATGAGGAAAGTCCACATTGGTACGATTCTCATGAAAATATTTGCCCAGTACCACCCCATCTGCAGAGATCACTTCGGTGGCCACAGCGGTTTGCGGATGTTCGAGCTCTGCCAGTGATGGCAGTGTGCCGAAATATCCTTTGGCAATACAAAAGAAGAAGAAGCCAGTACCGACGATAATGATCGAATATAATATCCAAAAAATCCGGGTGCTGCGACTGGCTGAACTGAACCAACTCATATATGGACAAATGTATAGAAGATTTGCGAGTTTTGATCTAAGGTCTCGTCATTTGCACCCGCTGTTATAATAATTGATCAAGGCCAGCCAATTATCGTAGGTGTATACCTTGGCATTGATTCGGGATATGATGGTGGGACAATCTGCAAAAACTGTTTTCATGATCTTTTTGAAACTGATCCTTTTGAGAGGAATGAAATCGCTTCCTCTGACTTGGATGAATTTTTTCTCAGTAGGGACAAGAGATGAACGCACGGTGTTGTTCTCGCCCTGACCGGCACCTTTTATCTCTGATATAGTATAGGCATAGACCTTGCAGCTGCCTGTGCAATATAACCTCATGAAAAAATGACCATCTCCCTGAGGGCTGCTCCTCGACTCCATCGTCACCATCTGATGAATGCTATCACGATCATCTACATAAGAAAAGGAAATAAGATCATCGGGAGTATAATGGGTGATCACTTCTTTTCTGTCTTTGAAAGAAACATTATGGTAAAAATCATAGTGTACATCCAGAAAATCGTTGGTCTTTATTTTTCCAGCCATGGTATCGCCGGAAAGCATCAAGATGAAGCCATTTTTCCATCGGTACGGTTCATCGTTTTGAGCATGCATACAAAGGCTGGGGAAAAGCAAGCTCACAAGCAGAATAGTACGTATGGTCATAGCATTAAGAATATTAAGCCTAATGTGAATACTTACATAGCCGGCCATTCGCCCGGATCGACCTCACTCATCATGCCATATATCGTTTCGAATATTTCTTCTGCATTTGGCTTGCTGAAATAATCTCCATCACTTCCGTAAGGTGAGCGGTGTGCCTTAGCTGAGATCGTAAGCGGCGGTGCATCGAGATATTGAAAGATATTTTGCTTCTCAAATACCTGCTGAAACATATAGGCACTGGCACCACCCGGCACATCCTCATCGAGGAAGATAACACGATTGGTCTTTTTGATGGACTCACTGATAGTAGCGTTAATATCAAAAGGCAGTAGCGTCTGCACATCTATCAGTTCTACGGAGATCCCGACCTCTTCCAGTTGCCGCATGGCATCCTGCGCAATGCGGATGGTCGAACCATAAGTCACAAGTGTCACATCGCTGCCTTCCTGTAATACTTCAGGTATACCGAGCGGTACGGTGAAGGTGTCCAGATTGTCAGGCATGCGCTCTTTGAGACGATAACCATTCAGACATTCAATGACCAGTGCCGGTTCATCGCTTTGCAGAATTGTATTGTACATACCCGCAGCCTGTACCATATTGCGGGGTACACATATATGTATGCCGCGGAGCGAGTTGATGATCATGCCCATCGGTGATCCGGTATGCCAGATGCCTTCCAGCCGGTGGCCTCGTGTGCGGACTATGAGCGGTGCTTTCTGGATGCCTTTGGTGCGATATTGCAGACAGGCCAGATCATCACTCAGGGTCTGTAAACCATACAGTAGATAATCGAGATATTGTATCTCAGCGATAGGTCGGAAGCCACGAATAGCGAGACCTATGGCCTGCCCCATGATGGTGGCCTCACGGATACCGGTGTCAAATATCCTTTCTTCGCCAAACTTATCCTGTATACCTGCGAATCCCTGATTGACATCGCCTATCTTGCCCACATCTTCGCCAAAGGCAACGACATTAGGGTGATTGGTGAATATCTTATCAAAAGCCACATTCAGTATTTCAAAGCCGTTTAGTATTTTGCTGTCTTCTGAATATTCAGCTTTGACCTCTGTGACCTTTAGCGCTGCCTGATCTGACTGGCTGTGAAGGTGAGAGCTATATGTATCCTGATACGTATTTACGAAATTTTCGGTCCAGCGGCGCAGCCTCTCGATAGCGTGAAAGTCGTGTCCGCGAAACTGTCTGATCACTGTTTTCGCAGACTTGATGATATCCTTTCTGATGGGATCTATGGTGGTCTTGAGTGCTTCGACCACCGCACCTACAGACTCATATTCATTGCTCTCAGTAGCCACATCTTCGATCAGTTCTACGACCTGTGCCATCTCAGCTTTGATAGAGTCGTTGAACTTCCGCCATGCTGCATTTCTGCCATCCTGCGCTTCACGTTTCGCGAGATCATCTATCGCTTTGAGTTCGGATTCATCTGCTATTTCGTTCTCCAGTATCCATTCGCGAAACTTCTTCACCCCATCATAATCTTTCTCCCATTGCAGGCGTTCCTGGCCTTTATAGCGCTCATGCGAACCTGACGTAGAGTGCCCCTGAGGCTGTGTACACTCGATGATATGAAAGAGCGCAGGACGATGAGTCTTGCGCATATTATCTATCCCCTTTTTGTATGTAGCGACCAGTTTAGGATAGTTCCAGCCTTCACATACATATATATCGTAACCTTCTCCCTTTTCATTCACTGCAAATCCGCTAAGCACCTCAGAGATGGAGCTTTTTGTGGTTTGATATTTTTTAGGAAC
>CAIXBT010000313.1 GCA_903917755.1 uncultured Bacteroidota bacterium
ATAGTACATGCAGTGTATCCTCGCAGCTGGGATGCCCGATATCAGCTTCCGGGCTGTAATGATGAGACATAGGAAATTGTGCGCTCACAGTGCCACCCCAGATCACAACAAAACAATAAATAAACAGAGGAAACCTGGAGATCATGGCTGAGGGCAATACAAATTTATGTTATGGGAAAAAGCAATATCAAGAATCCCAAATGTAAATAATATTACTAATCGGAAAACATCAATTTTGTAAAATCAGCACAGTTTCTTGTCAAAAAATCCGTTGTATATATTCTTTTGCCTCTTTCTGAGTCATTGCTGCAAAATTACGGTACCGGTCATGAACATCTATGATCTCCTCTATCGCCTCAGTGACCAGCTTCTGATTCTCCCATTTTCTCAGGTCGGCTATCACCGTGGCCAGACAGCCTTTTTTATAGGCTATCTGCCCCAGCACATGCACCAGAGTACTTCTTACTCTCTTTGTTTTATCCCATTGCAGTTCGCGCAGCAGCGGCAATATATCCTCCGGATATTTTCTCCCCCGCAGCTCTATACCATGACATATCTCACGGCGTATCTCCTTATCCTGATGGTGCAGATATCTTTTAGCGAATTTCAGAACTGGCTTTGGATTTTTTTCACCCATTTTTTTGATGGAACCTATCACGGCGTTTCTGACAGAAGGATGCTCGTCAAATAGCCCTGACTCTATGATGTGTTCAATCACATTGAAGTCATACATGCCGATCTCTCCGGCGGCATTGACCGCTGTTTGTCTCACTTTTTCATTGTCATTATTCATGAGCCGGTCCAGTTCTCTCAATATTTTATTTCGAAGGCCCTCTTTTGCTTTGTGTATCTTACCGATGGCGAGATAAGCAGTCTTTCGGATATAAGTATCCTCATCAGAGGCATATTGCAGAATGGAGATATCCTTTCCTTTTGAGATGTCTGAGTGTATCGCAGCATTAATGATCTCGACCAGTTCTATTCGCTTTTCTTTGCTTAGATCGTAAAATGACATATATGAAAATGAGTATCTTTACATTTTTTACAAATAAAATCTCCGAGGATCTTTGATTTTTATCTTGCTTCCTGATTTGAAAATAATAATTTGCAGGCACAATGAGCGACTGGAAAAGATATACGATCACAGCAGCACTGCCTTATGCTAACGGGCCTGTGCATATAGGGCACTTGGCTGGTTGCTACCTGCCTGCAGATATATATGTGCGCTACCTGCGCGCCCGTGGCAGAGATGTGGTGTTTATATGCGGCAGCGACGAACATGGTGTACCTATCACTATCAGTGCCCGCCGCGAGGGCGTCACACCGCAGCAGGTGGTAGACAAATATCATAAGATCATGGGCGATGCTTTCGCTGAGTTTGGCATTTCATTCAGTATATACTCACGTACATCGAGTAAGACTCACAAAGAGACAGCACAGGCTTTTTTCAAAAAGCTATACAATGACGGAAAGTTCATAGAGCAGGAGACGGAGCAGTATTATGACGAAGAGGTCAAACAATTTCTAGCAGACAGATATATACAGGGCACCTGTCCTGTATGTGGCAATGAACATGCCTATGGTGACCAATGTGAAAACTGTGGTTCATCGCTTTCGCCTACCGATCTGGTTCACCCGCATTCGATGCTGTCGGGTTCTAAACCGGTTCTAAAGAAAACTAAAAACTGGTTCCTGCCTTTGGATACACTGCAACCTCAGATAGCGGGCTATCTGGAGCAGCACAAAGACTGGAAAATAAATGTCTACGGCCAATGCAAAAGCTGGCTCGA
>CAIXBT010000314.1 GCA_903917755.1 uncultured Bacteroidota bacterium
AGGATTCGGAAGCTTTATCGTTAAAAAAAGAGCAAAAAAAATAGGCAGAAATATCAAGCGTGGAGTAGCTATCGAAATACCGGAGCATCATATTCCGGCTTTCAAACCAGCTAAGACTTTCGTAGATTCGGTAAAAAAAGCCCGTGGTGCGGTAGCAGCAGTGAAAAAATAATTCCATAATTACAAGCTTTTGAGATAGGTTTGCGGTATTAACTGCAAACCTATTTTTTTGCCTTAAAGTTATAAAGCCACTATTTAATAAATGAAGAACAAGACTACACAATGGATAGCAATTGCGAGTTGCACTATTCTGTTTATCGGCATCTACCTTTTTGCTGATACTAAAAAGATCCAAATTGAAAAACCCGCCGGCCCGATGGCCAATCGGGATGCCCAAAAAGAATCAGCTCCTGATTTTGACTGGGACGGATACATGAAAAAGGTAAAAAGCAGTATTGCAAGCACAGATACCCTCAACCTGATAACGGGATGGGAAAAGGCCCCTTCAGAAACAAATCTGAAGAACTTAATTGACTTATATCACAAACGCGGTGAATCGGTGGCCGAAGCTTATTACACTCTTCAGCTCGCCAATATCAAAAAAGACAGCAAACTCGACCTGCGCGCCGGAGAGCTATTCAGTGCCACAGCTGGCATCAGCAATGATGAAACGCTTCACCAGTTTCTCCTCGACAAGACCGTGGAATGCTATAAAAATGTGATGACACTCGACAGTACCACAGACAATCGTCTCAAACTGGCCACCGCATATATGGATCAGGGTACCACCCCTATGATGGGCGTAGGCATACTGCTGGACGTGGTCAGCAAGGATTCTAACAATGCAGATGCGCAGCTTTTGCTCGGAAAATTCGGGATAGTTTCACATCAATACGATAAAGCTATTGTAAGATTGGAAAAAGTTGTATCTTTGCGACCCCAAAATTATGATGCACTCTTCCTATTGGCAGAAGCATACAGAGCTAAGGGGGACAAAGAGAAGGCGATTCAGCTGTTGGAGAAATGCTCCAAAATGGTTGATAAGCCTGAGTTGAAGAAGGAAATAGATCAGTATATCAAAAACATTAAAGCTAAGAGCTAAACATTATTATATAACAAAAAATATTCACCATGCCTTGCGGTAAAAAAAGAAAAAGACATAAGATCGCGACTCACAAACGCAAAAAAAGGTTGAGAAAGAACAGGCATAAGAAGAAATAATGCTCTGTAGCTGGTTTATGCCAGCCTGGGTCTTAATATCACAAAAGCGCAAAGAAAGCTATAATTGTCTCTTTGCGCTTTTGTGTCTTATTTCAATTGCCCGTTTTCAACCATCCGTCTCCCTTTTCATTTATTAAATTTTAGTTCATCTTGAACAAAGAGCTAATTATCAATTCCACACCTCTGGGTGTAGAGGTGGCTCTGCTTGAGGATAAGAAGCTGGTAGAACTCCATCAGGAGAAACCAGGTAATCAATTTCACGTTGGTGACATCTATCTCGGCAGGATCAAAAAAATAATGCCCGGCCTCAATGCCGCATTCATAGATGTGGGGCATGAGAAGGACGCTTTTCTGCATTATACTGACCTCAGCCCTGAGTTTCGCACACTGGCCAAGTTTACCGGGCAAGCAGTAGCAGGCCATTCAGACGGCACACTCAACGATATAGAGATACTACCCGAAATACAGAAAACCGGCAATGTAAAAGAAGTACTGGGCAATAAGAACAGTATCATGGTTCAAATACTCAAAGAACCTATCTCTACCAAGGGCCCTCGCCTCACCTGCGAGATCACACTCGCCGGGCGTTTTCTCGTACTTTCTCCCTTTACAAATTCCGTAGGCGTATCACGCAAGATCGACTCTGCCGACGAACGCAAAAGACTGAAAGTACTGGTAGAAAGCCTTAAACCAAAAAATTTCGGTGTCATAGTACGCACAGTAGCTGAAGGCAAAGATTCCAAGACCCTGCACGAAGACCTGCTCATGCTCGAAGCACGCTGGAAAGAACTCAGCCAGAATATGCGCGGTGCTAATCCCGTGAAAAAGGTCCTCAGTGAACTCGATAAAACATCAGGCATACTGCGTGACATATTGAGCCCTGAGTTTAACCGCATTATCACTAATAATCCCGTTATAGCCCGC
Organism: uncultured Bacteroidota bacterium; assembly: GCA_903917755.1. Classification (GTDB taxonomy): domain Bacteria; phylum Bacteroidota; class Bacteroidia; order Chitinophagales; family LD1; genus UBA1941. The sequence continues at coordinate 2,146 of CAIXBT010000314.1, forward strand.
GAGCTCGAAAACTACGTGGAGCGAATAGCCCCAGACAAGAAAAACATCGTTTCTACCTATACCGGCAAGACGCCTATTTTTGACAATTTCAGTATCACTAAGCAGATCAAAGCTTCTTTCGGCAAGCAGGTCAACATAGGCAATGGTGTCTATGTGATCATCGAAAAGACTGAAGCCTGCCACGTGATCGATGTGAACTCAGGCCACCGCGTGAGCCTCGAAGGCAGTCAGGAGGTCAATGCCCTGCAGGTGAATATCGAAGCGGCAGAAGAAATATGCCGTCAGATGCGTCTGCGTGACCTGGGCGGTATCATTATCATCGACTTCATCGACATGAAGAACCCTGATAATAAGCGTATCATCCATGACAAGATGAAGGAGTTTATGGAGCATGACAAGGCTACTCATACCATCCTGCCACTGTCTAAGTTCAATATCATGCAGGTGACCCGCGAGCGTGTACGCCCCGAGGTCAATATCGTGACCACCGAAGAATGCCCTACATGCGGCGGTACAGGCACCATCACATCATCGCTGCTGCTCATCGACGAGATACAGGGTGATCTGGACCATCTGCTCAATACTCACAAGAAGCTCAAGCTATACGTGCACCCTATACTGGCAGTCTATCTCAAAAAGGGACTGCCCTCACTGCGTATGAGGTGGCTATTCAAGTATAAGCGCTGGATCAGTATCCATACCAACGAGAACTTCCCGATCACGGAATACAAGTTCTTCGATGAGCATGACGATGAGATCAAGATCGACTGATACTGATAATTTCTTTAAATCAAAGAAGTTTTACCTCTCAAGCAGATTTTTGTTTGCTCGGAGATCCCATTTCTCTGTACTCTATCGAAAGTTTTGTTACTAAATATGCTATAATTAGTACCAATGTTATGTTTAAGTATATCATGTTTTTCCCAGCCTGTTTTATAGCCTTATGAAACATTACGGCTGCTATTGACAAAGGTTTCACTTTTAAATTCGTAGTCTGGCTGCGGGTCATACTTCGCTAAATACCAATGCGAAAATTTTACGCAATTTCTGTATGACCAATAATAAATGATATTTTTCTGATCGATTGTTTTGAATTTTTTCTTCCTGCAAAATTACAAAAACATGTTTACGCTCTATACTGTTTAAGCGGTTCATGATAGCATAATTCCGAAGGGCATATAGCCTTAAAACCACTTAGCCACTCTCAATCTTTCCCATTCCCCTTTTTTATGTTTAGAATTGCAACATTATAAAATTGCAACCCGGTACTCAATGTCCCCATTCCTTATCATCAGTATTGTTTTTTCGGTGCTTTACTGCTGGCTTATCTTATACTTTCTGATAGGATGGGTGAAACTCAATCGGAAAGAGACCAAAGAGCCCAATAAAGCCCTGCCTTTCGTTTCCATCATCATACCCGTGAGAAATGAAGCGGAGCACATACAGGACTGCCTGAGTGCCGTGATAGCACAGACCTATCCGAAGCAACTCTATGAGATCATCGTGATAGATGATTACAGTACGGATGATACCTATACACTGGCACGAGAGATCAAGCATGACAGGCTGCTCGTGCTGAGTCTGGCGAAATATTTCGGTGATGCGGCAGAGAAAATACCCAACAAAAAGAAGGCTATCACCATCGGTGTAAAGAACGCCAAAGGACAGCTCATCATCACGACAGATGGCGACTGTATAATGGATGAGAAATGGCTAAGCACTATGGTGGCTTATTATCAGCAGCACGAATATAAGTTTATAACGGGGCCGGTGATGCTGCGGCCTGCCAAGGGTCTGCTTGGATTGTTTCAGCAGATAGATGTGATCAATATGCTCGGTATCACGGGCGGCACGATAGCCAATAACTACCCTACCATGTGCAACGGTGCCAATCTGCTCTATGAGAAAAAAGCCTTCATGGATGTGGATGGATACAAAGGCAATACTGATATACCTACGGGAGATGATATTTTTCTCATGCAGAAACTCGAAATGACTTACCCCGAGTCGATAGGGTTCGTAAAGAATATAGATGCCTGTGTGTATTCAAAACCCGAAAGTACCTTTGCGGATTTCGTGGCGCAGCGTGTGAGATGGACGAGCAAGTCTACTGCCTTTCAGAAGAGGTCGGTCACTGCCATCCTGATGTTCGCCTATCTGTTCAACCTTCTTATCCTGATCTTTATCCCTATTGCTTTTGAGAAATTCGAACTGGCCTGGTTGCCGCTCGTTGTCACCTTTGCCACTAAGTTTGTAATGGATCTTGCTTTCAATATCAGTGTCACAGGGTTTTTCAAAAAAAGAATACTGCTATTATTGCTACCTGTGTTCGAACCCCTGCATATCGTGTATATAGTGTGTGTAGGTGTGCTCGGGCTCAGTGGCAAATATACTTGGAAAGAAAGAAAGATATCGTAATCAGAATGGCTGTTAGCTCCCCCCTTGGATAAGGAGGGTCGGGGTGGTTGAAGAAAATAAAATCAAATGTCAGACAGCAGGAGTTTAAATCATAAGGCATGGATGCGATTCAAACGCAACAAAGCAGCCATGTTTGGCCTGGTGGTGATCCTGCTGGTATTGCTGACTGCTGTCTTCGCCTATGAGCTGGCCCCTGACAATTCTCCCGATGCCAATGAGCAAACCCTCGCACTCGAAATGATGCCTCCGGGTTCAAACGTGATGATACTCTACTTTCGCAAACCGCAGATCGAAACATCTCTGGGTCAGCGTTTCAAAAACTTCTTTTTCGGTTCGCCATCGAGATATAATATGGTGCCGATAGTGAACTACAAACTCAAAAAGGATTTCGTAGTGGTCAATGTGTTCAAAGGCCGAAACGCACATCCCGAAGTGCGCGAGTATTACTACACCGATATTTTAAGGATCGATTCTATGGTCAAAACAGGTATCAAAGCAAAGCCCGCCGGAGACACCATCAGGGCAGACAGCGCACAGACCGGAGATGCCTATAAGATCCATATGACACCGCGCAGATACAGACCCGAGAACGATTCCATCAATGCTGCCGATGGCCACAGTGTTATGAATGCACCGCTCAGGATGGACTCTATAGCCATGCAGTCCGGCCAGGTCGACAAGACGCTCGCAGAGCTGAAAGGCGACACTACAGAATACGACAGGTTCTGCTTCAGGATCAGAAATGAGGTATATAAGGTCTATCTCACACCGCGCCGCTACTGGCTGGGCACAGACAGGTTCGGGCGCGATATACTGAGCAGGCTCATCATCGGCTCGCGCATATCGCTATTCGTAGGGCTGATCTCCGTGCTCATCTCTCTGTTCATCGGTATCATAGCAGGCGCGCTGGCGGGCTATTACAGAGGCTGGGTAGATGCGGTGATACTCTGGATCATCAATGTGTTTTGGTCCATACCGACGGTGCTGCTCGCTATGGGCCTCTATGTCAGTGCGGGCGCGCTGATACCGTCTAAGCTGCTGCTGATCTTCATAGCCGTGGGACTGACCATGTGGGTCGAGGTGGCGCGTATCGTGCGCGGACAGTTCATACTGGTCCGTGAGTTCGAGTATGTCACGGCGGCACAGAGCCTTGGCTTCCACAGTGCCCGGACCATATTCAGACACATCCTGCCCAATATCACCGGCCCCGTGATCGTCGTGGCCTGCGCTAATTTCGCCAATGCCATACTGATCGAATCGGGTCTGAGCTATATAGGGCTCGGTGTACAGCCCCCCACGCCATCGTGGGGAGGTATGCTGAGCGAGTACAAGAACTTCATCGACTCAGACCGTGCCTATCTGGCCATCGCACCGGGCCTGGCCATCATGCTGGTGGTGCTGGCCTTCAACCTCGTGGGCAATGGCCTCCGCGATGCACTGGATGTGAAGGGCAAGACGGAATAAAGACCGTCATCACTCCTTCACCACCTGCATCACATCCGTCTTGCCGTTAGTGTACTGCACGATGAAATAATACAAGGCACTGGAATATTTATTCATGTCAAATACATAGGTCCCTTGCTGGTTTATCTGGACGGGGGACTGCCAGACACTCGCACCATTGGCGTATACGAGACCTATCATTGCCGGTCCTGTCACTTCGAGGTTCGCCGTATTTTTGACGGGATTCGGGTACAAGTTTGTCTTATCGGATTCTATTGGCAAGATGCCAACGCTTCTGACGGTGATCTGTTTAGTGATACTGTCTATACCACAGCCGCTATAAGCTATAGCTGTG
>CAIXBT010000315.1 GCA_903917755.1 uncultured Bacteroidota bacterium
ATCGGGATCTAAAGACAATACTGTAGGGCCCAATAAAACGCGATACAAGCCCAAATAATTAGCTCGGCTATGGCTATAAATAAAAATTTGAATGGGATCGCAGGCTTCGATATTATTATGATCCGATTGATAAATTGAGCAAATAGTAATGCTAATATCAACCAGCCACTTATCGGTATTAATACATCAACGATCTCCTGTAGTTTATAGATGCCCAGGCCCAAACGAAGAAACATGAAAAGCACGATCAGTATCTCCAATGCTAGAAGGCCAATAAGTGACCTTTTGATCAATATAATAGTTTTCATCTTTCGGATTTATTGACAAGTTCTGTATTTACATTTTCCCAATGCTTGGCATCCTCGCCCCGCAGAGATCCACCCTACCCGCCAGCGGGGGATATAACAGCCATTTCATTTCATTTTGGATTTGCGATTGTCTCAATACTCATTACTCATGTCTATCGCTACTCCAGCATCTTCTTTAGCTCATGCAGCTTCATCAGGGCCTCAATTGGTGTGAGGGCATTGATCTCGAGTTTATCTATGGCAGCGGCTACACCCTTCAGCTTGGGGTCACTCATATCAAACATCGTCATCTGAAAGTTCTTTGCCTGCATGCCTTTCATCGTGTCTTTGATATCTGTATTCACACGCTTGCTTTCGAGCTCTATCAGTATCTCATTGGCGCGGTCTACGATCAGGCGCGGCATACCTGCCATCTTCGCCACATGTATACCGAAGCTATGCTCAGAGCCGCCCGGCACCAGCTTGCGCAGAAAGATCACCTTATTGCCTACCTCTTTGGTCGAGACGTGATAGTTCTTGATGCGCTCATATTTATCGGCGAGTTCATTCAGTTCATGATAGTGCGTCGCGAAGAGGGTACGCGGATGCGCCAGGGGATAGTTATGCAGAAACTCCGCCAGCGACCAGGCTATCGAGATACCGTCGTAGGTCGATGTGCCCCGTCCGATCTCATCGAGTAGTATCAGGCAGCGCGGTGTGAGGTTATTCATGATACCTGCAGTCTCGTTCATCTCCACCATGAAGGTCGACTCTCCCGAACTGATATTATCGCTCGCACCCACCCGCGTGAATATCTTATCTACGAAACCAATGCTCGCTGCTGTGGCAGGCACGTAGCTTCCTATTTGAGAGAGCAGCACGATCAGCGCCGTCTGTCGCAGCAAGGCAGATTTACCCGACATATTGGGGCCGGTTATCATCAGTATCTGCTGCTGCGTATCGTCGAGATAGACATCATTCGGCACATACTTGTCACTTACGTCGAGTTGTTTCTCTATCACAGGGTGGCGGCCGTCTTTGATATAGATCGTCAGGCCGTCATTGACCTCGGGTTTGGTATAACCATTGCTGATGGCCACTTCTGCGAGAGACAAAAGGCAGTCGAGATATGCCGCTGCATGGGCATTCTGCTGTATCGTGTTTGTGAATTCCTTCACCGTCCGCACCATTTCTGCAAAGAGCTTTTCCTCCAGCATCTGTATCTTATCTTCTGCTCCGAGTACTTTCTGCTCATATTCTTTGAGCTCCTCAGTGATGTAACGTTCTGCATTCGCCAGGGTCTGCTTGCGTATCCAGTCGTTAGGAACTTTAGACATATGAGAGTTTGTTACTTCAAGGAAATACCCGAACACATTATTGAAGCCGATCTTGAGGTTGCCGATCCCTGTACGCTCTATTTCTTTGGTCTGTATGCCGACTATGTATTCCTTACCGGTATTCTTGATCAGACGAAGTTCATCGAGTTCAGTATCTACTCCGTCATTGATAAAGTTCCCCTTGCTCACCATTGGCCCGGCTTCTTCTTTCAGCACATGCCCGATGCGCGAGGTGAGTGTAGGTAGCAACCCTATCTTATCTGCCAGTTTCGCCAGGCTCTGATGGCCAGACTTACTGAGTGCTTCTTTGATCGGCTCCAGTGCCAGTAGTCCCCGCTTGAGTTGCACGATCTCACGCGGATTGGCTTTCTCCAGAGATACTTTAGAGATCAGCCGCTCCATGTCGCCCATCTGGCGCAGGTAGGCCCCCAAACCCCCAATGGGGGCTTTAACAGTCTCGTCCTGATTTATATTTGAGCCCCCATTGGGGGTTTGGGGACCCTGTACGAAGTACTCCACTGCATCCAGCCGCTCCTGTATAGCCGGCAGGCTCACGAGTGGCATCAGTATCCAGCGTTTCAGCATACGGCCGCCCATAGGAGATACGGTGCGGTCCACCACGTCGAGCAGTGTCTTGCCCTGCGGGTGGGGGCTAGCGACTAGCTCCAGGTTTCGTATGGTAAAGCGGTCCAGCCACACATAGTTTGACTCTGTGATCTTGGTCAGGCGTGCTATGTGAGAGAGGTTGTGGTGCTCGGTATCTTTGAGGTATTGTATGGCGCCGCCCGCAGCGATGACGGCAGTTTCTTCATCCTCTATGCCGAAGCCTTTCAGCGAATTGGTCTCAAACATTTTCAGCAGGATGTCGTAGGCATTCTCTTTGGTGTATACCCAGTCTTCCATACGGGCTGTGACGAAACGGCTCCCGAAGCGTTCCGTAAATTCCTTGTGCTTCGAGCGAGGAAACAGGACCTCAGAAGGGGAGAGGCTCTGCATAATCTTTTCGATATAGGAGAATGTCCCCTCCGCGATCAGAAACTCGCCTGTAGATATATCGACGAATGCCGCACCGTAGGTATCCCGATCCCAATAGACCGATGCAAGGAAATTATTGGCCTTTGTTTGCAGAATATTGTCGCCTGTCACCACACCGGGTGTCACCATTTCGGTCACACCGCGTTTCACGATACCTTTTGCGAACTTCGGGTCTTCGAGCTGGTCGCATACCGCTACTTTATATCCCGCGCGAACGAGCTTAGGCAGATAGGTGTCGAGGGCATGATGCGGGAAACCCGCCAGCTCCACATCGGTAGCCTTGCCATTGGAGCGCCTGGTGAGGGTGATGCCGAGCACACCCGCGGCGGTCTTGGCATCAGTCGAGAAGGTCTCATAGAAGTCGCCCACCCTGAATAGCAATATTGCATCAGGATATTTCGCCTTGAAGCTGTTGTATTGCTTCATCAGCGGGGTCTCCGTCTCAGCGGTGGCGCTTTTTATCATACTGCGGTGAACGGCCATCTACTAGGATTGTTAGGATTATATGATTTTCAGGATAACAGTATCCTGACTCGCCAAAATAAAATATTATACGAAAATCGGAGGGAGAAGAAGTGAACAAAGCACTAACCATACAAATGAAGCGTCTTTGCGAGGGAATTCATCTTAAAAAATAAACATGGCATTGACGAAGCAATCCCGATGGCAGGGGGGGCTCGAAAAAACTCATCGCGCCAATGCTCATGTTTTCCACCAACATGCTATCCTTCACTCATGTCTGTTGATGAAACTTTTATTACATATCCTTTGCGAAAGAGATTTTGCATTCTCTGCACCCTTTGCGTTCTTTGCATTGTCTCAATACTCAGATATCACGACTCACTACTTGTTCCCATGCGCAAACTCAAAAACTCAGAACTCGACCGCCTCAGCCTTGAGGAGTTTCGGGCAGGCGATAAGACCCCTGTCATCATCGTCCTCGACAATGTGCGCTCACACCTCAATGTCGGCTCGGTGTTCAGGACGGCAGATGCCTTTCTGATCGAGGCTATCTATCTCTGTGGCATCACAGGCACACCACCACACCGCGATATCCAGAAGACAGCTCTCGGCGCGACGGAGACCGTGGCATGGCGCTATTTTGAAACAACAGCCGATGCTATCTCTGAACTCAAGTCAAATGGCTACAAGATTGCTTCTGTCGAGCAAGCAGAGAATGCAACTATGCTGAATGAAGTACGCTATGACGGCAAAGAAAATCTGGCTGTGGTCTTTGGTAATGAAGTGGAAGGAGTGGAGCAGGCCATTGTCAGCGCATCTGATATAGTGATAGAGATACCGCAATTTGGCACTAAGCATTCGCTGAATATATCGGTTTCGGTGGGGATTGTGATCTGGGAACTGGTGAGAAGCTCAAAATGAATCTAATGCGACTTATAGAACTACACCCGGAGCTATGGTCACAGTGCGTGGCTTAAATTTCTCCATATAGATCTTAGGGATGAGGGGCAGAGAGGTTTTGACTTTATCCTGTTTCATATATTTCTTCGTGAAATCAACTTCTGTTACTTTGATGGGAGCGTCCTCATCGCTGGTGTTGTATTCCGTTCCTCTGAAAGTGGCCAATGTCCATTCTTTGGTTTTGCTATAGGCGAATCTATACTGCCCTGTCCACTGCATAGACAGTCCACCTGCATAGTTGATCTCTAAAATATTGCCATCGGTCTTGATGCCTGTGCCCTGCGTGAGCGGGTCACCTTCGCCGCCATCAGATCTCAGTATCAGGCTGTCAGATTTGATGCCCAGCTCCAGAGAGTCAGCCGTTTTGCCCATCAGTATCACTAATATCCGGGGTGGGGCGTTGAGTTTGGTGTTGAAGTTAAGACCATTCAGATAGTCATTGTCAGCCTGAAAGATAAATACATAATCTTCGATCAGGTCATTGTTAAAGTCGGCTGAGTCAGCCACGATCACATTCCAGTCTTTAGGAAAGAAGCTTTCCCAGCCTTTGCCGGTCTGCTTGATGGTAGGCGAGGGTACCTGTGCCTGAGATATCAATGGGAAAAGTACAAATGCCAGAACGATAGCTATAAAACGATTCATGTAAAATATTTGTTTTGGCAAATGTAACGGAGAAATAGCTAATAAAGTATGGGGAGATTTTAAATTTTAAATGGAAAATGTATTTACCAATCTTTGCATTTCTGAGAGAGGCGGCGCTTGAATTCTTCTTTTTCTTCCTCAGACATGTTTTGCATCTTCATTTTCATTCGCTCACGCCAGAATTTGCCTTTTTCGTTGTTGTTGGTCCACCTGAACCCGAATCCTCCTATCAGTATGCGAGATATGACGAGTAGTCTCAGCGCCATGCCATAGGTCAGGCTTTTGAGACCGAAAACCTCAGGAATGGTAATGTTCCACAGGATCATGAAGCCATAGACCAGTAGTAGAAACAGCCCCGCCATTACCACAAAAAATCCGGCCCCTTTTAGGATATTCTTAAGCATTGTTTATTTTTTAAAAAGTTCTTCATAAAGCCCCTGTAGCTCGGTCCTCAGAAATATCACAGCATAACGTTTGCGCGACAGCAGTGTATTGACATTGGCACCGGTGATCTCGGCTATCTCCTGAAAACTCTTGTCCTCCAGTTCATGCATGATGAATACATCGCGCTGTTCTTTAGGCAGTTTTTTAAGAGACTCGGTAATATTGGTCATGATGAGGTCATTCATCATCTTGCTCTCCGGGCTGCCATCGCTGGCGGGCAGCATGTCAGAGAGGGATAATGTCTCACCATCATCTTTGTAGTTGAAAGTTTGGTCTTCGAGCAGATCGGGCCTTTTCTTGCGGTAGAAATCCGTGATACGATTGCGCGCCACCGTGAATAGCCACGATGCCACCTGCTCTACAGGCTTCATCACGCGAAACGTATTGACGAACTCATACATCACGTCCTGCAGGATGTCTTCGGCATCCTCATTAGTAGGCACGCGTTGTTTGATAAAGTTTAACAGCCTCTTGCTCTCCTTACTAAAGGTTTGCACGATCTTCACATTACTCTGCTGCTCGGCCATTGGAAGGGTTAATGTAGTCATTTTGCTTTGCATGAATTAAAATATCAGACGTTTTTATCATTCTAATATTTTATAGAACTGTTAAAAACTGTGCCAAGCCCTGTTTTTATGCCAATATGGCACCTTTTCGGGTTTCAAATCAACTTTTGCCATACCAGCTATACTTTCCATAGAAACAATTATCTTGGGCATATTATGAGATCATTCCTCTTTGCTCTGCTGCTATGGTCCGGCTATAGTCCGGCCCAGCCACGAGACTATACTATTTATGCAGACCCTATGGTGGGCACCGGAGGGCATGGTCATACATTCCCCGGAGCGATGCTGCCTTTTGGTATGGTTCAACTTAGTCCCGATACGCGCCTGTCCGGTTGGGACGGATGCTCCGGTTATCACTATTCTGACAAAAAGATATATGGTTTCTCTCATACACACCTGAGTGGTACAGGTGCATCAGACGATGGCGATGTGATGATGATGCCTACATGTGGCAAACCTCATTTCAATCATAATAAATATGCCTCGACCTTCTCGCATAGCAACGAAAGAGCATCGCCGGGCTATTATGCTGTGAAGCTGGATCGATACGATATCAAGGCACAACTGACTGTGACGGCACGCACAGGACTGCATAAATATGTGTTCCCGAAATCCGGCAGCGCCAATATAATTCTCGATCTAAACCATCGCGACCGCCTCAAACACGGTGAGATAAATATCAATGGAGACCATGAGATCAGCGGTATGCGACTAAGCAGCACATGGGCCGACAGTCAGTATGTGTATTTCGTGATTCAGTTTTCTAAACCTTTCAAACGGTCAGGTATATTAAAGGATCAGGTGCTGCATAATGGCATGAAGCAGGCACAGGGTCATCATCTGAAGGCTTATGTGAGTTTTGAAACGGAAGACGGTGAGGCGGTCTATGCTAAAGTGGGCTTGTCGTTCGTGAGTATAGATGGTGCCCGTCGCAATCTGGAGAGCGAGCAGGCGGGTTGGGATTTTGACAGGGTACTCAGAGATGCGAAGACTGAATGGAATAAGAACCTTAGAAAAATAGAGATAGAATCAAGTGATACCGCCGTTATGCAGACCTTTTATTCCTCTCTCTACCACACTATGATACCACCCATTCTCTGTCAGGATGTGGATGGCAAATATCGTGGCCGGGACCTTCAGATACATGAGGCGACAAACTTTCAGTATTACACTGCCTGTTCGCTCTGGGATACCTATCGCACGCTACACCCTATGCTGACGCTGATAGACAGAAAGCGTACCGGAGATTTTGTAAATTCATTTCTATCTGCATATCAGCAGCGCGGTCTGCTGCCTGTTTGGGACCTGAATAGCTGCGAAACCTGGGGAATGATCGGCTATCACTCCGTGTCTGTGATCAATGATGCTTACCAAAAAGGGATAACGAGTTTTGATGCCAATCTCGCGTTTGATGCCATGAAACGCAGCTCTACCCTTAGTCGCAAGGAACTTAATCAGTATTTCAAAATGGGCCCGCTGATCACTATGGCCTCTTTTTACAGATATGCCATCGGTTGGGATGATTATCAGAAGCTGGGTTATATCCGCTGCCGAAAGGCCATCGAGAGTGTTTCAAAGACCCTTGAGTTTTCTTATGATGACTGGTGCATAGCTCAGATGGCAAAGAAACTAGGTAGAACGGAAGATTATAATTTCTTCAATCACCGTGCTCAGAATTACCGGCATCTGTTGGATACCAATACAGGCTTCATGCGCCCGCGGCTGAAGAATCATTTTATAAGGATTTTTGATCCCTATGCAGTGACCATTCATTATACAGAGGCTGATCCCTGGCAGTACTCCTTTTCCTGCCCGCAGGACCTCTCCGGCCAGATGAAAATGATGGGAGGCAGACAGAAACTGGCGACCATGCTCGATTCTTTGTTTAATACCACATCTAAATTGCGGGGGCTGCCGGCACATGATATAACCGGGCTGATAGGCCAATATGCACATGGCAATGAGCCAAGTCACCATATCGCTTATGAATTTAACTATGTAGGTCAACCCTGGAAGACACAGGCGATGGTGAGACGGATCATGACCGAACTCTACCGCGCCAAACCTGATGGTCTGTCAGGTAATGAAGACTGCGGCCAGATGAGTGCCTGGTATGTGATGAGTGCGATCGGTTTCTATCCGGTATGTCCCGGTGCAGACCATTATGCTATTGGTTCACCTATAGTCGATAAGGCGGTGATCCATTTTGAAAATGGTAAAAGCCTCACCATTATTACTCATAATAATAACAGTCAAAATGTCTACATCAGGTCAGCTAAATTGAATGGAGTAGACTATACCAAAAGCTATATTACATATGAAGATGTGGTGAAGGGCGGTACGCTTGAGTTTGATATGACATCTGCACCCGCTCAGAATTGGGGATCTGCAGATAAGGACATCCCTGTTTTGAAGATCGACTGATTTTATCGTCAGTCTATCAGCCAACTTTCTTAAAAAAACTTCTTAGTTAGGAGGATATGCCTATTTTCGAAACTTCTATGACATTTCAGTTACAAGCCAATGACCCCCATAGCAAAGCTCGCGCGGGAGAGCTCACCACAGATCATGGTGTGATACAGACTCCTATATTCATGCCCGTCGGTACGGCAGGCACGGTCAAGGCGGTGCATTTCTCAGAACTCAAATCTCAGGTCAATGCTCAGATCATTTTGGGCAATACCTATCACCTCTATCTACGTCCCGGTCTCGGCGTGATAGAGAATGCAGGTGGCCTGCACAAGTTCATCGGTTGGGACAGACCTATTCTGACGGATAGTGGCGGCTATCAGGTTTACTCGCTGTCAGATATTCGTAAGATCAAAGAGGAAGGTGCGGAGTTTCGCAGTCATATAGATGGCTCTAAGCATATCTTCACGCCGGAGAATGTGATCGATACTCAGCGCAAGATCGGTGCCGATATTATGATGGCTTTTGACGAGTGTACACCATACCCCTGTGAGTATGACTATGCGAAAAAATCTATGGGCATGACCCACAGATGGCTGGACAGATGTATAAAAAGGTATAGTGAAACCGAGGGTCACTACGGTTATCATCAGTCTTTCTTCCCCATTGTGCAGGGCTCAACATACAAAGATCTCCGCAAACAATCTGCCGAATATATCGCCTCAAAAGGTATGGAAGGTAATGCCATAGGTGGTCTGAGCGTCGGCGAACCGGATGATGATATGTATGAAATGACCGAACTGGTATGCGATATTCTACCGAAAGATAAACCCCGCTATCTGATGGGCGTAGGCACACCTGCCAATATCCTCGAAGCAATATCGCTCGGTGTGGATATGTTTGATTGTGTCATGCCTACCCGCAATGCCCGCAATGGCATGCTGTTTACCACACAGGGCATCATCAATATCAGGAATGAGAAATTCAAGAATGACTTTAGTCCGATAGATGAGTTCGGGGCCTGTGATGTGAGCAGGATACACACTAAGGCTTACCTTCGTCACCTCATGCATTCGGGTGAGATGCTCGGCGCTATGATCTCTTCGGTCAATAATCTTAGTTTCTATCTATGGCTGGTGACTGAGGCGAGAAAACATATCATTGAGGGTGATTTTGCTTCATGGAAAAAAACAACTCAGGACAGAGTCATGACACGCCTCTAAATATTTACAGATTTACAGAATTAAAGAATTACATATTTTGGATGACCAAACAAGAATTAACAGATCGGACGAAGAGGTTTTCTGTCAGAATAGTCAAAATGGTCAGGAGCCTTGACCCTGACTTTGCTACTAAAGTACTGCTGAGTCAGGTCATTCGATCAGGCACATCGGTTGGTGCTAATTACAGAGCAGCAGCATGTATTGCCAAATCAGAGAAGGATTTTATCAATAAGCTACAAATAGTAGAAGAGGAGCTGGATGAGACAATATTTTGGCTAGAAATATTAATTGATACGGGCATTATAAAGAAAGAAAACTTTCTGAATTGATGCAGGAAGGGACTGAACTCTATAAAATAATAACCCGCTCTATCAAAACACTAAAAGCAAAAGTAGCAAATGGTAAATGAAGTTTAATTCCGTAAATCTGTAATTCTGTAAATCCGTAATTTGAAGAAGATAGACTGGTACATATTGAAAAAGTTTCTGGGCACATTTGTGTTCATCATGCTGCTCCTGATACTCATCACAGTGGTGATCGACGTGTCGGAGAAGATCGACAACTTTCTCGATGGGGCTGCTACTTGGCGCGAGATCGTTTTTTCTTACTATCTGAGTTTCATTCCCTACATCGTAGCCATGCTGGCACCTTTTTTTGTGCTTGTATCGGTTATCTTTTTCACCTCACAGCTCGCAGACAGGTCTGAGATCATCGCCATACTCAATAGCGGCACCAGTTTCTATCGGATGCTGCGCCCATATCTGTTCGGGGCCATTATCCTCGGCGGCGGATTGTGGTATTCAAACAACTACCTTGTGCCAGCTTCAAACAAACGCCGCTTACAGTTCGAAAATAAATACATAAATAAGTTCACTAACAACATGAGCTATAACTTTCACCGGCAGATCAGCCCCGGTGTGTTTATGTATGTGGAGAATTACCGTCCGGCAGATGCCATAGGGTTTAAGTTTTCTATAGATAAATTCGAAAACGGGAAAATGACCTTCAAACTCAGAAGTGAAAAAATAGAATGGGATAAGAAGATGAGCAAATGGCGTGTTTATAATTATTATTCCCGTCAGATGTTCCC
>CAIXBT010000316.1 GCA_903917755.1 uncultured Bacteroidota bacterium
GGTCGCTGCATCATCCGGTTCGCCCATGAGATGGGTCTAGGTTCAGACTTTTCCTTTCTCGCTATAGATGGGCCACACAGGGGCCGGATAATCTCAGATGGACTGGTCTCGCTACAGATGCAGGATGTGAATGTCACTTTCAGACAGGGCGATGATTATATCCTCAATACCGGCTCGCCGCATTATGTACATTTCGCAAAAAACATTCGTGAATATCCGGTAGTAGCTAAGGGCAGAGAAATACGCAACTCAGAGGCACATAAAAAGGATGGCATCAATGTGAATTTTGTAGAAGTGCTCTCTTCAGATTCTATATTCGTCAGGACATATGAGAGAGGTGTGGAAGACGAAACCCTAAGCTGCGGTACAGGTGTGGTAGCATCCTGCATAGCATACTACTATCATAATAATTTCAAACCCGCCAATATCAATATCGAAACCCTCGGAGGCAGTCTGAACGTGAAATTTGATATTACTGATATGCATTTCAATAATATCTGGCTGACCGGCCCCGCCGAACAGGTATTTCGGGGTGATACAACCATTTGACATACATTTTACGTCATATATATGCCGATTTCGCTATCAGCGATATTTGCGTATGAAATATGTATGCTTGAAATGGCAATTTTTCTTCATAAAAAAATAAAAAAAGTCAAAAAACCCTTATATTCATCGATAAAATAAACCCACGATATGAATAAATTTTTTATCTGTTTTTTCTCAATATGTTTATGTGTCTCCGCCTTCGCTCAAAACAACGTCGGCATAGGTACACCAACGCCTAATCCCGGTGCGGTTCTGGACCTCACATCCACCTCTCAGGGATTTCTGGCACCGAGGACCAAAGTCGCTCTTGTAGCCTCTCCCGTCACCGGTCTGGTGATATTTGATACAGATACAAACTGCTATGTATTTTACAATGGAGCAGCATGGCAGAATCTTTGCAGCCCGCATCTTCCTCCGCAGCATCTGGCATTTAATGACAGTGTTTACTTTAATGCTAACGGTTCACTATTCGTGATCGACAGCGGTGGAAACCATATACTATTCAGCCCTCAGTCTGCATGGCTCACAACGGGCAATGCAGGTACTACTGCAGGTGCTAATTTCCTGGGAACTACAGATGCTCAGGATCTGGTGGTCAAATCAAACAACAGCGAAGTACTGCGCGCCACACAATCCGGCGCTGTAGGTATCAATACGCCGGTGCCCGATCCAACATCGATCTTAGACATTACCAGTACTACCAGAGGTGTGCTTTTCCCGGCGCTGACCAGCGCACAGCGCGACGCGATAGTAGGACCTGCGGTAGGTTTGACCATATATGATACAGACCTGAATGTCCATCAGTTCTGGAATGGCACCTGCTGGGTAAATGTAGGACAGACCGTATGTTCATTTACTTATTCAACTACCCAAAGCCAAACTTCTGGATGTTTATTCAAATCTAATTTCGGCAGCGTAAGCGATACACTGACCGTCAGTCTTGTATCCGGTACACCGTCTCCCGTCATACTATCTGCGGCAGGTGTACCAGCTGGCGTATTGGTCAGCTTCTCAAACAACTATCTGACACCTACTGCTACCTCGGTGATGACATTCACTGCACTACCGAGTGCACCGAATGGCACTTATACTGTTACTGTATTGGCAATGTCCGGATCTACTGTTCAGACGCTTACTTATACATTGATAGTATATGACCTTACCCCGCAGCTTTCATCTATTGATACTACCATTTCTCTGGCTGCTGCCCAAAGCGGCGGTGTAGTAGCCACTACGACCATCACAATAGGTAATAACTCAGGTTGTGTAACGACAGGCGCTACAGCCTCGCTTTCTACGACCATCAACCCTTCTAACCCCGGCTTACTGGTTAGTTTTGGAAACTCAAACCTGAGTGTACCCGGTTCAACGACTATGAGCATCACAGCCAACTGCGCATTGCAGGGTACTTATCAGATCACTATTACCTCGCAGATAGGTTCGAGTGTTTCTACTGCTACTTATACCATTACGATACTGGGTCCGGCACCGATACATATCTCTGCCAATACTCAGAACGTGAATCTCTATACACTGGCGGGATCGCCGGCATGTGCCGTAAACGATACCTTCATAGTGGATGCAGGTGTGACAGTGGGTAGCAATAGTAGTGCTCAGACGGCTGCCGGAGCAGCTATGGAGACAGGCAACTTCCCGGCAGGCTCTAAGGTAGTGATCATCAATAATGGTAACATAATCGGTGCCGGCGGTACCGGTGGCAACTGCTCCGGATATGGTGGAACGGTACTCGGAGGAGCTTGTGCTCAGGTGAATGGCTCACAGGGAGGTAATGCACTGTGGATCAATACAGCCAATGTGACAGTAAGCAATGTCGGTGTGATAGCCAGCGGTGGTGGTGGTGGTGGTGCAGGTGCTGCACTCGGTATCACTGCATGTACTGTAGACGTCAGACCTGGTACAGGTGGCGGTGGTGGTGCAGGATCTATGGGCGGTCTGGGTGGAACAGACGGTGGCGGATCATATCCATGCAACCCCGGCAATAACGGAACAGTGGCGGCAGGTGGTGCAGGTGGTGCAACATGCCAAATAGGACCATGTACTCAATTGTTCTTCACTTTCGGACCATATAATGCAGGTCAGGGAGGAACAGGAGGTGCTCTGGGTCAACCGGGTAATACGGGTGGTACTGCAAATTCCCTGATAGGTGGCACAGGAGTTTGTGCTCAGGGCAACGGTGGTCTGCCGGGCTACGCAATAGTAGGAAACGGTAACAGTCCTAACGTATCCGGAGTAGCTGTAGTAGGACCTACACTTCCATAAGAAGAAAACTTAAATAAATATTTACAAAAGGTTGGTGCGCTATGTACCAACCTTTTTTGTTTACCCTGCTATACTGAGTCCGATAAATATGCTGTGCTTAGTCAGAAGGTACATTTAATTTTTAAAGCTCATTTAAAATTCAAATTCTCTGTATGTTTTTTCCTTATTTATTCTCACATTAGCACACTCAATTATCAATCATTAATTATCAATTGTAAATCATAACAATGGCTTTCAAATACAGCAAAGACGAGAACAACATAGTGACACTGACCATGGATCTGGAGGGCCGCTCCGCCAATGTGATCAATATGGCATTCGGGGCTTCATTTCGCGAGACATTAGCTAAACTGCAGGCCGAAAAAGACCTGCGTGGTATCATACTCACTTCTGCTAAGGAAACATTTCTGGCAGGTGCGGATATCGATGAGATGTTTGCTACGAATGATGCTAAGTTATTCTTCGACCGTGCTCAGGAGCTCAAAGCCGGTCTGCGCTGGCTCGAGACACAGGGCAAACCTGTGGTAGCTGCTATCAACGGCACGGCGCTCGGTGCGGGATTTGAGCTGGCACTGGCCTGCCACTACCGTGTCGTACAGGATAAACCTAAAGTGGAGCTGGGTCTGCCCGAAGTGACACTCGGACTACTGCCGGGCGGTGGCGGAGTGACACGTATGGTGCGCCTGATAGGATTGCAGCCTGCCTTTCTGTATCTCACCGAAGGAAAAAAAGTATCGCCTAAAGAAGCACTCAGCGACGGCATCATACATGCACTGGCTACAGACAAAGATGATCTGATGAAAAAAGCGCTGGATTATATCCTGGCCAATAAATCTGCCAAACAACCTTGGGATCAGGATGGATATAAGATACCGGGCGGCTCTCCGCTCACCCCAAAAGTAGCACAGATGCTGCCGGTAGCACCCGCCATGCTCGCTAAAAAGACTTACAACAATTATCCCGCTCCGCTCGCTATCATGGCAGCGGCAGTAGAAGGCGCGATGGTCGATATAGATACCGCGACCCGCATAGAATCAAGATATTTCGCACAACTGGCTACCAGCAAGGTGGCCAAGAACATGATCAATGTATTCTGGAAACAACTGAATGCACTGAATGCAGGCAAATCACGTCCTGATGTAAAAGAGAAATTCACTTTCAAGAAAGTAGGTGTGCTTGGTGCAGGAATGATGGGAAGCGGTATCGCTTATGCATGTGCTATGAGTGGCATTGAGGTGGTACTGAAAGATGTAAGCCAGGAAGTAGCCGACAAAGGCAAAGCATACTCTGAAGGACTACTCAAGAAGCGTGTGAGCAAAGGGAAATCAACCAAAGAAAAAGCTGACGAAATACTCAATCGTATCAAGGCTACTATAGATGCTAATGATCTGGCAGGCTGCGACCTGATAATAGAGGCTGTGACTGAGAACCGCAAAGTAAAAGCTATCGTGACCGCCGAGGCAGAAGCTCAAATGCTCGCTACGGGTGTATTTGCA
>CAIXBT010000317.1 GCA_903917755.1 uncultured Bacteroidota bacterium
ATCTCGATCTGCACTTTAGCCTTTAGTTTTCAGATATTTTCTCAGTCAGAAACATTAGAAAATGATAAGAATGTCAAGAAAAGAGCACAGACTACCAACAATGCCGTCCTGATCAGTCCTTACTATTCAGCTCTCATGCCTATTGGCGAATTGAGCAGCCGATTCGGATTCAGCAATACGGTGGGCATGAATATTTCGTTCAAGGTAAAAAAGAACTGGCTGATAGGTGTGGAAGGGGCCTACCTCTTCGGATCGAGGGTCAAAGAAGACCCGCTTATTCCCATAAGCACCTATACCTCCAATCAGATAATCGGCCTGGATGGTACACTGGGAGATATTTCATTGCTCTTAAGCGGTTTTGAAGTGGCCTTTCGTGTAGGCAAACTCATCCCCCTCTCAAAAAAACAACCCAACTCAGGAATACTGATCTCCGTAGCACCGGGTTTTATGCAGCACAAGATCTGGATCAAGGCCACCAATAATTTTCCGCAACTGGATGCCAGCTACAAACAGGGATACGACCGCATGTGCAACGGGGCTATGGTATCAGGCAATATCGGATACATGTTCTTGCAGCGTAAAAGGTTTCTGAGTTTCTACGGTGGACTGGATTTCGCGGTGGGTTTTACGCAGGAGCGCAGAAACTGGAATTTCGACCTGATGAGTGCAGACAAACATCAGCGCATCGATATGCTGATAGGTGTGAAAGTAGCATGGATCATACCTGTATGGACCAATAAGGATAGCGAGGTGTATTACTACTAAAACCCAGTTACAAAAGCCTGTGACACTGATCTCATTACTTTTTTATAACATCGGCATATACCTTTATTACTATGCTGTATATGCGGCATCATTCTTTTCGCCGAAAGCCAAAAAATGGATCGAAGGCAGAAAGAAAGTACACCACAGGCTTGGCAACTATATCAGCAGCGCGCATGGCAAAAGAATATGGTTTCACTGTGCATCACTAGGTGAGTTCGAGCAGGTCCGGCCACTGATCGAAAAGATCAAAAAAACACATCCCGATCATAAACTTATCCTTACATTTTTTTCGCCTTCGGGGTTCGATGCCAGAAGGTATTATGAAGGAGCTGATTTCGTCAGCTACCTGCCGCTCGACACAGCCGCTGATGCAAAAAAATTCATCCGGCGTATGAAACCATCTGTGGTGATATGGGTGAAATATGAATTCTGGTTCAACTTTCTGGATGAACTCCACTTTCAGGAGATACCCGTTATTTTGATCTCCTCCGTATTTCGCAAAAATCATATTTTCTTCGAATGGTACGGTGCGCTGCATCGCAGAATGCTGGGTTATTTCACACATATCTTTGTTCAGAATCAAACATCACAGGAACTGCTACAGACGCTGCATATAGACTCTGAGATATGCTCCGATACTCGATTCGACAGTGTCTTCAATGTCATGACCAGGCACAAACAACTCGACAATGCCGCAAGTTTCAAAGGCGACAAGAGGATATTCATAGCTGGCAGTACATGGCGCAAAGATGCAGATATGATATGCGACCTGATCAATAATGACCCCTTCGAAGGCAAGTTCAAATATATCATCGCACCTCATGATGTCTCACAAAAGAACATCAACTACCTGCTCAAAAAAATAAAGAGAAAGAAAGCACTCTTCTCACGCATCAATATACAGAATGGACAGAAATTTGATGTGGCTATCATTGATACCATAGGCCTCCTGTCGAGCTTATATTATTACGCCGATATAGCCTATGTGGGCGGCGGCTTCAATGCCAGTGTGCACAATATCCTGGAGCCTGCGGTCTATGGCATGCCCGTGATCTTCGGCCCTAATCATCAGAAATCTGAAGAAGCCAAAGCGATGCTCAGTCACCCTGACTGGCATGCAGCATATACTGTCAATAATTCTGCGGAACTACTCGCCTGTGTACGGTCGCTGCTGGATAATAACGAGGCTGACCTCAGGACCGGCAGTATCAGATCAAAAGAATTTGTTCTCAGCAATACCGGCGGCACAAACAGGATACACGCCTACCTGATGGAAAAAAATCTGCTCTAAGGCAGTTTATTTGCTTCACAAATTTTTTATGACAATATTCTGACAATCTTTTTTATGGAAAAGATGCTGATGGCGCGTTATCCTATCAAATCTTTAATCATGGAAAACAAAATCAATTATGCCGCGATGTCAGCAGATGATATCATTTTCATAGATCGCAATAAGGCCTATGGCGCATACGAGCTGCGCAGAACCTACAATGAGAATATCAAACGCGCCATCCTCGGCACGATCTTCTTCTCTGCTTTTGCCATTGCCTTTCAAAAAAATCTGACACGACCGAAAGCGGTGGAGGAACATAAAACTATAGCTACTCTCGTAGATGTGTCCACCATAAAAACAGTGGAGATGAAACCACCCCCACTGCCCAAAGAGCAAAAACTCGAACAGGTCAAACATGGCTCTGCTACAGCAGCCAGCAACAGATTCGAAGAAATGAAACCTGTGGCCAGCAATGTGCCCCTACTAGACACTGTGGCTCCTGTCGATCCTAACTCCAGTATCTCTGATGTGACTCAAACCGGTCCTAATACAGCTGAACCGGGGCTGGAAAAAGGCACAGCGCTCGAAACCACTCACAAAGCCGAGCCACCCAAAGAGACCGGACCTCTGTCATGGGCAGAGATCATGCCTGAGTTTCCAGGTGGTGAGTCAGCACTGATGAGCTACATTCATAATCATCTCCAATATCCCTCCTACGAAAATGAAGTAGGCATACAGGGCAAAGCCATTGTGGGGTTCGTGGTAGATGAGAACGGCAAAGTGACCGATGTGCATGTCATAAGAAGCGTGAGCAAAGGTATAGACCGCGAATCAATGCGTGTGATTGGTTCACTGCCGGTATTCAAACCCGGCGAACAAAGCGGACGCAAAGTGAAGGTCAGGTATGTGATACCGCTTGATTTTCATCAGACATCAGAGTAAAAAATGCGCTCGCACGACTATGGGCTGAGTGTTTGCTCAGCTTATAGTTTGCGGGCATTCTTTTATTTTAGAACTAAAATATTTATATATGCCATACGTCATCAAAATCAAACTGACACATCTCTATGCACAGACCATTCGCTTTCTTACTCTGCTTCGTGCTGGCATCGGGCACCAGGGCTCAGACCCTTGTGTTCAATATGCTTTTATTCGGCGACAGTGTAGGTCTGTCTACCATCACTAAGACTCATGACGCTAATGGTATAGATAACTATCTGCTCGACTCGCGCATCCGAGCCAAGATACTCTGGATAACCCGCGAGAATCACACTCACTACGAAGCGCGCTACAAAGACGGCAAGCTCATCAGTTCGGTCTATTATGAGATCAATAACGGCAAGAAAGACAAGTGGAGCAATGTGCAATATGACGGTACTATGTATCAGGTAGACTCCTACCATGGCAAGAAAAGTTTCAAAGAGGTGCCTACACACTCTATCGGTTCACTATACTGCGATGTGTACAATGCATCGCGGAAGCGCTTCTTCTATGAGCCCGAAGCAGACTTCAATGATCTGAATTTTCCGGCGCCAAATACCATAGAGTTCAAAAGCTCTGATGGTAATAAGAACGTCTATCATTTCAAAAACGGACAGGTCTCAGATGCCGAGTTTCACACCACACTGGCCACCGTATATCTGAAACGAGTGAAGTAGTTTCCATTCATTGTCATTCCGCAGGAATCTTTTGAGAAATCAATTTGATAGCAGAAAAATAATTGTTTTCCGACCGAAGGTTTTTTGTTCTTTCAGATTATTTTCAATAATTCATATTTCGCTAATAATCTATAATGTGCAAGAATCAACTAAGCCCCTTTTTTTTATTACTTAGCAAAACAATTCTGAAAACAACTCTAAAAACAAAACCTGATCGGCTAATTTTTCCGGTAAAAACATCTCCCCCCTGATAAAGTTTTTTGCGATTATGGATTAGCTTGCTATTTTTGCATTAAATAAGCTTTAAAAGCTAATATTAGTTTTTTGGCCTAATAGATTATCTTGGCACTTCAATTTTTCTTGTGAAACAGTTTTTAATTATATCCTTACTGGTTTTTAGTTTATTCAGGGCAGAGGCGCAGAAAGC
The DNA here is from genome assembly GCA_903917755.1 of uncultured Bacteroidota bacterium. Taxonomy (GTDB): domain Bacteria; phylum Bacteroidota; class Bacteroidia; order Chitinophagales; family LD1; genus UBA1941. Next base: position 4,124 of record CAIXBT010000317.1, read on the forward strand.
CAGGCTCTTCGCGGGGCCGGTGGTTGGTTCCGTCACCCGAAATTCGGCAAAGGTCTGGATAGGCTATCGCGGCAAAGGCAAGAACGCCGTCATTCTCGGCGATACCTCTACTAAAAAGATCTATTACCCTACGGGCTACAGTTATCTCGCCTCAGATGGCGAGGTGGCGCTGACATTTGAGTTCACCGGCCTGCAGCCCGATCATGTGTACAACATCCTGGTTTCGATAGAAGGCTGGAAAACTCAGGCACGAGCCAGTTTCAGAACACTGGCAGATTCAGCAGTGCGCGACTTTGCATTTTCTCTCGGCTCATGTGCCCTGATGAATACCGACTGGTCGCGGCCTATCTTTCCGGGTGGCAAGACGCGTATATTCAACTCCATTCGCAGTCGCCACAGCGAGTTCATGCTATGGCTTGGCGACAATCTCTACTACATGCATCCCCGCGAATACAATACCGTAGAGGGCATGTTTGAGCGCAATATGAAAGTGCGCAGAGCCTTCAAGAAATTCAAATTTTTCATGATCTCCATGCCACACTACGCCATCTGGGACGATCACGATTTCGGTCCCAACGATTCAGACGGCCGCTGGCATATGAAGGATTCGGCGTTGATGGTTTTCAAAAGTTTCTGGCCCAATACCTATCCGGAGCAGCAGCAGTTTTACGGCAATTATTTTTCATTCCGCTACTATGATGCGGAGTTCTTTATGACAGACGACAGGTACTTTCGTGACCCACCGGGCGATTCGGCAGCACATTTCCTCGGAGAGAATCAGCTAGTCTGGCTCAAGAACAAGCTCCTCATGTCTGATGCGACCTTTAAATTCATAGCTGTCGGCACACAGGTACTGAATGAAAATAAATTCGGCGAAACCTACCATCAATATCCTAAGGAACAGCAGGAACTCTTTGAGTTCATAGCCAAGAATAATATCAAAGGCGTGATCTTTCTGACCGGAGATAAGCACTACAGCGAGATATGCCGCAAGGATGTGATGGGCTATCCGATCATAGATTTCACTACATCGCCGCTCACCTCACCGCCTCTGCCGCGCAGACTGCTGGGTGCCCTCAAAAACCCTACACGCATACCACATACTGATTACGGCCATCATAGCTATGGGCGTATCAGCCTGAGCGGGCCGGCGGGC
>CAIXBT010000318.1 GCA_903917755.1 uncultured Bacteroidota bacterium
AGCCATCAAATATGAGAGTGTAGGTACCATAGAATTTCTGGTGGACAAGAATCACAACTTCTATTTCATGGAGATGAATACCCGCATACAGGTAGAGCATCCGGTCACAGAAGAGGTAATGGATTTTGACCTCATCAAAGAACAAATACTGATCGCTTCAGGTACACCGATCTCAGGGCAAATGTATTTCCCGGAGAAGATGCACGCTATCGAATGCCGTGTCAATGCCGAGGACCCGCTGAATAATTTCGCACCATCTCCCGGTCGTATCACAGCACTCCACACGCCTAAGGGCTACGGAGTACGTGTCGATACCCACATATATGCAGGCTATACGATCCCCCCTTATTATGATTCGCTGCTGGCCAAGGTCATCTGCCGTGCCAAGTCACGCGAAGAATGCATAGTCAAGATGGATCGCGCCATGAAGGAATTCATCATAGAGGGTGTCAAGACCACGATACCATTTCACATAGCATTGATGGCCAATCCTGAATTTCGCGCCGGCAAATACGACACCGGTCTGCTGGAGCGTTTTGACTATGCTCAGGCTATCCGTGATATGGATTTTCAGCCTTGATGACTGACATCACAATAGTACAGCAGTCTATTTCTGCTTAGCCATATACTTCACCAGCTTCTTTATACAATGTTTAAATGACCCTGCACTAAATCCATTTTTGGCACGTATGGTGCGGTATTGTTTGTCTATCTTTCTGTCGTTTATAGCATAGACTTCAAAGCTATAGTTGGCGCTTTGGCCTGAGACCAGATGCTCATCATTTCATAATACAAATATAGCAAATTATTATCACTCTGCATACATCGCCATGCCAGATAACTATACGCCAAAATAAAAAACACATGATTACTTGTTGGCTTAGAAAACAAAGGTTACATTTCCTATTCACCAAATAAAAACCATACTATGGCAACCGTAATTTTAAACCACAAGGTAAAAGATTTCAAAACATGGAAACCACTCTACGACAGTGATGTAGCCAGAAGGTCAGGGGCCGGCATAGTAGAACTGGCAGTAGGCGAAAAAACCAACGATCCGGGCAATGTATTTATGATATGGAAACTCGATGATGTATCGATAGTAGAAAAAATGCTCTCAGACCCTGATCTGAAAGCCAGAATGGCTGAAGGTGGTGTGATCAGCGCACCTGAGCTGATCATCCTCAACTAGATCTTGAGTAAACACTCGACAAAAAGAGTCTCAGCGATGAGGCTCTTTTTTTTGCTTTAGACCTTCATGTATATGGGCACGAGAACGCCACGCACAGGCTCAGCCTTCATTCTCGCGCCATAGTGGGGCATGGGTAGGTGCTGATTTTCTTCGCGTTGGAAACGCCATGGTCTTGGCATCCTCGTCGGAGACGAGGACGAGAGGATGAGAAACTACTCACTATATGAAATAAATTTTATTACAACTATAGCACATCCAATAATACCTATAAATCCAAAAAAGACCATACGCATTTCAGCTGGCTTGTCATGCTCTACGCTATTTGGAGGTCTGCGATAATAAGGTTGTATATATGTGCCATCACCTCTATAATATCCTGATACAGATACAGACGCAGGAGTCAATTTACTATGAAAATCATTAGCAATACCAAAACCTACAATAATAAGAAATAACCCTATTAGCAAAGGCTTCCAAGTAAATCTATTTGGTTGTTTATATATTGAAGTTGTTTAAACTTTTGTACAAAGCTAATAAAAATGTTATAAAAGCGGGATAGGATAGAAAAAAAAAGAAACTACCT
>CAIXBT010000319.1 GCA_903917755.1 uncultured Bacteroidota bacterium
CAACATCCGCTTTTGGTTAATCTATCAGTAGCCTTGATCAGCGCCCTTATCATTTTGGGGATCGCAGAATTGTATTTTCGACACACGGGTATGTATGCCTCATATGGAGAGAAAAACGGAGGCGGTTATACATCCGCCTATAGCTGTGAGGGGGCTACATGGTATAATGTCTTTTCCGCAAATGATTCCATGGTTGATCAGACCCCGGAGTTCACTTATGTCCAGCATAGCAATAATGAAGGATTGATAGAGAAACACTTTGACACAGCCAAGCCCGCGGGCAAGGTCAGGATAATGGTGATCGGTGATAGCTTTGTACAAGGGGTCGGTGCGCCCTACGACAGCTCCTGCCCGAGACAACTCGAAGGTATCCTGAACAGGCAAATGAATGGGAGCCCGCCGGTAGAAGTATGGGACTGCGGCGTATCGGCCTCTGACCCATTTTTTGAATATATCCTTCTCGAGAATAAGCTTCTGAAATATAAACCCGACATGGTGATAGTAGCTATCAATGGAACGGATATATACGACGTGATCACGCGCGGGGGATATGAGCGCTTCAAGCCTGACACCACAGCCGAGTTCAATAAAGCACCATGGTTCGAACCGCTGTATGCTCACAGCTATATAGTGCGCAGATGGGTGCATGACGTGATGGGGTATAACTGGCAGCTACTCACCACGGAGCAAATGAATAAGGCGAAGGACAGGAACATCCTGCAGATAGACTCCGCACTGACTAAATTTCAGACCTTATGCACGGCGAATAGTATCGCGCTACTGGTCGTCTTTCAGCCGGGCAAAGAGGAGCTTTTTGGGAGTGGCTCTCAGATGGACCCGTTTATTTCGTATTGCCGGTCTGCTCATATCCCCTCACTGGAGCTGAAGCCCTGTCTGGAAGCAAAATGCAAGACCGCGGAAAATGCAGACGCTATCTTCTGGCCTATCAATCAGCATTTCAACAGCACGGGTTATGGGTACTATGCGGAGTGTCTCAGTGTACCCGTGATCGAGTACCTTGATTCGCTCAAGAAAATAAAGGCTGCATCCTTCTGAGAAGCGTAAAATCAGTTTATCAAAGTATGGAGGATTCTATTTTCTACCCTTGTTGGTCTAACAGGTATATAGTTACCTGAAAACACCAACAAGGGCGGGAATAAATAAAAATACAGATACGGCTACTCAGCTATTATTCTTCTACGCTGCCGATCAGGACAGTCTGCTCATCAAAAACTACGTAGCTGTCAAGACCTTTGAGGCATCGGGCCAGATGCTGATGATGCATAAGTGAGTAGGAATAATAAGTGTAATAGCTAGTGCCATTTGGTATCTATCAGAATAGGCTATATCTTTATTTATAAACCAGATATTGAGATATGACATTTAAATCTATTGCAGGTATTGCATTGATCACTTTGATGCTGCTTTTGGTCATTGAAACTATTTGTTATACAATTGTTGATGACACTTCTTTTTTGTGGGACTTCTCTACTATTTCTTCTCCTTCCTCTTCTGTCGATGACCCCAAATGGGGATTTAATCAAATCGATCCATTGCTGGGTTATTCGAAAACTAATGAGAAGTTAAAAAAAGAAGGGTTGTACAATTGAAAAAGGCTGTGTGGTTCTTTATGACAAGAATGACACCTGTAAACTGATCAATATACTGATCACCGGCGGATCTACTTCTGATCTTTCACTTCATGCAGGTTGCTGGCCTGTTGAGTTACACAAAATATTAAAAGAGAATGGGATTCATGCAAAATTGTATTGTGCAGGTATAGGGGGATATAACTCCGGCCAGGAATTGCTCAAACTGATCCGTGATGGTATCAAGACAAAACCTTCTATACATATATCCTACTCTGGTGCAAATGAGAGTGTGCTTAAGTCATATGTTTCACAATTTGAACAAGATTTTTATGAAGCAAAACTTAATGAGGATAAGGTTAAAACTTCCTGTCTAATGCCGAGCACGGTCGCTTATTTTCGTAAGCTATTAAAATTGAATCATCCGGATATTTATTTACGTCCTATAGATAATGTTCAGGGGGCTGAATTTTGGGAAGAAAATATGCGCCTGATGCATGGAGTAGCACTGGAGCATAATTATCACTTTATAGGCTTATTGCAGCCAGTGTTGGGAGCGGGCAAATTCAAACAGAAAATGACAGGGTATGATGAAGCTATAAAGGAATATCACGATCAATACCCCAAAATGAAAGAACTGGCCGGCCGGTATCCTGATTTTCTGACGGACCTGTCAGCTATATTTGATACATGCCATGGATCTGTTTTCATAGACAATTGTCATATCCATG
>CAIXBT010000320.1 GCA_903917755.1 uncultured Bacteroidota bacterium
CTGGCAGTACTGTTTCCGGCAGTCAGTGTGATCGAATTGGCAGTACTTGAACCTGACCAACCTGTTCCGCTCACTGACCATGTATATGAAGTAGCTCCCGCTACAGTAGTGCAGGCCATCTGGTATATGGCGGAAAATCAAAAATCAGGATCGCATCTCTGCCACCACAGACACAGGATAGCACTCATCACCACCATCCCAAAGATAAAGACCATCCGCATCTGGGCGGTTCTGGCTGGACACTCGCAGTGATAGTAGGAGATCTCAAAGGTACCCCCATCAGCGGAGCTTTAGTATCTGCACCATGCACAGGCTGGCCTGCCAAGACCACAGACATCACCGGCAAGGCACAGTTCTCAGGTACAGGTACATGCCCATGCTCGGTATCTCCGGCCAGTGTCACGACCAACAAAGGATGTGATGTGAAGCTGAATGTATCATGCGACAGCACTTACACCGTGAGCTGTAGTCAATAAGATAAGTGCAGATATTTGCATCTGAAAACGGATGCGGATTAATTATTATGTCTCTTTTTGATAGCTTTAGCAATGCTAAACTATGGGGAGATATAAGCTATGAGCAAAGATGCACCGGACAAAACCGCACAATACCTTTGGGATAAAACAAAAAAACACTTTGATGCGCATGATCATGAGCAGAGCATGGCATGGCTGGATCAGATAGCCGAACTGGCAGATGTGGATGAGATGATACTGATGAAAGCCGCCAATACCAGAGGGCTTATTTATTTCCAAAGAAATGATCTGAAAAATGCGGAAATGCATCTGCTCATATCTCTGGACCATGCGAGAAATATCGGCGACCCCCTCTATATCTGCAGCAGGTATGACAACCTCGCTGCCATCTATGCCGCCGATCATCAGCTCAAGGCTGCCATCGACCATCTCGAAGCATCGCTGCTGCTCAAAGAGAAAAGCGGAAATGAAAAAGGGCTGCCTGCCACCCTGCTGAACCTGATGAATCTCCACATCGAAACGGGAGATACTGATGCTGCCGAAAAGACACTGAAGGAATCGATCTATTTCATCAAAAAATATGGCTATGAGCAATTATACTCTCACTATTACTATGGCATGGGAATGCTGCACACCATGAAAAAGGAGCATAAAGACACAGTCGATGCCTATAGCAAAACAATCCGCTATGCCCTGCGTACGCATGACTATACGACGGCTGCCAAGGCATACTCCAATCAGGGTGAAAGATACCTCGACCTGCATGAGTGGGCTGATGCAAAGAGGAAATTCACCAGAGCGCTGAAGATAGCTCAGGAACATAAGCTGCGCGGAGTGGACCTCATGGCCTCCGTCCAGCTCGGCATCATAGCGCTGGAGCAGGGCGACCTGAAGCGCAGCAGAAAACTGTATGAATATGTCAATGCCAATACCGTAGCCACTGATTTTGATTTTCTGTTCAAAGATCTCGAAGAGCTGAGATCGCGTCTCTACGAAGCCGAAGGCAATTATAAACCGGCGCTCGATGCCTACAAAAAATATTTGTCTTTCTACAAAAAGCAGTATGATAATGAGATGAACCGCTCTGTCAAAAACATACAGGCCAAGTATGAAGCGGAAAAGAAAGATCGTGCCCTCGAAAAATCCAAACTCCTGCAGGTACAGAGTGAACTCAAAGCTCTGCGTGCACAGATGGACCCGCACTTCATATTCAATGCGCTCAGCAGTATGCGCAAGGAACTGCTCGGCGGCAATCCCGAAGGCGCAGATGCCTATCTGGTGCGATTTTCGAAACTGCTGCGACTGATACTCGACACCTCACGCACACCCGAGATACGCCTCAGCGACAATATCGAACTGCTGCATCTGTACATTCAGATAGAGAGGACCCGGCAGGGAGATAAATTTGACTACAGTATCGTGACCAAGGGTATCGATCCCGATTCGACCTTCATACCCGGTCTGATCCTGCAGCCACTGGCAGAGAATGCCATCGTGCACGGGCTCTATCACAAAAAGAACGGCAAGGGAAAACTCAGGATCAGCTTTTCCAAAGCGGGAAATGCACTGGTCATCAAAGTGTGCGACAATGGTGTGGGCCGAAAGGCGAGCAAGGCCAAAGCAAAGGCCGGGCATATCTCTCACGCCATGTCTATCATCCGCGAAACGCTCGAACTGACATGGCAGGGCCGCAACGTGAAAAACTATTTTACGATAAAAGACATGGTGACAAAAGATAATATTAATATTGGGACGGAAGTCACAGTGCTTCTCCCTTTATCTTAAAAAAAATGCAGCCATGAGCCCTGTCAAAGCAGTGATAGTAGATGATGAATCTGACAATGTAAAAACACTGGAACTACTGATCAAAAAATACTGCCCCGATGTGACCGTAGAGGCCATCTTCACCGAGCCGAAAGCAGCGCTCAAAGCATTGCCCAAACTAGCCTGCGACATTTTATTCCTCGACATCGAAATGCCCGAAATGAACGGCTTTGAACTATTGAAAAAGCTGAAGAAATTTGAAGGCAGTGTGGTCTTCGTCACGGCACATAGCAACTATGCCGTGCGCGCTTTTAAATTCAGCGCGCTCGACTATATTCTCAAACCGATAGATGTGACAGACCTGCGTCAGGCCATAGAAAAACATCAAAAAAACCATGCCGCCGCACCCGACATGGACATGATGAAACAGTTGCTTAGCAATATCGAACTGCTATCCAATCCCAAAGCCAACAAGCTCTCCGTATCCACTCAGGAAGGCATCGAAATATTGACCCTCAGCGATGTGGACTACATGAAGGCTGAGCGCTCCTATACCCTGATCAAAAGGCAGGGCAAGAATGACCTCATGGTCTCCAAGCCGCTCAAAGATTTCGAAGAGATGCTGCCCACCACTAAATTCATGCGCATACACGATTCATATCTCATCAATCTCGACAAAGTGGTACGCTATCTGCGTCAGGATGGCGGCTATGCGGTCATGCACGACGGCTCGGAGATACTGATCAGCAGAGGCCGCAAGGATGAGTTCATCCGCTATCTACAAGTCTGAGTCTGTTTTTCTAAGCCTCCTGTTTGTTATTGGGAAACCAAAACCTACCATTGGGAAACCCAAACCCGCCATTGGGAAATCTACCAGCAAACACATTATTCTACTGAGCATCTTTGAGTCGTAGAGGAAACTCTTCACGGATCTCAATACATCCAAACAGAGTCGGGTAGTGGCGCGCGAGGGGTGTGCCACTTACCTTGCCTGTTTAACCGAAAAAGTCCGTGCATATCAAAATGCAATATGATAACGATCAACTATAGCGGTAAACTGGAGAAAGTACAGGCGGCAAGCACCTGTGCCAATTCATTGCTGAAAGATCCTGAGTTTTTTAATGCCATAAAAACGAAAAACAGGTTTGAAATGGCAGACATCACTCCCAGCCGCATAGCTGACCTGATGTACCATAGTGACCTGAGCATGCGCATCGTGATGTATATCGCCTCACCGCGTGTACACAGCTACGACGACTGCCACAATCCTGATCTGATATTCATCAATGTCTTTCGCGGAGACTGGACCATCAGCGGCATAGTCAATACGATCATTCATCAGACCGTACATGCGGTGAATGACCTGCACAGAGAGTTCAGTTTCTCGCATGGCGACAGAAATATACTGGGCAAAGAAAATACCGCTCCCTACTGGATAGCCAACTGTGCCGAAGAGATGCTGACCGGCAAACCGGGCCTGAGCGGTCTGGTTCACGAAGCACCACCGGAGAGCCTGGCGCTGGATACATTCGATTAAACACTAAGAAAATTGACACCATGCATGTACAAAACATTTTCGACATCGTTGTATTTGACAGCAGTCTGATGGACGATCCCAATGCCGCTAAGACCGCCAACAAAAAAGACACAACAAGCAAAAAGAAAAACAACTATTGGGCAAAACCATACTATGCCTATTACGGAAAGACAAAAGCAAACGAACTGACCAGTTGGGAACAAGAAGCAAGATAGTCATTGCGATAAAAACAAGAGCAAATGAACATCATGTATCAGGCCCTCCGGACCCCATGCCGGAGGGTTTTATATTTTAGGGAGGGTGCAGAGAATACATTTGTTATCGCGAAAATTTTCTTAGTTTCAATCATATGAAAAAGCTTTTCTCCTTCGCATTTATTATCATAGCTATGTCGCTACGGGCACAGCATTCAGATATGCCCTGGGTACATACCACATCAGTCTATCAGATCTACCCACGCTCCTATTATGACTCAAATGGCGATGGCATAGGCGATATACAGGGCATCATCAGCCATCTGGACTATATACACAGCCTCGGGTTTCAGACTATCTGGTGTTCGCCCTTCTTTAAGTCTCCGCAGCGCGATTTCGGCTACGACATCTCCGACTATACCGATATAGCGCCTGAGTATGGCACGCTGGCAGACGCACAGCTGCTGATAGACGAGGTGCATAAGCGCGGCATGAAGATCGTGTTTGACATGGTCATGAATCACACCTCAGATGAGCATCCATGGTTCAAGGAGTCGGCCACATCGCGCACTAACCCAAAGGCAGACTTCTATCTCTGGCGCGACAAACCCAACGGCTGGAAATCAACGCTCAAAAAGAAAGGCTGGCACTATGTCAAAGCCCGCGATCAATACTACTGGGCCAGTTTTCTGGAGTTTCAACCCGACCTGAACTATCGCAATCCTGAAGTGAAAAAGAAAATGTTTGATGCCGTGAAATTCTGGCTGGCACGCGGTGTGGATGGCTTCCGTCTCGATATGTTCAACTCTATTTACAAAGATTCAGTGTATAGAAATAATGCCGCGTCGCAACAGGCAGTGTCTGCCACTTATGATACCAGGGGATTCAAAAACACGATCAAGGGTTATGTGAATCAGCCTGAGAGTTTTGGTTTTTCCAAAGAGCTGCGCACAGTCTGCGACTCCTTCGGCGACAGGATGCTGCTCGGCGAGGTCTATGGCAATCATCAGATGGTGCGGCGGTTTCTCGGAGAGAAAAAGAACGATGGCATAGGTCTCGTGTTTAATTTTGAGATGCTGCGTTTCAGATTTACGGCCAAATATTTTCAGCATATCATCAGCGCTATCGAAAAGGATTTTCCCGATCCCTTCATGCCCGTGTATGTATTCAGCAATCATGACCGCCGCCGTAGCATGAAGCGCCTGAAGGGCAATACAGACAAGGCGAAACTCCTTCACCTGATGCAGCTCACCGTGCGTGGTGTGCCATGTATGTATTATGGCGAGGAACTTGGTATGAGCGATGCCAAACTGGCCTACAAGACTGCCCTCGACCCCATTCCGCATCTCTATCCGGGTCTCAGTCGCGGGCTGGTCGAGCTGGCCGACGAAACGCTGAACCGCGATGATGTGCGCACGCCCATGCAGTGGGATACGACACAGAATGCTGGCTTCTCTACTGCTGCAAAAACATGGCTGCCCGTGACAGATAACTACCAGAAAATAAACGTCGCCACGGAAGAAAAAAATGAGGGTTCCATACTGAACTTCATCAAACGTGTGCTGGCCCTGCGAAACAAAATGCCGGTGCTGAGCAGAGGCGACCTGACACTCCTCAAAGGACTACCTGCGGGTGTGCTGGGCTATGAGCGGATATATAGCGGTACGGATGTGATCGTGCTGCTCAATTTCAGTGCGGAGAAAAAAGAGATAAAGGTAAATGAAGGGTTCAAAGCAGAGCTATCGATCCACCCATCTGAGAGCATCAGCAGCGGTATGGTGACACTGGATGCATACGGCGGAATGGTGATCAGCAAACCGCTCAGCTGCCCCAAACCGACTCATGAGCGCTTTGGCTTTTAACGATATTTTTTAGCCTCAAGCTTATTTTATTTTTATCTTAGCATTAATTAAACATAAACAATAAATGAAATCAAAATTACTCTTAGTCATGCTCACACTCATGACGTGTATGCTGACACAGCGCAGTAGTGCACAAACCCGCTATGCAGACAGCATCTTCGCGGCTTATACGCTGGATAGCGTGACCTACTCCACATACGGAATGAAGATGGACATCTATCAGCCTGCTGGAGACGTATCGACATCGCGTCCGCTGGTGGTACTCGCACACGGAGGCAGCTTCGTGGCCGGTGACCGTTCGAACGACAATACGATCACTCAGCTATGCTCCGATCTGGCACACAAGGGCTATGTGACCGTGTCTATCGATTACAGACTGGCTAGCAATCCGGGCAATCTGCTCAATGGCGACTCTGCTGCCAAAGAAGTATTCGAAGCAGTAGGCGACGGCAAGGCAGCTGTAAGGTTTTTCTATAAAGATGCCTCTACTACTAATACATATAAGATCGATACCAACAATATCTTCATAGGAGGAAACTCTGCGGGTGCAGTGCTGTTCATGCACTATGCCTATCTGGATGACCCAAGCAAACTGGCCGTCAATCCTTCTTTCCCGTCTATATCAGATACACTCGGCGGTCTGGAAGGCCGTAGCGGCAATCCCGGCTATTCGAGCAAGATCAAAGGGGTGATCAATCTGGCAGGTGGCCTGAATGTGGCATCATGGCTCAGCTATTGCGGCAAGCCGGTGGTAAGCGCACAG
>CAIXBT010000321.1 GCA_903917755.1 uncultured Bacteroidota bacterium
ATATGGATTCGGTTTAATGTGTAATTGAAAAAAGTGACAAGCTGAATTCAAGCTATATCCACAATAAATATCAGGCTGTGACAATGAAATTAATTCGCGATATTTTCATTCAGCATGTTTGTTTTGATACTTTTACCGAAAATAATATGCTCATGACACACAGATCAATAATGACGGGCATGGCAATGCTTTTTTGCATAGCGATGCTGTCGGTTGGTTGTAAGAAAAATTGTTCCTCAGTAGCCTGCCATGGCTATGGATATAATACATCTCTGGGTTACAGTATCTCTCAGTCAGAGGTATGTACGAATGGTTCATGCTTCTGCCCGAATGGCCTCGAAGGCGATAGCTGTCATACTTTCAGTATCAATAAATTCATTCAGCCTACCAATACCTGGCAGGTGTCGGATGGCTGTAGCGGCTATGGTTCCACTTACACAGTTTATCTGATCACCAGCACTTCAAACTATAACCTGTTTTACATAAACGGACTCTTCGGTGGCGGGGCGCAGATAGAAGCCGATATCATATCAAATGGCAGCCATCAGGGAGTCAATCTGAATATACCGCCGCAGACCACACCATCAGGTACCATCAATTCCGGTTCGGGTATTTACCAAACCAATGGCGGCATATATGGAAAGATCATTTTGACTTTGGACTACACATCAAACAGTACAGGCATAGAGTCAAACTGTACACTCACCCTGTCTCAGTATTAGTATGGACTCACCGAGCTCTGAAAACACGATAAAAAAATGGGCTGAAAACTTCAAGGCTTCTGACTGGTTCACGACCAGAGATGAAAAAACACGATTCAACTATTTCAAGGCACGCACACTGTATTATGGTTCTGTGGCTAAAGGCAATCAGCAGACGGGCTTTCAGCAGTGCTATATGGAGTCGGCCACTACCGAGGCCAAAGGAGATAAGCAGGCAGTAGATATGGCCATAGACCTGCTGAAAAGTATAGGTGTGGAGGTGGCTGAGCAGAGTAATATCACGGCTCAGAGCGGCAAGTTTCTGATGCTTTGCAATAATATTTTCAGGGCCTTCGCCAATCCTCGAAATCAGTATAATTTCAAACTGGCCGATCCTTTCGAATCCATCAGAGCTGATATGCATCAGCTGGCAGATATACTCACCGGCCAGACCAAGGCTCCTGAGGCTCCCAAGACAGAGAGCCAGTTTAACCGGTATATCAGCATACCGGAGGGCTATCTGAGTGACCCCTTCATCAGCGATCTTTTTAATAAAATAGAACGCAGTAGTGATAACTTTTTCATAACCGGAAAAGCCGGTACAGGCAAGTCCACCTTCCTTCATTTTCTCTCTCAGAATTCGAGGAAAAATGTAGTGATAGCTGCATATACGGGTATCGCGGCGATCAATGTGGGCGGCACCACCCTCAACTCATTGTTCATGCTGCCCTTCAGGCCGCTGCTGCCCCGCGATGAGGAGATCACTAAGTTTAGCAAGTGGAATCCGCGCAGGTCCATCATTGCAAATATGGATACCCTCATCATAGACGAGGTGTCTATGGTGCGAGCGGATGTGCTGGAGGCAGTGGATCATTCGCTGCGTATCAATGGCGGCGACCCCTGCAGGCCATTCGGCGGCAAACAGGTGATACTGATCGGCGATGTATTTCAACTGCCCCCTGTGGTCAAGTCAGACAACCCTACTGAGTGGCAGATATTCGAAGAGGTGTATAAGACCCCCTACTTTTTCAGTGCGCCGAGTTTTAAGATGACGAAGTTTGAGTTTGTGGAATTTACTAAAATACACAGACAGTCTGATGAGGATTTTAAAGAGATATTGAATAAGATCCGCATCGGCAATGTAGATGATGACGACCTCATGCCCATCAATAAGCGAGTGTATCCGAACTATGAGCCGCGTGATAAAGATTATGTGCTCACACTCGTGACCACTAACCGGCTGGCAGGCGATATAAATGATCGCAAACTCAATGAGATCAAGGAGCCGGAGTTTACCTATAAGGCCGAGATAACGGGCGAGTTTGGTAAGGATAAATTTCCTACTGATGAGATACTGAAACTCAAAGCAGGTGCGCAGATCATCTTCATTCGCAATGACACTACTGTAGAGAAAAGTACAAAAGATAATAAGCGCCGCTGGGTGAACGGCACGATAGCCAAGATCCAGTCGCTTAAAGAAGATGAGATCGAGGTCGCATTCGAAGATGGCAGCAGCTCTAAGATCAGCCGCGAAACATGGAACAATAATGTCTATAAGTGGAACCGCATGGAGCGGAAAATAGTGACGGAGACGGTCGGTACATTTTCGCAGTTTCCTATCAAGCTGTCCTGGGCCATCACCATACACAAAAGTCAGGGATTGACCTTCGACAAGATGGTGCTCAATATGGGCAGCGGGGCTTTCACACACGGGCAGACCTATGTAGCCCTTAGCAGGAGCCGATCACTGGCAGGATTGGCATTGAAGAAACCTATCACGACGCGAGACATCATCATAGACGACAGGGTGCTTGATTTTTATAACAAGCATTTCACCTTCAATGATGAGTATCAGGAGTCACAGCAGAATCTTGAATTCATACTTGAGTTCTCAGATTTTTTTAAAGACCTGCTGGCCGTGCATTATTCTTTCACGGAGGAGCAATGGCTGAAATACAAGGGCATTCTTAATCACAAACTGGCTGGCAAGAAAAGTGAAACAGATAAAAAGGTCTATCAGAAATTATCATTCGGAGAGATCAAGGCCATCATTCATGAGCGGGATGTGATTTTCAATCCATCATTTTGGAAAACCAATTTTGAGTATTTCTTCAATGATGGGGTGGTAGAGACTGTCATGGACTATCTGCTGGAACTGGATAAGATGATGAACCTGCGTGAAGATGAGCCGGAGTATGGAAAAGAGTAAGGGCTGATCAAACAGCTATTCGCTTCAGCTCTATAAACTCAAAGTCATATTTATGTTTCTCATCGGCATGGATGAATTCGGTGCTAATGGTCTCCCATTTAGCAGGGTCGATGGCAGGAAAATGAGTGTCAGCCTCAGGAAAAGTATGATGTACGCGTGTCAGAAAAATTCTCTCAGTGACCGGCAAAAGGGTCCTGTATATTTCGCCGCCGCCTATGATCATGAGTTCTTCTTCGCCATTGTCTTTGGCGAATTTGATGCCGTCTTCAAGGCTTGTTACGTTTTTGCAGCCTTCATATTTCAGCGTAGCGTCCCTTGATACCACTATGTTTGGTCTGCCTGCCAGCGGGCGAAACTTAGGGGGAATGGATTCATAGGTCTTTCTGCCTACGAGTACATGGTGTCCCCAGGTTATGTTTTTGAAATGGGTCATGTCTTTAGGCAGCACCCACAGCAGGTCGCCGCCGCCGCCTATTTCATTGTTCATTCCTACCGCTACTACTATTGTTATCATCATGCGGATAAAGATAAAAATTTAGTGAGAAGAGCGGATTTATTGAATTTCATATATAGGATGTTCAATTATGAATATCGACTTTGTGTTGTGTTTTGATGGGAATCTGATATCATCGGATTGTGGAAGAGTCAAATTTTTACTAAATTAGCGAGAATGGAAGTAGCGATCACCACCGAACTGGATAATAACAATAAGCTTATACTCAAGCATTACAGGGCATTGCTGCGCACTCTGCGCAATAACACAACCCGTCAGGACAAAAAGAACATACGTGAGGCTTTTGAGCTGGCTATGGAGAGCCACAAGGATATGCGCCGCAAGTCGGGAGAGCCGTATATCATACATCCGCTCGATGTGGCTCGAGTGGCGAGCGAAGAAATAGGCCTCGATGTGACCTCGATCATCTGCGCACTGCTGCATGATGTAGTGGAAGATACAGATGTGACACTCGAAGAGATCGAACGCCATTTCAATAAGGAAGTGGCCAAGATAGTAGATGGTCTGACCAAGATCTCAGGCATCTTTGACCTGAATAATAATAACTCATCCCTGCAGGCAGAGAACTTTCGCAAACTGCTCCTGACACTCAATGATGACATACGTGTCATTCTCGTGAAGCTGGCTGACAGGCTGCATAATATGAGGACCCTCGACTCATTGAAACGAGATAAACAGCTCAAGATAGCTTCCGAGACTTTGTTTCTCTATGCACCGCTCGCACATCGTATGGGTCTCTATGCTATCAAGACCGAACTGGAGGATCTCTCGCTGAAATATACCGAACCCGATCTCTATAAGGACATAGCAAGACGATTGGCGGAGACCAAACGGGAGCGCAGCAAATTCATCAATGACTTCATCAAACCTATCAAAGAACTGCTTGAAAAAAAGGACTTCGATTTTGAAATATACGGGCGTCCAAAATCCATTTATTCTATCTACAATAAGATAAAGAACAAGGGTGTTCCTTTCGAAGAAATATACGACCTCTTTGCCATCCGCATCATTCTCAAATCTACTCCGGAGAAAGAAAAGGCGGATTGCTGGGCTGTCTATTCGACACTGACAGATATTTACAAACCCAGTCCTGACCGTCTGCGCGACTGGCTCTCCAATCCTAAGACCAATGGCTATGAAGCGCTCCACACCACAGTGATGAGCAATACAGGTAAGTGGGTCGAAGTGCAGATACGTTCGGAGAGGATGCATGAGATAGCAGAAAAGGGTTTCGCCGCACACTGGAAGTATAAAGAGAACAGCGCCGACAATGCACTCGACGAATGGTTGCAAAAGATCCGCAACGTACTGAGCAATGCTGACGGCAATGCACTCGATGTGGTCAATGATTTCAAGTATGAGTTATTCAGCGATGAGATATTTGTATTCACTCCTAAAGGTGACCTGAAGCGTGTACGCAAAGGTGCTACGGCACTGGACTTCGCCTTTGAGGTGCACTCGGCCATCGGCAAAAAATGTATCGGGGCAAAGGTTAATACCAAACTCGTTCCCCTCAGCCACAAGCTGAAGAACGGTGACCAGGTGGAACTCCTCACATCCAATAAACAGGTGCCTAATGAGGATTGGCTGAACTATGTGGTGACAGCTAAGGCCCGTTCGGTGATCAAGCAGGCGCTCAAAGAGGACAAACGCAAAATAGCTCTCGATGGCAAGGCTGAACTGGAGAAAAAACTGAAAGTGCTCAAGATGGAGGATAGTGAAGCTAATCTCATCCTCGTGATGAATTACTTTAAGGTGCTATCGCCCACAGAGCTCTATTATGACATAGCCGTAAGAAAACTGGACCTCGCTGCGCTCAATAAGCTGGATGTCATAGCCGGCAAGATCAAACTGCCTAAGGTAGTGACTGAGCAGAAATTGAGCCCGAGCGATATAGATGAAGCAGTAAAGGATGCACTGAAAAAGAATGCCGAACTCCTGATAATGGGAGAGAGCAGCGATAAGATAGATTATAAATTCGCACCCTGCTGTAACCCCGTGCCGGGTGATGACGTCTTTGGATTTCTCACCGTCAGTGAGGGTATCAAGATACATCGTACCAACTGTCCCAATGCAGTACAACTGATGGCTAAATACAGCTATAGGATAGTGAAAACCAAATGGACCAAGCAGCACAACATAGCATTCCTGACAGGTATCAAGATCAATGGTATAGATGATGTGGGTCTGGTCAATAAGATAACCAATGTCATCACCGGTCAGATGAATCTGAATATGCGCTCGGTGTCATTCGAGAGTGAGGATGGTATCTTCGAGGGCAATATCATGATCTATGTACATGACACTTCAGAGCTGGATGATCTGATAGCAAGGCTTGGCGCACTGGAGGGTATCCTGGGTGTAGAGCGTTATGATACGGAGGATAAGAACAACGATCAGGTCGTCACCGCGCGCAAATAGGTGATCAGGTCAGTACTCGATGACTGTTCATTTATTCCCAACTCTGTGATACCATTAGCGCGAAGCTGAGTCACTATCTGCCCTCTGTGGAAGGTGCCATGATTGACTACATGATATAGTATCTCTTCGACAGTATTTGAATATGGCTTACCCTCCATATTCTTATATGAAATGGTACTCGTCAGAAAGTCTTCACCTTTGCTTTCCACAAAATCTTTCAGCGCTATGCAGTTGTCTATCCAACCAGCTATCAGGGTTTCCCTGTCGCCATCGAAACTATTGGAGGGCCAGTCACTTAGGCTTTCTCCCTGGAGTCTTTTGAGCCATACCAGCTCCGCATCCCAGATATGCAGGATGGTTTTTTCGATAGTGGGGAAACTGCTGGCAGCTTCTTTTTTTAAGATAGATTCGTCTGCGGTTTCTATTATTTCTGATAACTTGGCAGTAGCCCAAACGCTATAGTTCAGGTGTGTGAGCATGGTGTATGGCATAAACGGGTATTTAGTAATTTAGAATAATTGACTATGAGTAAAAATAAGAAAGATTTGAAGTTTGCCTCCATCGCATCGCAGGATAATATGCCATCTGAGGGTTATATCATGCCTCATACGGCACCATTGTATCTCTCATCGACCTATGTGTATGAATCTCCCGAAAAAGCGCAGGCAGTATTCAAGGGAAAAGAAAAAGCTTTCATTTACTCGCGCTGGAGCCACCCCAATGCAGAACTGGTAGAGAGAAAGATAGAGCAGATGGAGACTTTGGGTACGAATGATCAATGCCGGGCATTGCTTTTTTCATCAGGTATGGCAGCCATCTCGGCACTGTTTCAAACACTGATCAGACCGGGCGATTCTCTGCTTGTGCAGGGCAATATCTATGGCACTACAGTAGATTATATCAACCATGCAGCACAGCAGTTCGGACTGAAGGTATACTACGAAGATTTTAAAAAGCTCGATCAAATAGAGGCAATACTACAACGGGATAAGAAAGTAAAACTGGTATATACAGAGACACCCTCCAATCCCACTATCAATTGCTATGACCTGAAAGCCCTGTCGACTCTCGCACACAAATACAAAACAAGGATAGCGGTCGATAACACTTTCGCATCACCCTATCTGCAGCGTCCTCTGGAATATGGAGTGGATCTTGTGATTCATTCTTCTACCAAATATCTCAATGGTCATGGTTCGGGACTCAGCGGCCTGCTCATCGGCAGTGATATTGCATTTATGGATAAGGATGTGTGGAACATCAGAAAACTGCATGGCTCTATCTGTGCGCCTTTTGATGCATGGATGCTCAATATGGGTATGAAAACCCTCAGCCTGCGCATGCAGCAGCATTGCATCAACGCTATGGCAGTGGCTAAGTGGCTGCAGGCACACAAGGCCATTTCAAAAGTCAACTATCTCGGGCTTGAGTCGCATCCAGATCATACATTGGCTAAGAAACAAATGAAAGACTATGGTGGGGTACTGAGCTTTGAGATGAAGAAAGGCTATAAAGCAGGAGAGAAGCTCATGAAGCAATTAAAATTTTGCAAACTTACCGCATCGCTTGGCACTACGGACACACTCATTCAGCATCCTGCATCGATGTCACACTATTTTGTTCCTAAAGAACAGCGCGAAAAATTCGGGATCACAGACGGACTTGTTCGTTTGTCTGTAGGTATCGAAGATGTGAGCGATATAATAGCAGATTTCGATCAGGCTTTAACTCATAAATAATGGAATTCGGCAAAGTCCAGAATATAGACGAAGTAGATTTTACTTTTCCGCAAGATCATGCAGAAACGGGCAGGCTATTGTCATCTATCGGGAAAAAGAAAACACAAATTTACATAGGCTGTGCCAAATGGGGAAGACCTGACTGGATCGGCAAGATATATCCTAAAGGCACCAAAGCGACTGACTTCTTAAAACATTACACAAAGTTCTTCAACACCATCGAGCTGAATGCTATGTTCTATCAGACATTCCCGCGATCGGTCACGGAGAAATGGGCAAGCTATTCAGATGATAGTTTTCGCTTTTGCCCCAAGATGTCGCAGTATATCACTCACATCAAGCGTTTGAAAGGGGTAGATGCGGAGACGGATGCATTTCTCGATAGTTTATCCGGTTTTGGTGATAAATTGGGTCATAGTTTTATTCAGTTTGATGAGAGATTCGGAACTAAAAATATAGATGCACTGAGAGACTATTTATCATATCTGCCCAAAGACTTCAAAGTCTGTGTAGAGTTCAGACACCCGGATTGGTTTAAAGAATCAATAGCAGCTCAGGAAGCTTTTGATATGCTTAGGCAAATGAAAGCGGGTACTGTGATCACAGATACATCTGGCAGACGCGATGTACTGCATATGCACCTGACCACATCGGTTGGGTTTATTCGTTTTGTGGGCAATAACCTCCATCCTACTGACTTCAGGAGGATCAATGACTGGGTAGAGAGGATGAAACTATGGATAGATAGCGGTATCGAGACGATTTACTTTTTCATACATAATCACGAGGAACTTAACAGCCCTGAGCTGTGCAAATACACTATTCAACAACTGAATTCCGCAACGGGTTTCAACATTGCTGAGCCGAAACTGTTGAATGAAGAAATGTCATTATTCTAAATTGGCTTAATTCATCAAATGGAAATATTTCTCAGATCAGCACTGGCTGTTTTAGTTTTTCAGTGTTTGCTTTTTATGATTGCCCTGCTAAAAAAGAATAACGGCATAGCAGACATAGGTTGGGGCATAGGTTTCATCATCATATCTGTAGTTGCTTCGCACTATTATCTTTTTAAGTGCGCCATCACCAGTATGTTCAGACATGATTGTGATCCTGATCCGGCTTTTCTGATCCTGATTTCGCTGGTGGCGGTCTGGGCTTTGAGATTGTCGATATATCTGCTCATCCGCAACTGGAATAAGCCCGAAGACTGGCGCTATGCTAAATGGAGGCAAGACTGGGGCAGGACATGGCTCATACGCTCATTCCTTCAGGTATTTATTTTGCAAGGCTTTTTCATGTTAGTGATCGGGACGCCTATCGTGCTTTCTGCTCTGCAGAGTCAGGTAGACAGGGTTCCGTATACCGTACTTCAGCTCATTCTCACTTCAGCGGGTATCGCAGTCTGGCTGATCGGTTTTTTCTTTCAGGCAGTAGGAGACTATCAGTTATTCGTTTTTAAAAAAGATCCTGCACACAAAGGTCGTATCATGCGCTATGGGGTTTGGCAATACACTCGTCATCCCAACTATTTCGGGGAGGCTGCGATGTGGTGGGGAATATTTCTGATCAGCTGTGTGTCTGCACACGATGCGGTAGCTGTATGCCTGAGAATGATCGGTCCGGCTACCATTACCTTCATGTTATTGCAGGTGTCAGGTGTGACTATGCTGGAGAATAAATACAAAGGCAATTTGGAATATGAAGAATATCAGAAGAATACGAGTTCATTTATACCGCTAATACCTGAGAAGAGTGAAAGCAATTAGATACCCCCTAAAGAGATGTAAGAATGATGCCAGGGTTAGTCTATTTTGTGGTCCTTTCCAGTTCGGCTTGTTTTGATTTGTTCAGATCACTGACTTTGGAACTGAAGAAAACGAAAACCAACAGGATGACACAAAACACAACCAGCATCACGTTCATTGAGGTATTTGATTTCATGATTGTCTAATTAGATTATTAAACTAACGTAAATTTACATTAATTAGTTTCACAATATTGTCATGGTATGGTCATATATTACCAACAGTAACTCATTGTAAATCAATCTAATAAAGAGTCATTTTGATTTTGGCAGGGTTTGTGATAGTAGAGGGAAAGTGCTAATGTGTTTAATGGACTAAACACAATTTGACTGATATTCTGACTCGATTCACCTCAAACGGAAAAATTCGGAATTGTGCAAATTTTTATTTAGTTAAATTTTGGGTGCCCCAAACAATTGTTTTGTTGTAATTTTTAACAAAATAGTTTTGCTCTGATCAGGATATTCGGTCAAAACCAGTGTATCTGGCTAATGCTGCAGGTATTCTGATGCCTTCAGGAGTTTGGTGATTTTCGAGTAATGAAGCCACTATACGCGGCAGAGCAAGCGCACTTCCGTTGAGTGAATGCGCCAGTCTTACTTTCTTATTTTCATCTCTAAATCGTGCCTTCAGCCTGTTGGTCTGAAACGTCTCAAAGTTTGATACCGAGCTCACCTCAAGCCAACGCTTCTGTGCAGCACTATATACCTCAAAATCATAGGTCAGTGCAGAGGTGAAACTCATATCTCCTCCGCACAGTCTCAATATACGATAGGGCAGTTCAAGTTGTTGCAGGAGGCTTTCCACATGTTTCAGCATGCTCTCCAGTGTCTCGTATGACTTGTCAGGGTGCTGAATCTGAACGATCTCTACCTTATCGAACTGATGCAGGCGATTCAGGCCGCGCACATCCTTGCCATAGCTACCCGCTTCTCTCCGGAAACAGGGTGTATAGGCTACATTCTTTTTGGGTAGGTCACGCTCTTCTATTATTTCATCGCGATATATGTTTGTGACGGGTACCTCGGCGGTAGGTATCAGATAAAAATTATCTACAGTAGCGTGATACATCTGGCCTTCTTTGTCTGGTAGCTGTCCGGTACCGCGTGCTGAGTCTTCGTTCACCATATGCGGTGGCGCCACTTCGAAATAACCCGCGTCAATGGCATTGTCCAGAAAGAAACTGATCAGCGCACGTTGCAGTTTGGCACCTTTGCCCTTGTATACCGGAAATCCCGCTCCAGTGATCTTGACACCCAGCTCGAGATCAAACAGATCATATTTCTTGGCCAGATCCCAGTGTGGCTGAGCATTATCATGCAGTGTGGGTATCTCTCCTACCTGCTTCACCACCTCATTTTCTTCGGGGGTCTTGCCCACCGGTACTGAGGCGTGGGGCATGTTGGGAAATTGAATCAATATCTCTGTTTGTTTTGCTTCCAGAATGGACAGTTCTCCTGTTAGTTTACCCGATTCTTCTTTCAGGTTTATGGCAAGGGCCTTTTTCTGATCAGCCTCTTCTCTTTTTCCCTGTTTGAATAAGTCCCCTATTTCTTTGGCCAGTTTGTTCTCGTTATTGCGTATCTCTTCTAGCGCCTGCTGCACTTTGCGACGGAGCTCGTCTACCTCCAGCAGTTCATCCACGAGGTGCAGGTCTTTGAAATGTTTTTTCGCCAAACCGCTTTTCACCAGGTCTGTATTGCTCCTTATAAGCGCTAATTCTAACATAGTATCTTCTGAAATTTAGTCTGCAAAGATAGAAATTGTTGTTTGTCTATATCCACTCATGTACCCGGGATATAACATAAATGACAATTTATAAACGACAAATGCTAATATGCCTTAAAATCCGATCTTAGGGCACAACCATATGTGTATAAGTTTGCGTCTCAGAAATACTAAAAGCATGAAAATCAGGTTTACTTTTAGTAAAACTATACAGTATGCAATCAGTCATCACATCTAAGTGGAGGAAACTGGACGGCACACAGTTTCACGCTCCCATCAGAGACGTAGTAGAAAAAGCCCTCATTCACGAGCGCGAGTTAAACAACAAGATCAAAGTTTGTATCGGGACTGACTCGCAGGTGCGGGGGCTTGAGACTGAGTTTGCTACTGTTGTGCTGCTGCTGCGCAAAGGCAAAGGCGGCTATATGTTCATCAGCTCAGACAAAACCCATCAGCGCATGACCATCAAGGAGCGGATGCTTCTTGAGGTGTCGAAATCCATAGAGATAGCCTATCATCTCTGCCCGCTATTCGATCAGTATAAGACAGAACTGGAGGTGCATGCCGACATCAATACCAATCCTCGCTTCGGCTCCAATACCGCATTGAGTGAAGCGATGGGTTATATCCTGTCGATGGGATTCACCTTCAAGGCCAAACCGGATGCGGTAGCAGCGAGCTGCTGTGCGAATAAGGTGGTGTAGTGCAGCGCAGAGACGTGTGGCGAAGGACACTTATCTTTTTCCCACACCCTCAAAAGGCCTGGCATTCTCATATGCACGGGCTTCTTTCCAATTATGCCAGCGCTTTGGCGAGGCCATATTGCATGCCTTATCTATGAGATAGTGGGCGCCGATATTAAACAAACCCCTTGCTCTGGTATTCATATTGCTCTGTGAGCGCAGTGCCAGACCGAAGCTAAAGTCCAGATAGTGCATATAGTGCCAGTAGCGTGTAGGCATGAAGATGGTTTCGCCGTGTTTCAGGATCGTTTCATAGCCCTTTACATTGCGAAGCGCAGGAAACTTGTCATAATCCGGCGACTCAGGTTCTATGAGGCTTTTGACCGTAAAGGGATGATGATAGATCTTGTCTGACTCTTCGGGAGGAAATAGAATGATATGCTTATGGCCGATGAACTGGGTCAGGAATACATTGGCGCAGTCTATGTCATAATGCATGGTCACTTCCGAACCCTCGCCTCCGAAAAACATAAAAGGAAAGCGTTTGATAAAACCACGCATGACAGTTGGAAAGGTAAAATCCTCCCGCAGTTCAGGAGCCGGATCGAAAATGTCAAAAAGAAAAAGTCTGAGGTCGCTATGGCCGTTTTCAGTCGCTTCCAGAAAATCCTTGAACAGCATCAGCCGGTCTGAGGTCATGTATCCCGGGCCGGGTTTGGAATAATTGCTGTTATAGACAGGCACCTCCAGATAACCATAGCGGGTTTTAAAGAATTCGACGGTCCATTTATGCAGGGCAGGCCAGTCTTCAGCCATATCGGTGAATACGACAGGCTTGTTGGGGTGCAGATATTCATTCAGAAACTCCTTTTTGGTGAGTCCTGTCCTTCTGTCTACTTGTTGCAATTGCATCATCCTATCAACAAATTTATGCTAATAAATTACAATAAGGCCAGAAGCACAGAATCTATATATGATGCCAGAGAAAATCATTTTACAAAATCATGACTTGCATCAAAAGACAAATCCTTTACCTTTGCGCAATTCATAAAGATTATTAACGGTATAGGGCATAGTGGCCTGATATTGTCTACTTTGTTTATTATTACAGACTGATGTACGCTATTTTCAGAAAAGAACTCCGCCAATTTTTCAGCTCGCTCATAGGCTATATAGCCATTGGCGTGTTTCTGCTATTGGTCGGATTCATGGTTTGGTTTGCACCAGAGTCAAACATACTGGATGCGGGATATGCTACTCTGGAGTATTTCTTCTTTGTGGCACCTTTTATACTCATGATGCTCATTCCGGCCATTACCATGCGGTCATTCTCTGAAGAAATGCAGAGCGGTACTATCGAACTGCTAGCCACCCGCCCACTCACAGATTCAGATATTATTTTCGGAAAATTCTTTGCGGCACTGGCATTGGTGCTGGCGGCTATTGCGCCGACATTGGTATATGTTTATACTGTCTATCAACTGGCGGCACCTATCGGCAATGTGGATATCGGCGGGATCATCGGTTCCTATTTTGGTTTGATCTTCCTTAGTGCGGTATTCGTATCTATCAGCCTTTTCACCTCATCTGTCACCAAGAGTCAGATCGTGGCATTCATAGGCGGCGCTTTCATCTGCTTTATACTTTACTATGCTGTGGAAGGTCTGGCGAAACTAGGCGCCTTCTATGGCAAATCAGACTATCTCGTGGAGCAGTTTGGTCTCTACTCACACTATGAATCTATCGGCAGAGGAATAGTAGATACAAGAGATGTGGTCTACTTTCTTTCGCTCATTGCGCTATTCACCTTATTTACCCGTACATCATTAGCCAGCAGAAAATGGTAAAAGGACTGAAAAGAAATATGAACAACCGCCGTGATGCAATATTCATACTATTGATCACGATGGCGATCCTGATGCTGGCCAATATCCTCAGCCAATATCTCTATACTCGATTTGATCTGACCTCTGAAAAGAAATTTTCCATCATGCCCTCTACCAAAAAAATGGTGAGAGGACTGAAAGATGCAGTGACATTCAAGATATATCTGGAGGGCGATATGCCGGCAGGGTTCAAACGCCTTCGCCAGTCTACACGTGACCTGCTGAATGAACTAAGAGCTTATGGTGGCAAGAATATCCAGTTTGAATTCATAGACCCTGTGGCAGGCAAAAGTGAGGATGAGCGTAAGGCCATTCTCGAAGAGCTACTGGCCAAAGGCCTGGCCCCGGCTAATGTACAGACCGGTAGTGCCAATCAAAGCAAGATCACAATGGTCTATCCCTGTGCAGTAGCATATTATTATGGCAGGGAGTATCCGATACAGCTTCTGGAAAATCAGATCGGCTATGACAAAGAGCAGGTGCTCAACA
Organism: uncultured Bacteroidota bacterium; assembly: GCA_903917755.1. Lineage (GTDB taxonomy): Bacteria > Bacteroidota > Bacteroidia > Chitinophagales > LD1 > UBA1941. Next base: position 14,179 of record CAIXBT010000321.1, read on the forward strand.
ATTCAGCCATCTCTCTGGAATATAAATTTGCGACAGCGATACAGAAACTGACCATGTACCGGCCACCGCAGGTAGCCTTCACGACTGGCCACGGAGAGTTGAATCAGGCTCAGCTCGCAGATATTCAGCAGCAGCTGAATAACCTCAGATATCATGTCGGCGTTATGGACATCACAAAGGGGTACAATATCAGTAGTGATTTTGATGCCCTGATAATAGCTAAACCGACTGTGCCCTTTGATGAAAAAGACAAATACAAGATAGATCAGTATATCATGCATGGGGGTAAAGTAATGTGGCTCATCGATGCCACTACAGCTGACTTTGACAGTCTGAAGGTCAGCCTCACAGGTCAGTTTGTAGTCGATAAAAATGTGAATCTCGACGATCAGCTGTTCAAATATGGGGCACGTGTCAATACAGATCTGGTAGAAGATATTAATATGTGCAGCCCGATCCCGCTCAAGGTTGGCAATATGGGCAATGCTCCGCAGATAGAACTCTTTCCCTGGTATTATTTTCCACTGCTGCTTCCTGCGGGCGATCATCCTATAGTAAAGAATATGGATCCGGTGGCATCACAATTTGCCAGTACGGTGGATACTATCAGAAATCCCGGTGTGAAAAAGACCATACTCTTGCGCACGTCTGACAATTCAAAAGCAGTAATGACACCGGCACGGGTACACTTCGGCATCTTGCAGCAGAAACCTAATCCACAATATTTCAATCAGCCGCGCTTGCCTGTGGCTGTGCTGCTGGAAGGTGAATTTCAGTCTTTGTATAAAAATCGCATGACCAAAGAATTTCTTGCAATAGGCGATTCGATTTCTGATCTGAAATTTGTAGACCACAGCCCTGCCAGCAAGATGATCGTGATAGGTGATGGCGACATTATCAGAAATGAATTACGTCAGGATGGATCTGCCTATCCCCTCGGGTATTACTCTGTGAGCCGCCAGACCATGGCAAACAAGGATTTCATCCTAAACTGCATCCAATATCTGGTGGATACTTCGGGGATATTGGAAACAAGGAATAAAGAAGTGAAACTCAGGCTGCTCAATAAGATACGTGTACAGGAAGAGAAAGTGAAATGGCAGGTGATCAATATTATCGTGCCTATCGTTCTGATTGTTTTATTCGGTATAGGATTCAACTATTTCCGAAAGAAAAAGTACGCTGCTTAAATATACTTGCGGTAAATAATACACCATGAAAAAATTCTTTCCATATATCATTGCCTTTGTCTGTCTCATAGCTGGAGTAGGCTATTTTATGTATGAGTATTCTCCGTCCACATTGGAGAAAAAAGAAAGCCAGTTTGCAGTGCCGAATATAGGCGATGTCACTAAGATCAGGCTCACTGATACTAAAGGCCATATCGCAGAATTATCTCTTAAGGATAAAAAATGGATCGTGAACGGTAAGTATGAGATCAACAAGATGTCGCAGGATCTTTTATTCGCCGCCATTCAAAAACTCGAAACCAATTACCGGTCGCCCGACAATGCAGAGAAGATAGTGTTTAAAGATATGGCCGATCAGCATACTAAATGCGAGGTATACCTCAATAATGAGGACAAGCCATCTAAGGTATACTATGTGGGCGGTCCTACAGCAGATGGCGAGGGTACCTATATGATCATGGAGCGAAACGGACAGATGGCGGGGCATTCATACGTGACACATATACCGGGTGTACATGCATACCTGACAGGTAGATACTATCCTGAAGAGGAAAGATGGCGCTCGATATGGGTATTCAGAGATAACAGCGAAAATATTCAGTCGCTCAAAGTGACCTACCATCGTGAGTTGCAAAAATCTCTTGAGCTAACCAAGGTCGGCAAGGACTCATTCGTGCTGGCTAATAGCGAGGGCAAGATACTCGAACAGCCTAAGCAGAAGTTCATCCACCAGTATCTTGATTTTTATAATGAGCTCTCTCTGGAGCAATTTGAAAATAAGAACCCTGCAAAGGATACCATCACCCCAAATGAACCATATTGCACCATCAGTATGAAGCGGATGGATAAGACCGAGTCAAATATGATCATCTACTATATTCCGGTCAATGATCAGACGAGGGTTCAGTTTGATGATGAAGGCAGGAAGCTATTGTATGATATCGAGCACTTTTACATCCTGTTTAATGACAAGAAAGACTTCGCGCTGATACAATACTACACCTGGGGCAAGATCCTGCATAGCTATCAGGACTTCTTTCTGAAGCCCGAAGCCTCCAAAAAGCCCTGAATCGAAGACAATTATCCGTAGAATCTGTCATTTAAGGGTATAAATACATCAGTTTTTAACATTGTTGAAAGTCGAGGCTAATTTTTCCTTGCTTTATATATATTTGTTACTTACAAAAAAAGTTCAACCCAAATGAAGTTCATAGTATCCACCACATCACTGCTCAAAAGTCTGCAAATGATCAGCGGCGTGATAAACACAAATTCTGTTTTACCGATCCTCGAGGATTTCCTTTTTGAGATCAAAGATGGCAAGCTGACAGGCTTTGCTACCGATCTGGAAACCTCTATGAGCACAGAGATACGTGTGGAGTCTAAGGAGACCGGCCGTATAGCCATTCCGGCACGCATACTGCTCGATACACTCAAGACATTGCCTGAGCAGCCCCTGACTTTCAAGGTCGATATGAAGACATTCGGCGTGGAGATCACCTCTGAAACCGGTAAGTATAAACTGAGCGGCGAGAATCCTGATGATTTCCCTAAGATACCTCAGCCGGAGGGTGTGACAGAGATCAACCTTGCTGCTAACCTCCTGTCTAACTCGATAGCCCGCACGCTATTCGCGGTATCAAATGATGACCTGCGTCCGGCTATGACGGGTGTGCTGCTGAAGGTGGACAATGAGGGTACTACCTTCGTTTCTACAGATGCTCACAAACTAGTGAGACTGGTGAGGGCTGATATCAAGGCAGCTAAAGCATCTCAGTTCATCTTGCCCAAAAAAGCGCTCAGCCTGCTGAAAAGCGGATTGCCATCTTCTGAGACTTCGGTCAATGTATCTTACAACAAATCGAATGCATTCTTCTCGTTTGACAATACTCGTCTGATATGCCGCCTCATTGATGCCACATATCCGGATTACAATGCAGTGATCCCGTCTAACAACCCGAATAAACTGACAGTAAACAGACTTGAGTTTCAGAATGCACTGCGCCGTATATCTATCTATTCGAATAAAACCACTTATCAGGTCATACTTTCGATAGCAGGCAGCGAATTGAAAATATCTGCTCAGGATCTTGATTTCTCAAATGAAGCTAATGAGCGTCTGACCTGCAACTATGAAGGAAATGACATGGACATCGCTTTCAATGCCCGTTTTCTGATCGAAATGCTGGGAGTGCTTGATTCTAGCGAGATCGAGATCGAACTGTCCACACCGACACGTGCTGGTGTGCTTCGTCCGGTAGAGAAAGCAGAGCATGAAGACCTGCTGATGCTGGTAATGCCTGTCATGATCAACGCATAAACTTTTTAGTAGTCAATAACTTTGGTAGAGGTGCAATTATATTGTGCCTCTTTTTTTATGATGACCTGAGCCCTATTCATTGCATCTTCTTTATACTTTTGGGATATGAGAAATGTATTTATTCTTTTATTGTTTTTGATAAGCGGTTCTGCATTTGCGCAGTCTGATGTTATCATTAATACGGTCACCCTCTGTATAGCCGAAGGCAGGTATAATGATGCCGAAAAATACCTAGACTCGCTTCTGAAAGACAATCCAAACAGTATCGATGCGATGATGATGAAAGGCAATGTGCTGCTGAATTATGCTCTGATGCAGACACCTGCACAGAATACTATCACTCTCGATGATGAATCTATTTATTCGCCTGATCTGGCATCACTGAAGACCCCTGTAGTAGTCATCCCCGGAGCGCTGGTACCTAAAATAGAAAAGCTATGGAAGCACTGTATAGAACTTGATTCGGGAAGATTGGATATTCGGGAAGGATTGTGTACACTCTATGGTATGGCAAACCGCAGAAAAGAGTTGATCGACTATCTGCCAGTAATAGCAAAGGCCGGTAAAGAAAAAGGTTCGGGATTCGTCTATGCACTCGTGCAATATGCCCAACTCCTGTCAGAGCGCGGAGATAAAGAAGGAGCCTATGAAGCCTATAAGAAAATAGCCGCTCTCTATCCCCATACGAGCAGCGTGTGGTGTCTGCTTGCTTCGGCATATCGTAGCAATGGAGATCTTGTTAATGCAAAAATATATGCAGACAAGGCTTTTGTGATAGCCGCTGCTTCATCGGCAGATATGGCAGCATGCGGCGATGCACTGGATATATATAGCGTGCTGGGAGATTATGCTACTGCATTGGTAAATATGAATATCGCTGGCAGGGATACTACATTTCATGGCTATACATTTTACAGAGGGATATATAAATATGCGCATCACGATAGTACATGGAAGGCTAAGATGGTCGAGTTTGTGAGAGAATATTCAGCAACGCCGGATAGCGATGTATTGTATAATGCGGCTACTTTCATGATCGCACCCTGGTTCAAAGATGACTACAATGACTTTAAGCGATTACTTACTTATTCTAATAGCGATTTTTACAGCGGTTTGATACTGGAAAAGGCTATCAGCGAACATAAAGATAGTATCATGCCCTATCTGATGGAGGCCCAATTGTTGGTCAATGGACATAATTACACTAAGGCAAACAAACTCTATGCGACTGTAGAAAAAATGACGATGAATGCTGATCTGAGAAATGAATACCTACTTCAGTATGCATTCTCTCTGTATTGTGCCGGAGAATATGGCAAAGCACAATCTAAGTGGGGTGAGCTGAGCAATGAGCAGGATCCCATTTTTGTGGCTATGTCAAATTATTTTCTTGGCAACTGCGCATTAAGAATGGGCCGCAAAGATACAGCACGGAAATATTTTCAAACGGTGATAGAAAGCAAAGATCAGACTAAATATGCCTATCTGTCTAAACTTCAGCTAGAGAAATTGAGTGGGAAAAAGTAGCTAGGGTTTTACATCACTTTTGTCTTCTACTTCCATCACGCCACCGGAGAGGATGTACTTGATGGTATCTGCAGACATCGAAGCGGGCAGTAGAGTGATTTGGTCCTTATTGACTAAGTAGAGCTGACCTGCGAAAGTATATGACAGAGGGAGGTAAACGGCTACTTTGTCCTTAATGTCAAATTCGCTGAGATCCTCATCAGTTATAAATCCGAGGCGAAAGATGCCGGCACCTTTGCCCATTTCTACGATGACTGGTTTTTTAAACTTCTTTTTATTGCTGATGAACGCCCCGAAGAAATCTTTGAATGATGCATATATGTCCTTTACCAAAGGAGTATGCTCCAGAAGGCTCTCAATGATATTGAGGATCGGTTTGATAAGCACCGTAGACCCAATGAATCCTAACATAGTGACAAACCCTGCAAAGACCAATATGCCGAGGCCGGGAAAACTGAAATGAAAGTATTGTTCGAAGGTCGGCTTGGTGCCGCTATCAAACAAGTCAAATATCTTGTAGATGACATAGACTGTGAATGAGGCCGGAGCTATCAGAAGCAGACCTTGAAAAAAGTAACTGACGAGACGTTTCCCAAAAGATTTGAATTTTTCGGAGAATTGCGACATGTTTAATTTTGTGCCTGCAAAATTACTCTTATTTAACGTCCTGCAAAAGTAAGTGGCAACTATTCAATCAATGTCGTCCACACATGCGGGAACTAGAGGTCTGCTTCTACCAGATAAACTTTTTCGCATACCGAATCTCTGGTGAGTGGGTCTAAAAATTTGGGGGTCAGTTTTGCTACCTGAAAGTGATAACGTTGTTGGATGATCCTATACCGGATATGCTCTTTGTCCATTTGATCTATGCCAAAAGAACTCGTAAAAACGATCAGGTGTTTTTTCTGTTTCAGCAGCTCAGAAAATTTATCCTTATCCCAAATTATAACCGGTACCTGTTGTGCATAGAAAATATCTGCTGAGCCTGGTCCATAGTGATAGGTGACGAATTCATTCGCAGGTGATCGGTGCATTTTGACATACCTGCCGAAGTCATCTCCCGGCTGGTACTTTAATATGGCAGGAAAATAAAAAGCGCCGATCAGGAGATTAAACACGATCATGATACCAGCAGAGAGGAGAAACAAATTGCGATAAACAATATCAAAGAAAATATGAGTCTCAGGAGAAGGTCCCTTATTGCCGTTAAAGATCTTATTGGTGCTGTGAGTCAGATATAGCAATGTATTTCGAATATTTCGAACAGGGCCATTAGTATATGCCACGATGATGAATATGCTGAGATATAAAATAATAAGGAGAGAAAGAGAAAGCATATCGGCACCTTTGAAACAATATTGGAGTATGCAGGATAGAATGATCAATGCCGATAACATGAGTAGCTGGATAACAGACAGAACCTTTCTGACCATAGCTTGTCGCTCTAATCGAGTGAAATAGTCAGCCGCTATCACAGCTCCGAGAGGATACGCCACAAAAATATAATGCGGCAGCTGATATCTGGAAAGCATGAGCGCAATTAGTATCAGTGTGAAACCGCTAATGGATATGATCTCTTTGGGCACAAATTTTCTTCTGATGAGCCCTGCAAGCATATCGATCCATCCCGCAAAAAGAAAAAGTGACCAGGGTAGAAATGCCCAGATAGTAGTGTGTAAAAGGAAAAAAGCATCGGGGTTATTATTCCATTCACTCGCCCCGGTGATCCGTCCGAAGCTTTGTGTCCAGAAATAGAATTTCAATCCTTTCCAGCCCCATTGCTCATATAGCCCGACGCACATGGGAGTTAGCATCGCTGAAATAATAATAAGGCCAACCAAAATACGGAGATCAATCAGCCAGCGCCATTTTTTCGCAAGAATGATATGCGGCAATATTGATGCGCTGACAGCTATCAGACCTATGGGGCCTTTGGCCAGCAATGCGAGTCCGATCCCAATACTTCCACCCAGAATATGTATGGTTTCATTGCTTTCAAAAAATTCTGCCCATTGCCAGATAGAAAATATAACTGCACCCATCAGAATCGTATCTGTACGAACATCATTGGTGATGAGAAATAAGGCTTCTGTGGTGGCGAGCATCAGAGCAGCCATCAGAGCAGTCTGCTTTGAATAGAATATATTTGCAAAGCGGTAAGTAGAATAAATGGCCAGCAAGGCAAACAGCAGAGAAGGTAGTTTATAACTCACATTGCCGATGCCTAGCAGATAAAAACTGAGTGAGTTTAGCCAAAATAGCAGCGGTGGTTTGTCGAGATAGTCGGTGCCAAGTGAATGGATCTTCAGAAAGCTTTTTGTAGTAAGCATTTCCCAGCTCATTTCGGCATATTGGGCGGCATCTATGGCCATTACATCCACAAAAAGATTAACAACATAAATGAGCAGGACAGGTAGAAAAAGAAAGTAAAAATATTTTTTTTGCACTCGTTATTTTTTCAAATAGTGACCTACATGATAGTTTTTATGTCCAATGCTAAAATATAGATTTTTGTTCCACCATTTATACTGTTGTCATTCTTGACTTGTTTTAGTAGGTTTGATATAATGCTGAAAAAAATCCGTCCATGCTGTTTTCTGTTCTTTATACCACTATTGATGGGCATTTTTTCGCCTTTGCAATGCAGCGCTGAAAAAGACGGAAAATTCAAAACCGGCAAATGGGGCATAGAAGCAAACTATGTGACGGGGCAGTTTCTCAAGCATGGTGTAGCTATATTGCCCAGTCAGCCTGCGCAGGGTTTTGAGGTAAATTATTTAAGAAAGACACTTGGAGAAAAGCTTTGGCACAAGGGGATGAATTTTCCCGAGATAGGTGCCAGTTTTACCTTCTTTTATTTCGGAGACAATCAGGTATTCGGCAATGCGATAGCGCTGATGGGGTATGGCAAGTTTTTTATGGTCAGGTCAAAGTTAGCGGACCTATATATGCGCATAGGCGGTGGCTACGCCCTGGTCACCAGGGTATATAACTCTGTGTCTAACCCCAATGACCAGCTCATCAGTACTATGCCAAATCTGGCGATCCAACTCAAGTTGGGTCTGGACTGGAAGATAAACCAGTATGTGCAAATCAATACCGCTATCGGGTTTAATCATTTTTCCAATTCGGGAATGCAGCTACCTAACTTCGGCATGAATTTGCCAACGGGGACGATCGGCATCAGGGTGTTTCCCCAACCCAAGGAGCTAAGCTATAACTGTGATCACAACAAGGATTTTAAGAAGAACGAGCTGATGTGGAAATACTCAATAGGCATCCAGCAGCTCCATAGTTTTGGATATGGCTTTCCGACCCCATCTACCCGCAAATATCCAGTACCCGGCGGCCTGATAGCCTATGCCCGGTATATCAATTACGGGATCAAATTTTACGGAGGTCTTTCATTTGAGTACTTCCCGTCTATCCGGGACTATCTGATCATGAATCCTGATGTCCACACCAGATATAGCCCTACCTTTGAGGCATCTATCCCGAGCGCACTGGTGGGAAGCGAATTAAAACTGGGACGACTGAGTATGTTCTACTCTGTGGGTGCCTATCTCTGGAAAAGCACAGCCACCATTACGCCTGTTTATTTCAAGCTAGGTATGAATCTGTATCTGGCTGAAATAAATAAACGGCCGGGCACTACTTTTTTCTTTGGCAATAATGTAAAGGCGCATACGAATGTGGCTCAATACAATGAATTTAGTATAGGAGGAACACTCTGATCTCAGATGATCTTTTTGTAGTCTTTCAGTTTGTGTTTTTTGACTATGGTGCAGATGTCTTTATTTGTTTTGAAATCACTACGGGCACCCAGGTCATACATCTCAGTGAAAGGGTTTTTATCAATGATTAGTTTATACAGTTCATCAGGGGATGGTGACTGACCCATTTTTGAATATTCTTCATAAGTTATTTTAATGAAGCAGGAATTAGGTCCGATGCCTCTGTTGTCAAGCCAATAGCCATGATGAAGTTCAGTAGGGAGGGCCAGTTTGCCCTCATAAAAAACATCCTGAGGTGCCGGGTAGGATACGATCCGGGATTTATCATCAGAGAGCGTCACTGGCACATATTTAGAATAATCGGTTTTCATTTTATAAACTATAGCATGCGGTCCGGGTCTCCCTACCATAATAGTTTGAGGTTTCATACTGCAGCTGATGAGGACGATCAATATCAGACCAAAGAGGATTGAATTTTTCATGTGAATCTGTTTTTAGATGGAGGCTAATTTAGCCTTAAAAGCGAAAGCAAAAAATTCCCTTATCAATAGTCATCAGAGTTGGAACCGAAATAAGTCAGGATCTGATGCTGGATATAGGCAGCTCGTTGAGAACTGATCGAAAGGGCTGATAGCTTTTTTTGAATGGCCCTATCACTACCCTGTTGATTGTACCATGTGATATATTTGTTGCCTATTTCGGGTGGCGGCTTCTTGCTGATAGGGAGGAGCTCAAAACGATTGAAAGTATTGTCAATAAATAAAAAATAACCCGGTAGTTCAGCTAGCTCGACTTCGGTCCATACATGGTCAGCTTTGATACCGATGGTTGACTTGATACCTATTACCCCCAGCCAGGCTTTATAGGCCATTTCGCGTTCGCTGCACCAACCAAAACTATAGAAGGCACTGATATGCTCATAGCTATATGAGGGCTCATCTGACATAAAGTCTCCCCAAAATATTAAAGGCGTCCTATCTAGTGTGGCCATGCTCGCTCCCTGCGAACCGGGAGCTGCCGGCAGCTGCGAAAGTGTTTTTCCTTTTTTTAGATTGACAATATTCAGGCGTGGATTGTGATTGGTATAATTCCAAAAGTAAGGTATGCCAAATCCGCCCGAAGTGTCTCCGTCTACTGAGTAGTAGCAGGTCAGTAGCATGTGCATATAGGCCAGTTTGGCTACGGTCATGTCAAGCGTATCATTACCGGTTATCTTGTATCCCGAATTTTGGATCTCTTGCTTCAGGAGGACACTTTCCTGTATTTCGCGTTTCTGAAAAACGGAATCTACAAACTGGAAAAACCTAGTTTGTCCAAAGGCCTGACCGGTCCAGATCATCAAAGCCGCGAGAAAAATTCTGCTTGTCATTATTACATTATCAATTCGCCAGTTCGCTCATAAACTTGATGCGAACCAGTTGTATCTCATCAATTTCTATGCCATCAGCACTAAATTCATCCATGGCAGCATCAAGAGAATCGGTTTCTGCCGAACGGAAGTAATCGTATATATCCTTCACCAGATCTTCGTCCATTATGTTGTTGAGGTGGTAGTCGATATTGAGTTTGGTGCCAGAATGAATAATGGTCTCCAGCTCTACGATCATATCCTTGCGGCTGATACCCAGAGTCCGGGCCAGATCATCGAGGCTGATACGCTTGTCTATGGCCTGAATGATCTTGATCTTCTCGCCGGCTTTATTGGCTACCGAACGCACAATGAAATCTGTAGGACGATCTATGTCATTGTCATCGACATATTGCTTGATCATCTCTATGAATTTCTTGCCATAACGTTCTGCTTTGCCTTTGCTTACACCTATGATCCCTGCCATTTCATCCATAGTGATGGGATACTTCGTGGCCATCTCTTCGAGAGAGTTTTCCTGGAATATCACATAGGTAGGAAGATTGTTTGCCTTTGCTATCTTCTGGCGCAGGTCTTTTAGCATGTTCAGCATCTGAGGGTCCACCACGCTGCGGTTGTTAGCATTTTCCTCTACGATAGTTTCATTTGCTTCTTCTTCATAATTATGATTCAGGGCCACCTCTACTTTAGTAGGTTTTTTGATGAATGCATGGCTCTTATCATTCAGCTTAAGGATGCCATATTGCTCAATGTCCTTATCTACCAGACCGATCATCATGGCATTGCGCAAAACCGAATTCCAGTGATGTTCATCTTTATCTGAACCCGCACCGAACAGCGGCAGTTTATCATATTTGAAATCAGTGATCTCTTTCGACTTTTTGCCGATCAGAAATTTGACCAGATAAGGAAGGTCATGATTTTCCTTGACAGAGGCAATGGCCTCAACCGCGATCTTGGTATCCTGGGTTACATCTATTCTTTCTTTTGGATGGCGGCAGTTATCACACATGTTATTGCACTGCTCAGTTCGGTATTCTTCTCCGAAATAGTGTAATATGAACTTCCTGCGGCATTCGGCAGACTCGACATAAGCGACAGTCTCATTGACCAGCTGCAGGCCCCTTTCGCGTTCTGCTACGGTCTTGTCGCGGAGGAGTTTTTCCAGTTTTGAAATATCCTTATAGCTGAAATATACTACACAGTCACCTTCCATACCGTCTCGTCCTCCACGACCGGTTTCCTGATAGTAGTTTTCGAGTGATTTAGGAATATCATAATGTATAACATAGCGAATGTCCGGTTTATCAATACCCATTCCAAATGCGATAGTAGCCACGATCACATCGGTATCTTCCTGCAGGAAAGCATCCTGAGTGTGGGCGCGTATCTTATTGTCAATCCCGGCGTGATATGGGGCAGCTTTGATGCCATTAGCTCGGAGCACCTCTGCGATATCGTCTGCCGTCTTGCGATTTATCACATATACGATACCTGATTTGCCGGTGCGCTGTTTGATGAATTGCACCATATTCTTAATGGCGAGCTGAGGTGTCTTTTTGGGTCTTATTTCATAATACAGATTTGGCCTGTTGAAAGAAGATATGAATATCTCTGGCTTGCGGAGGTTGAGTGTTTTGACAATGTCGCTCTGGACCTTTGGTGTGGCTGTGGCTGTGAGCGCAATGATGGGAAAATCGCCCTGCAGCACATCTACTATCTCTTTGATACGCCTGTACTCAGGACGGAAATCATGGCCCCATTCTGAGATACAGTGTGCCTCATCCACTGCTACGAAAGAGATCGGCACCTCTTTGAAAATATCTGTAGTTTCCGGTTTGGTCAGTGTCTCAGGTGCTACGAAGAGCATTTTGGTTTTACCCTCTTTGATATCTTTTATCACCTTATTTCTCTCTGTACGGTTGAGAGAAGAGTTCAAAAAGTGAGCTATATCATCGTTTGAAGAGTAATTTCTGACTAGATCCACCTGATTTTTCATCAAGGCGATGAGCGGTGAAATAATGATCGCGACGCCATCCATCATCATGGCCGGCAGTTGATAGCACAATGATTTTCCGCCGCCTGTGGGCATGATGACAAAGACATCTTTGCCAGCCATGAGGCTTTTAATTATTTTTTCCTGCTCCCCTTTGAATTTTGTAAAACCAAAATATTCGTTGAGGGCGGTTTTGAGGGATAATTCTGCTACTGCCATAATGTTAAATTATTTTCATTTTCTGAGGCCGCGGCCTCAGAACAAATTCTTCTCTTTTGTCAATGTCCTACGAAATATAATATAAAAAAAACGATTCAATGCCAAAAAGGGTCACAAGATTATCATTCTAACAAATAGTTTGTTGTGAAAGTTTTTTAAAACCAAGCTAGTATTCGGTGATATGCTCTGAATAGTTAAATTTGCAGTTCTATTTTTTTAACAACCGTTAGGAGCATTCTGGATGAAACATGTACATGTAGCCATCATGGCAGGGGGAATAGGCAGCAGATTTTGGCCTCAAAGCCGAAGCTCCAAGCCCAAACAGTTTTTGGACATACTGGATACCGGCAAAACGCTTTTGCAGATCACCTATGATCGCTTTATAAATATTTGTCCCTCAGAGAATATACACATAGTGACTCTTGATGAATATGAATATCTGGTCAAGGAACAGATACCTGGCATCCTGCCACATCAAATAGTCAAAGAACCCACACGTCGCAATACAGCCCCATGTGTGGCCTATATCTGTGACAAAATATATGCTAAAGACCCTGAAGCCAGTATTATAGTCATACCATCGGATCACATCATCCTCTATGAGGATAAATTTCTGGAGATCATCGCAAAGTGCTTAGACTTTGTGGAGCAACATGATGCATTGGTGACTCTTGGCATCAAACCCACCAGACCTTCTACAGGATATGGTTATATCCAGTATGACGAAGAGAAAAAAGAAGGAGAGTTCTATAAGGTCAAGACCTTCACCGAAAAACCCGATGCTGAAATAGCCAAGACTTTTGTAAAAAGCGGAGATTTCCTTTGGAATTCGGGCATGTTCGTCTGGAAAGCAAAGACCATTCTTTATGCCATGCACAAATACCTGCCCGAGGTAATGGATTGTTTCGCCGGTGCACAGGAACTATATGACACGCCCAAAGAAAAAGAATTCATAGACAGGGCCTATTCTCAGTGTACCAATATTTCCATAGACTATGGTGTGATGGAGAAAGCCGACAATGTATATACGATCCCTTCGAAATTCGGATGGAGCGATATCGGCTCATGGGACTCTCTATATGAGGTTTATCAAAAGGATTATCTCGGCAACGCAGTGATGGGCAAGAATGTCAAAATATATGATGCTGCCAATAATATGATCATGGTACAAGATGGCAAACTGGTGGTACTGCAGGGGCTGGAGGGCTATTGTGTGGTGGATACCAAAGACGTACTCCTGATATGTCAGAAGTCTCAGGAGCAGCAGCTCAAAGAGATGACCATTGATTTAAAGAAAGACAATCTGGACCGCTATTTATAAACCCAATGGGCATGAGTATTGAGATAATAAAGCCGAGAATATTTCCTTGTCAATTGTCTCAAGTCTAATGTCACATTTCTTTTGATTTCATGAATTTTAAAGGTTCCATACGTTCTAAACTACCAGGTGTAGGTACAACCATATTCACGGTTATGTCTGCCTATGCGCGTGAGCATGACGCTATCAACCTGTCTCAGGGATTCCCTGATTTTCAGCCCGACTCGCTACTGCAGGGTGAAGTAGAACGAGCCATAAAAAGCGGTAATAATCAATATGCGCCGATGGCGGGCCTGATTACACTCAGAGAAGGCATAGCAGCTAAGGCAGAAAGCCTCTACGGAGCAAAAGTAGATGGAGAGTCGGAGATCACTATCACAGCGGGAGGTACGCAGGCATTGTTTACTGCTATCGCTGCCATGATCAGCGAAAATGACGAGGTGATCTTATTCTCGCCGGCTTATGACAGCTATGCTCCCGCGGTAGAACTGGCCGGTGGCAAGACCATCCACTATAATATGGAGGCGCCTGGCTTTGTGATCAACTGGAAGCAGGTGCAGAAGCTCATCACACAGCGCACCCGGATGATAGTGATCAATTCTCCCCACAATCCTACCGGCACGATCCTGACCGATAAGGATATGAAGGAACTGCAAAAACTCACAAAAGATACCGACATCATCATCCTCAGTGATGAGGTATATGAGCATATCATTTTTGATGGTGAGATGCACCAGAGTGTGTTACGCTATCCGGCACTGGCTGAGAGAAGCATGGTGGTAGGTTCTTTCGGCAAGACCTACCATGCCACAGGCTGGAAGGTCGGCTACTGTATTGCCCCGCGTGAACTGACAGCTGAGTTCAGAAAAGTACATCAGTTCAATGTTTTCTCAGTGAGCACACCTATGCAGTATGCCTATGCAGAGATATTGAATCATCCTCATCTCTATCAGGAGCTGGGTGCTTTCTACCAACAGAAAAGGGATTTTTTCAGAGATGCGATCAAAGGTTCAAAGTTTGAACTTATGGATAGCAAGGGCACTTATTTTCAGCTCGTTTCTTACAAAAATATTTCTGAAGAAAAGGATACGGATTTTGTGAAATGGCTGACCAGAGAGTGGAAGGTCGCCGCGATACCAGTCTCTGTTTTCTATCATCGCAATTTAGATCAAAAGGTCATTCGTTTTTGCTTTGCCAAAGAAAATGAAACACTGGAAAAAGCAGCAGAAAAGCTTTGCAAAATAAAGTAGAATTCATTTTCTTATTTTACGTCCTACTATAGTTTTAAATCCAATCAGTTTTTATGAAAAAAATAAGTTCTATAATCTATCTATCAGTTTTTATAACCCTGTCACTCAGTATTTCTGCACAGGAAAAATCTTCCTATAAGATCATAAACCGGATCCATCTGGATGGCGATGGCGGCTGGGACTATCTTACGATGGATGACGCGGCTGGACTGCTATATGTTTCGCATGGCACTGTGGTACAGGTCGTAGATGTAAAGACAAGCAAAGTGATCGCCACCATAGACGACACTAAGGGTGTGCATGGCATCGCAATAGCTTCTGAATTCGGCAAAGGATATATCAGCTGCGGCAAGGATTCAACAGTGGTGGTTTTTGACATAAAGACCTACAAAACGCTCAATAGGGTCAAAGTAAATGGCTCTAATCCTGATGCTATATTATATGACCCCTTTTCCAAAAATGTTTTTGCATTCAATGGTCGCAGCAAAAACGTGACTGTGATCGATGCAAAATCAGATAAGGTGACCGGAAGCATACCTGTAGAGGGCAAGCCGGAATTCGCAGCGACGGATGAAAAAGGGAAAGTCTATGTCAATATCGAAGACAAAAACAAACTCTGCGTGATCAATAGCCAAACCCTGAAAGTAGAAAACAGCTGGCCGGTGGCACCTGTAGATGAGCCGAGCGGCCTCGCCATAGACAATGTATCGCACAGGTTATTTACGGTCAGCGATAGTCATCTGGCTGTGATAGATGCTAAGACAGGTACAGTGATCGCTTCGCTGACCATTGGGAACAGAGTGGATGGAGTCGCATTTGATACTGGCCTGAAAAGGGCATATAGTGCCAATGGCGAAGGCACAATGACAGTAGTAGGAGAAGTGAACGGCACTTACAAAGTGATTGAAAATGTGACCACTCAAAAAGGAGCAAGAACCATAGCTGTAGATTCCAAGACACATCATATCTATCTGCCTACCGCAGAATTTCGTGAAGGCGAATCAGATAAACGGCGCGCTATGGTGCCGGGCACATTTATGGTGCTTGAGATAGCTCCCAATCCATAAAATCAATCATATTGTTCAAAATAAACCCTCTACGCTCAGGTATCTTTCTCCTGTGTCATAAGAGAATGTAAGCACTTTTGAGCCTTTGGGGATCTCGGGTAATTTTTTTGCTACTGCTGCCAATGATGCACCGGAAGAAACACCAACGAATATTCCTTCTTTCTTTGCCGCCCGTTGTGCATATTCATATGCTTCCTCTTTGGTGACCTGGATCGTACCGTCCAGAATATCTACATGAAGATTGACCGGAATGAAGCCTGCACCAATACCCTGTATAGGATGCGGACCGGGAGCACCGCCGCTGATGACAGGAGATGCAGCGGGTTCGACAGCGAAAACTTTCAGATCGGGAAATTTAGCTTTCAGTACTTCTGCCACTCCTGTAATGTGGCCGCCTGTACCTACCCCTGTGATCAGGTAATCGAGACCATCAGGAAAATCGGCCAATATTTCCTGCGCAGTAGTCCGTTTATGTGCCTCTATGTTTGCAGGATTGTTAAACTGCTGAGGCACCCATGAGTGAGGTGTAGATGCAGCGAGCTCGTTGGCTTTTTCTATCGCCCCTTTCATGCCTTTCTCTCTTGGTGTCAGTTCGAACTCTGCTCCATACACCGCCATAAGCCTTCTGCGCTCGATACTCATACTTTCCGGCATCACCAGAATGATCCTATACCCCTTTACCGCGGCCACTATAGCGAGTCCTATTCCTGTGTTGCCGGATGTCGGCTCGATGATCACTGAGTCTTTGTTGAGCAGCCCTTTCTGCTCTGCATCTTCTACCATAGCGAGTGCTATGCGGTCTTTGATAGATGCTCCGGGGTTGGCGCGTTCGAGTTTGACATATACTTCATGGTCATTGCCGAATAGCCTGTTGACGCGTACATGCGGTGTATTTCCTATGGTCTGCAAAATGTTTTGTGCCTTCATGATGTGATGTTTTTATTTTAATAAATGGTTTGATGGTTTTAAATCATAAATTCAATGACGTTTTTCATCTCAGACCTGTCTCGGATCTTGACCTCGCTTTTCTGATACACGACCGAAAATGCCGGCACACTTTCAGTAAGCCAGACATTGCCGCCTATCACAGAGTCATGGCCTATCGTGGTCTTGCCGCCCAGAATGGTACTGCCCGAATAGATGATCACATTGTCCTGAATGGTGGGGTGGCGTTTGACGGGAGCATTGCCTTTCTCTACTGTCAGTGCACCGAGGGTGACGCCCTGATATATCTTGACATTAGCGCCGATGATCGTGGTCTCACCTATCACTATACCTGTGCCATGATCGATGAAGAAAGATGCTCCTATCTGCGCACCCGGGTGAATGTCGATCCCTGTGCGGCTATGTGCATATTCAGATAGTATCCTTGGCAAAATGACGACTCCATTATTATACAAAATATGGGCGAGCCGGTGAATGGCTATGGCGTAGAAACCCGGATAGGCGATCACGACCTCTTCGAGTGAATTGGCTGCAGGATCGAAGGTGAGGATGGCCTCGGCATCCTTGATGAGCAGATCGAAGGTATCATTCAACTCATCAAAGAAAATGTCAGATATAGAAGGGGCGGAACTGGATGCATCCAGCAGCGCTTCGAGTTTAGCCCGGAGCAGCGGCTCTCTTTGGCTGAGCAGATCTACTGTCAGCTCGCTACCCCAGCGCACAGGAAAGAGAAAATTTATTATCTCATCTGCGAAACTGTGTGCATGTATCATCTGTGCATAGCCGTTCGGGAAGCGTTTCTGGAAAGATCTTATTTTGTCTAAAAGCATATGTCGTTTTTGTTTTTTAAGAAATAAAAAAAGCCCCTCAGGGTGACTGAAGGGCTTAGAATATATTTTTTTGTTGTGATATACTACATGGCAAATCCCTTCAGCGGCGCTGACTCAGCACAACAACAAACTGCAAAAGGATGATTTCTGTTCATGATCTTATACGAAAATAACAATATTTGGAAAACCAAAAGGATATTAGTGTTTTATAATTTATTTTAATGGATGAAGAGTGATCAATAATTATCTACCTTAGCTCTAATCAAAATATCTATATGAAAGCATTATATGCAATTTTATTTGTTTTTGTTTCTGTCACATTCTCATTCGCTCAGGCACAACAAAAGGGAGTGACTGTCAACAACAAAGGAGCTGCTGCCAAGAGCAGCAAGGGAGGCGGTGTAGAAGCAAA